>JAEUJX010000158.1 GCA_016794545.1 Myxococcales bacterium
CACATCCCCCCGGAGCCCGACGCCGACATCGAGCAGCTCGCCGCGTTCCTCCGCATGCTCGCCATCGCCGCGCGCCTCGAGGCGCAGATCCTGGTCGACGGATGACCGACGACCTCGAGCTCGTCATCGAGCCTCGCGCGCGCAAGGCCGGCGACATCTCCGTCGCACGCGTGCTGCCCTACGTGCACCGCCGCGCGGTCGGGCCGTTCCTGTTCTTCGACCACATGGGCCCGATCACGCTCGCCGAGGGCGAGCACCACGACGTGCGCCCGCACCCGCACATCGCGCTCGCGACCGTGACGTACCTGTTCTCCGGCGAGGTCGTCCACCGCGACAGCCTCGGCAGCGTGCAGTCGATCACGCCCGGCGCGATCAACTGGATGACCGCCGGCCGCGGCATCGTGCACTCCGAGCGCCCGCCGCCCGCACGCGCCGGCGACGTGATGCACGGCCTCCAGCTGTGGTGCGGCCTGCCGGTCGCGCACGAGGAGGCCGAGCCCGCCTTCGATCACTACCCGGCCGAGACGCTGCCCGAGACGATGATCGACGGCGCGGTCGTGCGCGTGCTCGCCGGCGAGGCCTTCGGTCTGCGCTCGCCGGTGAAGACGCTGTCGCGCCTGTTCTACGTCGACATCGAGGCGCGGCGCGACGCGCGCATCGAGCTGCCCGACTACGCGGAGCGCGCGGCCTACGCCGTGGCCGGCACCATGCGCCTCGGCGGCGACGCGTTCGACGCCGGGGAGCGCCGCATGCTCGTGTTCAAGCAGGACCGCACGGTCTGCCTCGAGCTCGACGCCGGCACGCGCTGCGTGCTGCTCGGCGGCGATCCGCTCGACGGTCCGCCGCGCCGGATGTACTGGAACTTCGTGTCGTCCTCCGCCGAGCGGATCGAGCAGGCGAAGGCCGACTGGAGAGAGCGCCGCTTCCCGAGCATCCCCGGCGACGACGTCGAGCTCATCCCGCTGCCGGACTGAGGGCCCCCTAACCGCGCGGCGCCGGGATGCGCGCCGCGAAGTCGATCCACACGCGCCGATCTTCGCGGCAGTCGTACGTTCGGCAGGCGCCGGGGCGGCGGTCGTAGATCGTGCACGCGCCGGCCTCGTCCATGCAGGCGCAGCGGCGCGTGTCGCGATCCCGCGGCAGCTCGTAGGGCCGGTCGAGCACCCACGGGATACCGCCCTCCTCCACGTCCTGCTCGGAGAGCAGCACGTCGAACGAGCAGCAGCGCCCGCCGCACAGGTGGAGGCGCGCGGCGCAGTCGATGTCGGGTGACTCCAGCTGGTACTTGTCCCCGTAGATGGCGAGGTGGACGCGCGGGCGCTCGTCGGCCCGGACGCGCGAAACCGCGTCACGAAGGCGTGCCGGCACCAGGGCGCGCTCCACGAGCGCGCCGATCAGTGCGTCGAACCGCCGCGGAAGGTCGTCGGACACGCCTCAGGATTGCACCTGTGATGCCGCGGATCTAGGGTTCCCCGATGGGTCGGAAGGAAGACGCACTCGAGTACCACCGCCGCGGACGCAAGGGGAAGCTGGAGGTCGTGCCGACCAAGCCCCTGGTGAGCCAGATCGACCTGTCGCTCGCCTACACGCCCGGGGTCGCGGAGCCGTGCCTCGAGATCGCGGCAGACGAGGAGAAGTCGTGGGAGTACACCGCGCGCTCGAACCTCGTCGCCGTGATCTCGAACGGCACCGCGGTGCTCGGCCTCGGCGACATCGGCCCCGCCGCCGGCAAGCCGGTGATGGAGGGTAAGGCGTGCCTGTTCAAGAAGTTCGCCGACATCGACGTGTTCGATCTCGAGATCGCGGAGAAGGACGTCGACAAGTTCGTCGACATCGTCGCGGCACTCGAGCCGACG
The DNA here is from genome assembly GCA_016794545.1 of Myxococcales bacterium. Taxonomy (GTDB): domain Bacteria; phylum Myxococcota_A; class Polyangia; order Haliangiales; family Haliangiaceae; genus JABFXX01. The sequence goes on from JAEUJX010000158.1 coordinate 1,857, forward strand.
TTCGGCGGCATCAACCTCGAGGACATCTCGGCGCCGTCGTGCTTCGAGATCGAGGAGAAGCTGCGCCAGCGCATGCGCATCCCGGTGTTCCACGACGACCAGCACGGCACCGCGATCATCTCGGGCGCCGGGCTGATCAACGCCGCGGAGCTCGCGAGGAAGCCGCTCGCCGACATCAAGCTCGTCGTGTCGGGGGCGGGCGCCGCAGCGATCGCGTGCGTCGAGTTCTTCTGCGCGCTCGGGATGTCGCGCACCAACGTGGTGCTCGTCGACTCGAAGGGCGTGATCCACGACGGCCGGACCGATCTCAACCGGCAGAAAGCGTCGTTCGCGATCGCCGACGACGGTCGCCGCACGCTCGCCGACGCGATGAAGGACGCCGACATGTTCATGGGCGTGTCGGTCGCGAACACCGTCACGCCGGAGATGCTGAAGACGATGGCCGACCGGCCGATCGTGTTCGCGCTCGCGAACCCCGATCCGGAGATCAGCTATCCCGACGCGATCACCGCGCGGCCCGACGCGATCGTCGCGACCGGTCGCTCGGACTTCCCGAACCAGGTCAACAACGTCCTCGGCTTCCCGTACATCTTCCGCGGCGCGCTCGACTGCCGCGCGACGACGGTCTCCGAGGAGATGAAGCTCGCCGCGGCGCGCGCGCTCGCCGAGCTGACGCGCGAGCCCGTGCCCGACTCCGTGATCATGGCCTACGGCGGCAAGGCGCTGAAGATGGGGCCGGACTACTTCATCCCGAAGCCGTTCGACCCGCGCGTGCTGTGGTGGGTCGCGCCCGCCGTCGCGAAGGCGGCGATGGAGTCGGGGGTCGCGCGCATCAAGTTCGACGTCGACGAGTACCGCAATCGGCTGATGGCGAAGAGCTCGAACGCGGCGTACTCGATCATGCAGGCGATGCAGAAGGAGGCGCAGCGTGATCCGCGCCGCATCGTGTTCACGCACGCCGCGAGCCCGCGCCTGCTCCGCGCGGTGCAGCAGATCGTCGACGAGGAGATCGCGAAGCCGGTGCTGCTCGGCCGGATGGACGAGCTCAAGCAGCTCTGCGATGACATGTCGCTCGATCTGCTCGATCGCTGCGAGGTCATCGACCCGCGCACGGCGAAGAACCAGAAGTACACCGACCGGCTCTACGAGCTGCGCCAGCGCAAGGGCATGACCGCCTTCAACGCGCAGGCGGCGATCCAGAAGAGCGACTACTACGGCGCGATCATGGTCGACCGCGGCGACGCCGACGGCATGGTCAGCGGCCTGCGGCTCAACTATCCCGAGGCCGTGCGGCCCGTGCTCGAGATCTTCGGCCTGCAGCCCGGCGTGAAGGTCGCGGTCGGCATGTACATGGTCATCCTGCAGAACTCGGTGAAGTTCTTCGGCGACACCGTGTTCAACATCTTCCCCGACGCCGAGACGCTCGCCGACATCGCGGTGCAGATGGCGGACGCCGTGGCCGGCTTCGGCATCACGCCGCGCGTCGCCATGATCTCGTATTCCAACTTTGGCTCGGTTCGTCACCCCGACGTGACGCGCATCCACAAGACCCTCGAGATGATCCGGGAGCGCCGGCCCGACCTCGAGATCGACGGCGAGATGCAGCCCGAGCTCGCGCTCGACGCGAGCCGCCGGCAGGCCGCCTACGGGTTCTCCCGGCTCACCAAGAGCGCGAACACGCTGGTGTTCCCGTCGCTGGCCTCGGGAAATGCCGCGTACCAGATCGCGAAGACCGTCGGGCAGGCGTCGGCGGTCGGCCCCATCCTCCTGGGCGTCGGCAAGCCCTGTGCCGTCATGCAGAACGAGGCCACCGTCGAGGAAATCGTCAACATGACGTCCCACGTCGTGCTGAAGGCCCAGCAGGCGAGCCAGGTGAGGCGGGAGCCGAAGCGGGCCTGAGACGAAGGTCTTGACCGCCTGTAGCACATTGCTACACTGGGGGTGATCATGGCGAACGGAGTTCCGGTCCGTTTGAGTGAAGCGCTGACGACGCGAGCGCGCTCCGTCGCAGCCGTACAGGATCGGTCTCTGACGGAGCAGGTCGAGCACTGGGCTCGACTCGGCCAGGTCGTGGAACAAGCCATCTCGGCGGGCACGATGATGAAGCTCAAGGCACGCAGCTACGACGAGGGTCTCGCGGACGCGCTGGCGTTCGCGGACACGTCGGAGGGTCGTGCCGCGGCTCTGGAGCTGATCCAGAACGACAACGAGGTGCGCCACGAGGAGACGGCGGCGGGCCTGTTCGCGGTGTCGCGCGATGGCAAGCGCACGAAGGTGACGAAGCCGGCGCTGGTCGCGGCGATCGATCCCGAGGCTCGCATCGGCCATGCCGCCGCGGCCACGCCGATCCGCTCGGCCGAGGCGGCGAAGGGCCGGCGGGGATCGGCGAAGCTGCACGCCGTGGCAGATGCTCGCGTGACGGTGAAGATCCCGCGCAAGCGCCCGAAGGCTCGTTGAGCGGCGATCTCGCCCCGGCTTCACTGTCATGACCGCGTGAGAAGCTCGACAGTCCCATGAAGCCCCAGCTCGTGGTGATCGCCGGCCCCAACGGGGCCGGAAAGTCGACGTTTCACCGGGTCTTCCTCGCCCGGATGAACCTGCCGTTCCTCAACGCCGACAACGTCGAGACCGAGACCGGGCTCGAGTCGATCGAGGCCGCGCGGCTGCTCGACACGATGCGCGCGCAGATGATCGAGGACGGCGCGGGCTTCATCACCGAGACGGTGTTCTCCGATCCATACGGCAGCAAGCTCGACATGATCCGCAGCGCGGTCGAGGCGGGCTACGATGTCGTGCTCGTCTACATTGGACTGTCGAGCCCCGAGCTGTCGGAGCTCCGCGTCGAGCAGCGCGTCGAGCGCGGGGGACACGACGTGCCGCGGGATCGACTCGCGCCGCGCTACGAGCGGTCGCTCGCGAACCTGAAGGAGGCGATCACGTTCGTGCCGGTCGTGAAGCTGTACGACAACAGCCTCGCCGACGAGCCGTTCCGCCCGGTCGCGACGTTCGCGAACGGCGCGCTGACCACGCGGATGAAGGGCCGGCTGCCGGCCTGGGTGCGCGGTCTCGTGCCGACCGGGCGCGGCAAGCGGTAAGCTCGGGTGTGACGATCGTCCTCATGACGGCGAACCGCCGGAAGATCGCCGAGTACCGGCGGTTTCTCGAGCGGCACGCGCAGGCGCTGATCGTCGAGCCACCGACCGAGTCGGCGGAGGTGCTCGCGGGCTGGCTCGCGAACGCGCGCGCCGTGCTCGCCGACGAGAGCAACATCTTCGATCCGTCGGGCGACCTCGTCGGCGGCGACTACGTCGGGCCCGCGCGCAACATCTGCCGGCTGCACGCGTGGAGCAGGGACGGCGCGGGCACGATCGTGCGCCGCACGTATATTCGCGAGGTCGCCGGCACGTTCGACGCGACCAAGCTGCGGCCCGACGATCCGACGGTGTTCGACTGGGACAGCGCGTTCACGTCGGCGGCCGGCACGACGCTCGAGCGCATGGCCGCGGTCGGGCTCAAGAGCTCGGCGCGCGAGCAGTGCCTGTCCGCGTTCGCGCGCGCTTCGCTGCACCACAAGGCCCCGAAGACGCTGCGCTGGAGCGAGGTGGACGCCGGGAGCTGGTCGATCGACGCGACGCTGCTCACCGAGCACCCGCTCTACACGGCGCTGTCGCCGCCGCTGTCCAGCGCGCTCGCGTACGTCGTCGATCAGGGCGTGTTCTTCCGCGGCGCCAAGAGCCGGCGCGACGGGAACTACTGGTTCCCCGGGCTCAACGGCGGCCTGCCCTACGTGCCCAAGGGCGATGCGATCCACGAGGGCACGTACATGTTCCACGACGTCATGCACCAGCTGATGCCCGACCTGGTGTTCGACGGCGCCGACACGCTCGACCACAAGCGCGCGTACATCGCCTACCGGATGATGAGCGAGGGCGTGTCGCTCGTGCTCGCCGACATGCTGATGGTCGATCAGCTCGCGCGCGGCGGCGCGCACGGCGGGTACGACTGGGCGAAGCGTCGGATCTACCCGCTCTACGAGGCGATCGACGCGCGCAAGCACGACCTCCGGTGGCTGCTGAAGCAGGTCGTCGGCTTCGTGCTGCGCGGCGATCCCGGCGAGCTGCCGACCGACACCGAGGCCTGGGCCGCGTTCTCGGCGAAGTACACGCGGTTCTTCGTCGCCGACTTCCAGTGGACGCGCATGAACTGGCAGAACCTGGTCGCGCGCAACGACATGGTGCGCCGGTGGATCGACCTCGTCGGCGCCGACGCGTTCGCCGCGCAGGGCGTGTGGTTCATCTCCGAGGTCGTCGAGCAGATCGGCCGCGGGCGCGAGCTCGCCGCGCTGTGCGACGCGATGTTCGAGATCGTGTGGCAGCGCCGGATCGCCCCGGCGCTCGCCTACGAGCACCGCGCCGATGCCGACCGCTCGCGCACGGCCGGCTTTCGCCGCTGGCTCACCGGGCAGCTCGCGCTGTTCGCCCGCTACGCTCCGATCGTGCCCGTGCCGCCGCTCGCCCACGAGCTCGCGGTGCGCGTGCGCGACCCGCGCCCGTTCTCGCTCGAAGAGGTCGAGGACGTGCGCGCCCGGTTCCGCGCCCATGTCGTCGGGCTCGCGAGGCTCGGCGTGATCTCCGATGACGACGCGACGATCTATCCAGATCTGTTCCCGCTGTTCGATCCGTTCTTCCTGCGCGACTACGACGAGGCACAGCAGGAGTTCGAGACCGTCGCCGAGGCGAGCGCCCGCGCGTTCGCGCCGTAGCTAGAAGACCCAGATCCCGTGCACGCGCTCGAGCGAGCACCCGATGTCGACGCCGACGATCTCGCGCAGCGCGTGCGCCTGGGCAAATAGCGCCTCGCGGGCCTCCGCCTCCGGCGCGTCCGAGAACTCGTTCGAGCGGTACGCCCAGTGCTGGTCGTGCTTGAACACGAACCAGCCGCCGTTGTCGAGGCCGGCGCCCCGGCACGCCTCGATCAGCTCGGGCAGCCGCCACGGCGGCGCGTCCTCGCCGTGCTTCGGCAGGTCGAAGCCGTGGTGGAGCTCCCAGCGCGGGATGTCCCGGCACAGCTTGTCCGCGAACGCCGGGTACGCGTGATCGTCATCCGTCAGCTCGTACGTCGCGTCCGCGTGCAGCTCGCCGCCCGCGCGGATCGTCCACTCGCCGACGTACTCCTCGAGCTCGACCATCACGCGACGCTCGCGGCCGAGCGCGAGCGCGGCGGTCACGAGCGCGCGATCGCCGTCGCCGAGGCGCCCGGTGATGAACGCCTCGTCGTCGGCGTTCTCGATCGGATGGAAGTTCGGCAGCTGCGCGTAGATCGGGAGGCGCGCGTGCTGCGGCCCGAGGTGGAGGTGCTCGATCGGATAGACCTTGACCTGCCCCTGCGCGGGCTTGTGCCGCCGGAGCAGGTCGAGCGCGAAGTCGTGGACGGCGCGCGCATCCGCGGCGTCGACGTGGAAGTGCAGCCGCGTCGAGCGCGCCTCGGCCGGCCTGGCCGGCGGGATCGGGAAGTACGAGCGCGGGTGCCGCCGCCGGTGCAGCGCGTTGCGCACGGTCTGGAGCGCGAACGCCGCGACGTCCTCGGGCGATCGCTCGGCATCGACACGCGCGACGAGGCTGTCCGGATACCACCGCGTCGCGAGCGCCTCGAACGCACCGAGCTTCTCGTGAAACACGGCGAGCCGCTTGCGCGCCCCCTCCTCGGTGTCGGTCGCGCGGACCTTGCGCCCGAGCTGGCGCGCGACGGACGTCTCGTCCGAGCACTCGAGCAGGAGCACGAGGTCGGGCGAGACGCCGTGCGCGGTCAGGTTGTCCAGATCGTCCAGCGACGGCGGGTAACCGTCGAGCACCATGCCGAGCATCTGGCAGTCGGGGCGGCCGAGCCGCTCGACGACGACCTCGCGCATCACGTCCGCCGGGACCAGCTCGCC
>JAEUJX010000236.1 GCA_016794545.1 Myxococcales bacterium
CGTCCGCGCTGCTCGCGATGCTCGCCGGGTGCCCTGCCCCCACGAGCGCGCCCGGCACCACGCACCCCGCGCCGCCCGTCCGCACGTACACGCTCGCGGAGCTGGTCGGCGGCTGGCGCTGGATGCTCCGCACGCAGGAGCAAGGCACGACGCGCGTCGAGGACGAGCACTGGCGCTTCCTCCCCGGCCCGGTGCCGACGGAGCTCGTCGGACGCTATGTCCGCACCGTCGAGGTGCGCTCCGACGATCGCGTGCCGTTCGCCTGCAACCAGCGTCCGTGGTACCGCCAGCGCGCGGTGTTCGACGTGACCGTGTCGATCACCGAGACCGCGTTCGGCATCCACGAGACCGGCTACCGCGCCGAGCAAAGCCCGTGCGATCACGGCTTCCGGCATGTCGGCGAGTACACCGCTCGGCTCGACGGCGATCGACTCTCCGTGTCGTGGCAGAACGGCACGCAGACGCTGCTCCAGGTCGACGACAAGACGGCCGAGCTCCCCGACGATCCGTGGACCGCCGCACCGCCGACCACCGGCAGCTGGCGCTGGGACGCGACCAGCTACGACGACGACGGCCACCTGCGCGACGAGACCGAGTGGTGGGAGCTGACCAAGCGCACCGACACGATCCTCGACGCGACCTACCGCCGCCGCGTGACCGTGCGCAGCGCCGATGGCTCGACGATCGCGTGCGCCGGCGCGCCGAGCTGGAGCTACGACGACGCCTACGTGCTCGACGGCCAGCGCGAGGAAGAGCACTGGCACTTCTACGAGCGCGCCAGCGACCCCGGCGACCACCCGTGCCTGCGCACGACGCCGCACCGCGCCCTCGACGAGGCGACCGCCGAGCAGATCGGCGACTACCTCATCCTCGAGTGGCGCGGCAAGCGCCGCCAGATCCTGTACCGGCCGAGCTGACGGGCCGGTCCCAGCGACCACCGTGCCTGCGCACGACGCCGCACCGCGCCCTCGACGAGGCGACCGCCGAGCAGATCGGCGACTACCTCATCCTCGCGTGGCGCGGCAAGCGCCGCCAGATCCTGTACCGGCCGAGCTGACGGCCCGGCGAGTCAGCTCACTGGCCGCCGCTGTTCGCTTTCATCGCGCACTCGGTGAGGCGCTTCGACTCCGCGCTGAACGTCTTCATGTCGTCCTCGCTCATCTTGCGCTCCTCCATGGTGCGCTTGTCCTCCTGCGACGCCTTGGTCATCTTCTCCGTGACCTTCGCGGCGCAGCCCTGATCCTTGCAGGCGCACATCTCGTCGGCCCAGCTCTTCAGCTGATCGAGATCCTTGTTGCCCTTCTTGCCACCACAGGCCGCGAGGCCCACCGTCAGGACGACCACCCAGAGAGTGTTCATCTCCCCACGGTACCACCGCCGACATAGACCTTGGCGACGTAATCCTCGATCATTCGATCCGAGCTGAACTGCCACTGGCTCATCGCGATCGAGGCCCGCATGATGGCGACCCACCTGTCGCGCTTGCCGAACGCGGGCAGCACGTCCTTGTCGAGCGTCTTGTAGAGCAGCTCGCGGTCGCGCTTGTCGATCCGCGCGGCGTCGGCGTCGTCGAACGCGTCGTCGCGCGGGTCGGGATCGCCGATCTTCCAGCCGGTGACGCCGTGGCGGCAGCCCTCGGGCCACCAGCCGTCGAGGATCGACAGGTTCGGCACGCCGTTCATCGCCGCCTTCATGCCGCTGGTGCCGCTCGCCTCGAGCGGGCGCCGCGGGTTGTTGAGCCAGATGTCGGTGCCGCGCGTCAGGAGTGCGCCGAGGTGCATGTCGTAGTTCTCGAGGAACACGACGTGCTTCTTGTACTTCTTCGATGCGGCGACGATCTTGCCGATCAACGCCTTGCCGCCGGTGTCGCGCGGGTGCGCCTTGCCGGAGTAGACGATCTGCACGCCACGGTCGAACAGCTTCTTCAGCGCCTTGTCGTCGGAGATGATCAGGTCTGCGCGCTTGTACGTGGCCGCGCGCCGCGCGAAGCCGATCAGCAGCTTGTCGGCCGAGAGCTTCACGCCGTTGCGCCGCTCGATCTCCGCGAGCAGCTCGTGCTTCATCGTCTGGTGCGCGGCCCACAGCTCGGAGTCCTGCTGCTTCTTCGGCTTGTCGGGGACGAGCGCGGCGCGGATGCGCGCGTCCTGCCAGGTCGGCACGTGCACGCCGTTGGTGATCGAGAGGATCGGCGCGGCCCCCTTCGTCCCCTTCCACATCTTGCGCGCGGTGTCGCCGTGCAGCTCGGCCACGCCGTTCGCGATCCGGGCGAGCCGCAGGCCGGCCACGGTCATCGAGAACGGGTCGCCGCCGATCTGCTCGAGCTCCTTGTCGGTGAACCCGCAGTCCGCATCGACCGCGCGCATCGCGCCGAGGCCGTGGACCTCGTTGCCCGCCGGGACCGGTGTGTGGGTCGTGAACACGATGTGCTTCTTGAGCTTCGCGATCCGCTGCGCGAGCGTCTTCCCGCCGTAGCGGCCCGAGCGCAGGAGCTCGAGCCCGGCGAACACCGCGTGGCCCTCGTTGAAGTGATAGACCTCCGGAGCGACGCCCAGCGCGTCACACAGGCGGACACCCCCGACCCCGAGCACCAGCTCCTGCGCGAGGCGGTCCTCGGTCCCGCCCCCGTAGAGGCGCTGCGTGATCCACCGGTCGGCCTCGCGCTCCGGCTCCAGCAGGTAGAGGTCGGAGGAGAGGTAGCGCTCCACCTTCCAGGCCCGCAGCGGCACCGCCCTGCCCTTGATGGTGACCTCGACGCGCACATCGACACGGCGCACCGCGTCGCGGACGGTCTTGGGGTACTGGTCCTCGAGGGTGCCGCCGGCGCTCAGCACCTGGCGGGTGTACCCCTCGTCCCAGAGGAGCCCGATCCCGGTCAGGGGAACCCGGAGGTCCCCGACGGACTTCATGTGATCGCCGGCGAGGATGCCGAGGCCACCGGCATAGATCGGAAACGCGGCGTCGAGGCCGTACTCCATGCAGAAGTACGCAACACGAGGACAGGCAACCATCCCCGCAAAGCTGCCTGTGCGGGCGGGATCCGGGCAAGCCGCCGGGCGTTGCCAATTTCAACGTGACGAGGATTTCTGGCGGGTTTTTCGTGCTCGCAGTACACAATCTAGGAATGCGCCCCAAACGACCCCTGGTGTCCCCCGAGGACCAGGCGTTGTTCCTGGAGGCGGTGGGTGGCGCGACGCCGCTGCCCGGTCGCGATCGCGATCGCGTGAACGTCAGACCACCGAAGTCCGTCATCAAAGTGGTGGAGCTGCCACCCGAAGTGAAGCTCGCCGTCGAAGGCGACGCGCGCCACTACCTCGTCCGCGCCCCGGGGGTCTCGCTCCAGCAGGTCGCGCAGCTGCGGGCGGGAAAGGTGCGAGCGGAACAGACACTCGATCTCCACGGCGAGACGATCGACAAGGCCCTGGGTCATCTGCGCACGTTCCTGGTCGAGCAGCAGCGGCTCGGCCGGCGCACCGTCCTCGTGGTGCACGGCAAGGGCACGCACAGCGAGGTCGGCGCGCCGCTCCGCGAGGCCGTGCTCGCCGCGCTGCTCGGCGAGCTCTCCGGGCTCGTGCACGCGATGGCGACCGCCGCGCCGAGCGATGGCGGCGAAGGCGCGACCTACGTCATGCTGCGAGGTCGCACGTGAGAGCGGTGACGCGCGCGCTGCTCGCGCTCGTGCTCCTGGCGGGCGTCGTCGACGCGAAGCCCCGGGCGCGCGTGAAGGCGCGCATCGCGGCGAAGGCGACCGCGCCGCGCACGAAGGCGCCGGTCCTGCCGCTCGACGTGAACGCGACGATCGCGATCGCCGGCGAGCAGCGCAAGATGAAGGACCTCGTCGCAGCGAAGGGCCGGCTCTCCGTCGAGGAGGAGACGGCGCAGAAGATCGCGCTCATGCTGCGCGGGCCGCTGCGCAACGGCGAGACCGGCCTCTACGTCGCCGACGCGCGGACCGGCACGCCGCTGTTCGCGATCAACGCGGACGAGGCGTTCAACCCCGCCTCGAACGTGAAGATGATCTCCACGGCCGCGGCGCTCGAGCTGCTCGGCCCGACGTTCCGCTACCCGACGCGCGTGCTCGGCCCGTCGCCCGAGGCCGGCGTCATCAAGGGCGACATCTTCCTGCTCGGCAGCTACGACCCGACGCTCACGTCCGCCGACGTCGTCGACCTGGCCGCGGCGATCGCGGCCAAGGGCATCACCCGCATCGAGGGCGGCATCGTCGTCGGACCCGATCCGACGCGCGACGGCATCTACCGCGCGATGCTGCCGATCGAGATCACCGCGGGCGAGCCCGGTGCACCCCCGGTCGCCGTGCTGCCGATGGGCGCCGATCACGTCACCGTGACGATGCTCGCGAAGACCGCGAAGCGCGCGCTCAAGAAGCCGCGGCTGACCTACAAGGTCGAGACCACGAAGGGCCCCGACAAGCGGCCGAAGATCCACGTCACCGTCAGGGGAACGCTCGGCAAGGGCGCGACCACGATGTACCCGCTCTCGACGCGCGAGCGCACCGCGACGGCCGCGTACGCGCTGAAGGCCGGCCTCGTCGCGCACGGGGTCACGGTCTCCGGCGATCTCGAGGTTCGCGAGCTCGGCGAGTTCGTCGGCGACTCGGTCGGCTTCGGCACGCTGCCCGAGGAGCTCGCCCGCCACGAGTCACGCCCGCTCGCCGACATCGTCACGCGCATCAACAAGTGGTCGATCAACTGGCTCGCCGATCGCGTGATCATGACGGCCGCCGCGCTCGCGAAGCGGCAGCAACCGTCCATGGAGCTCGCGCTCGAGGCGATGTACGCGTGGCTCGATCGCCACCCGCACATCAAGCGCAGCGAGCTGTACGTCGACACCGGCTCCGGCCTCTCGTACCGCACGCGGATCTCGCCGGCGGAGCTCGTCAAGATCGTCCGCAGCGCCGCCGGGTACGCGCCCGACAGCGACGCCGCGCTCGGCGCGACCTGGATGTCCACGCTCGCGATCGCGGGCACCGACGGCACGCTCCGCCACCGCGTCCGCGGCACCGACCTCGGCGCCCGCGTCCGCGGCAAGACCGGCACGCTATCGACGGTCATCGCGATGTCGGGCCTCCTCGACGTCGACCCGGAGCGCCCGCTCGCGTTCGCGCTCGTCACGAACACCAAGCGCCCGCTCTCGAAGGGCGCCGTCCGCCGCGCCCACGATCAGGTGATCAGCGCGCTGTGCACCTACGTCGCGCGCACCACGAAGGTGAACCCGCTCGCTCCGCCGCCGCCGGCCCCCGCCGTGGCCGCGCCGCCGCCGCCCTCGCCGACCGCCGAGCCCGGCGCGGAGCCCGACGCCGAGGAGACCGAGCGCGATCCGCTGCTCGACGCCGAGACCTCCGCCCAGCCGTGAGCCGCCTCCGCCGCGCGTCCGAGCTCGACCCGGCCGACCTCGCGACGATCCAGAACGTGCTCGCCAGCGATCCCGCGACGTGGGAGCTCCTCGAGGGTGCCGCGCTCCGCCCCGACGAGGCCCAGCACCTGATGGCCGAGGCGCCGCCCGGCGTGACGCCCGACCGCAAGTGGCTGTGGGTCAGCGAGGGCATCGTGATGGAGATGATCGAGGGCTACCCCGACGCCGAGACCTGGTACCTCGGGCTGATCTTCGTCGCCCCGCGCGTGCGCGGCATGGGCATCGGCACGCAGCTGCTGCGCTGGCTCGAGCACACCGTCAAGCAGCGCGGCGGTACGAAGCTGCGCCTCGCCGTCGTCGTCGCCAACACCGGCGCGGGC
>JAEUJX010000414.1 GCA_016794545.1 Myxococcales bacterium
CACGCCGTGGCTCGACGTCCAGGCCCGCCTCGATCTGCGCCGCTACTTCTTCGCGATGAACCCCGAGCCCGGTGACCCGTGGATCGCCGGCGGCGCGACCGATCAGTACTTCGGCGGCGCCATCGGGTTCGCGGTCTCGCCGCGGTGAAGACGGGCCGCACGCGGTGCTCTCGGGCGGGTCCGTAGCGAACCACGTCGCGTTCCCGCTGGAACACCAGATGCGCGGCTGCGAACCACCTCGGCGAGGCGGTCGAGTATGCCGGTCCTGTGTCTCGTCAGAGGAGCGCGGCGCAGTTGCGGCAGCGAAGGTCCCCGGGGAACAGCAGCGCCGTACAGTACCGGCAACGCCCGATCGCGGTCGGATGCTCCGGTGGTGGGTCCCAGATCCACGCCTCGAGCGAGGGATCGATCCACCCGATCACCTCTCCCACGGCGAGCTCGCGGTCGTAGCTGGTCGAGAGATCCACCAGCACGCCGGCTCCCGGTGCCGCGAGCTCGAGCTCTGCCTTGTCGCACATGAGCTCGGCGATCCGATCGCCTTCTCGGACCCGCTGGCCAGCTTTCTTGGTCCAGCGGGACAGCGTGATCGGCTTGTCAGCCGTGCGCGCGAAGTCGGGCACGACGATCCCGATCCGACCCTCGGTGCCTCCCATGTGGTGACTCTACTCGAACCACCTGCGGCAGCTGAGCACCGGGGACGGCGAACGGCCCGGCTGTTCGCGATCCTGACGAGCGCGGGTTCGGGCACCCCGCGCATCGCCGCGGTGTATCGTTGGCGGATGGGGGAGGGTGATCCGCAGATCGGGCGGTATCGCGTCGTCCAGCTGCTCGGGCGCGGTGGGATGGGCGATGTCTATCTCGCGTCGTCGCAGGGCGTGGCCGGCTTCGAGAAGCAGGTCGTGCTCAAGGTGCTGCGCCCGCAGGGGCGCCACGCGCTCGATCTGCTGCGCGAGGCGTTCATCGGCGTCACGCTCGAGCACGCGAACATCGTGCAGGTGCTCGATCTCGGCGAGCACGAAGGCCGCTACTTCATCGTCATGGAGTACGTGCGAGGCCTGTCGTTCGGGCAGCTGCTCGCCGATGCCGAGGCGCGCGGCGTGCGCCTGCCGCTGCGCCTGACGACGCGCGCGCTCGGGCACGTCGCGGACGCGCTCGATCACGTGCACTCCGTCGGCGACGGCATCATCCACCGCGACGTCAGCTCGTCGAACGTGCTGCTGTCGCTCGACGGGCGCGTCAAGCTCGCCGACTTCGGCGTCGCGACCCTGACCGGCGAGTCCAAGGGCAGCGGCGGCATCGTCGGGAAGCCGGCGTACCTGCCGCCGGAGGCGTTCGACGGGACGCGGCCGACCCAGGCGTGGGATGTCTACGCGCTCGGCGTGGTGCTGTGGAAGGCGCTCGCGGGGCGCGATCCGTTCCGCGGCTCCGACGCGTCGAAGATCCGCGCGGCGGTGCTCGCAGGTCCGCCGCCGTTCCCTGCCGGCACCGACGTGCCGCCGGCGCTCGTCGAGGTCGCGGAGCGCGCGATCTCCGCCGACCCGTCCCGTCGTTACGCCACGGCGGCCGCGCTGCGCCGCGCGCTCGAGGCCGCGTGTCCCCCCGAGGCCGGGGACCTCGAGGTGCACCGCGCGTACATGCGCGACTGCTTCGCGGCCGAGGGCTTCACCGAGCGGTTCCGGCAGCACCTCACGAACGAGCCGTCGGCGTCGCGGCAGTCGGCGTCGCGCGACACGCCGGTCCCGCGCCTCAGCATCTCCGACGCTCCGACGATGGACGCGGCGATCCAGCCGATCCGGATCGGCCTCTCGCAGGCCGGCGGCTCCGGGTGGGCGCGCGGCGAGGGCGAGCGGCTCGCCGCGCGGCTCGCCGCGAAGATCGATCGGCCGGTGGTCTCGGTCGTGCTCGCGGACTATCGCTCGCTGGTCGACACGCTCAGCACCGGCGCGCTCGACCTCGCGTGGATGCCGCCGGTCGCGTTCGTCGAGGCGGAGCGTCACGGCGCGCGCGCGCTCGCGGTCGCGAGCCGGCTCGGCAAGACCACGTACTTCTCGGCGATCATCGCGCGCGCCGACTCCGACATCTCGACGCTCTCGGACCTGCGCGGCAAGACGATCGCGTGGGTCGATCGCGACTCCGCCTCGGGCTACCTGTTCGCGCTCGCCGAGCTGGTGCGCTCGTTCGGCGGCACCGAGAAGCTCGGCCGCCAGCACTTCGTCGGCTCGCACCGCGCGGTGTGCGAGGCGGTCGCCGACGGCTGGGCCGCGGCGGGCGCGACCTACGCCATCCTCGACGATCGGGGCGAGGTCACGACCTCGGGGTGGCACGAGCGGCTCGGCGCGCGCGCGGGCGAGATCAAGGTGGTCGCGTTCACGCGCAAGATCCCGGGCGACAACGTCGCGGCCCGTCCCGGTCTCGACCCCGACCTGCGCAAGCAGCTGTTCCTCGCTCTGGTCGACCTGTCCGCCGACGATGAGGGCCGCAAGATCCTCGTCGACGTGTTCCGCGCGGAGGCCCTGGTGCCCGCTCCCGGCGATATCTACGGCGACGTGCGTTCGACCCTGGCGATCCTGAAGGGCGTCTAAGAGGCGCCCGACAGCAGAGGCTCGAGGAGGCGATGCAGGTGCGCCTTGCGCGCCGCGAGCGCCTTGTCGGAGAGCGGCTCGATGCCGAGCGCGTCGCCGAGCGTGGGCGCGAAGGCGAAGTAGAACGACAGCGCACCGAGCAGGCTGATCAGAAGCTGCCGCCCGTCGAGCGACGGGGCCCGGGCCTCGAGCAGCGCCGCCGCGCGCGCGAACAGCGGCCCGCGCGTCGTCGGCCACAAGCTGCGCGAGGTCTTTCCGCCGCGTAGCCCTTCCCACATCGCGAGGCGCACGAGCTCGGGATTCGCGGCGACGTAGTCGAACGACCGATCGACGATCCGCATGACGAGATCGCCCTCGCCGAGCTCGGAGAACGCCCCGCCGAGGCGCTGCCACTGCGCCTCGAGCACCGCCCGGTACAGACCCTCCTTGCTCGCGAAGTAGTGGTAGAGCATCCGCTTCGTGACCCGGGCGGCGCGCACGATCTCCTCCGTGGCCGCGCCGTCGAAGCCCTTCTGAGCGAACAGGCGCGTGGCCTGCTGGAGCAGCTTCTCCCGGGTCGACATAACCGATCAGTTACTTTGTTCTTGAAGATAATACAAGTCCGAGGTAACCGATCGGTTATGAGCACGCTGCAGCGCCTCGCCCGGTTCCTGGTCTCGCTGGACTACGCCGCCCTCCCCGAGGGGGTGAAGCAAGCGGCCCGGTATCAGACCCTCGACATGCTCGCCGCGGCGACGCACCAC
>JAEUJX010000303.1 GCA_016794545.1 Myxococcales bacterium
GGCGGGGACCTGGATCCCCGCCCGGCGCACCTTCGAGACCAGGTCGGCCGCGGACTCGCCGCCGGTGACCTCGACCTTCGCCCAGCGCTTCATCGCCTCGCGCACGGTCATCCGCGGCCACGGCGGCGTCACGTCGATCGAGCGAGAGCCGAGCTTCACGGCAGACGCCCCGGACACCGCCCGCACGACCGTGTGGACGAGCTGCTCGGTGTCCTTCGCGATCGTGTCGAGGTGGTCGTACGCGCGGTACCACTCGACCATCGTGAACTCGCTCGCGTGGTACGGCCCCTGCTCGCCAGCGCGGAAGCACTTGCAGACCTGGTAGATCCGCTCGAGCCCGCCCGCGAGCAGGCGCTTCATCTGGTACTCGGGCGACGTGATGAGGTAGCCGTCGCCGGCCTTCACGGCGTCGAGGTGGATCTCGAGGCCGGGGCTCGGCACGAGCAGCGGCGTCTCGACCTCGACGAACTCGCGGGCCGCGAAGAACGCGCGCAGCGCGGAGAGCGCCTTCGCGCGGGCGTGCAGCGCCTCGAGGCGCGGGCGCGGCAGCCGCGCGACCTCGGTCGCGGGGCCGGGATAGTCGCCGTCGTCGAACGCGCGGACGACGGCGAGGTCATCGACCAGATCGCCGGCGCGCCAGCCCGGCTGCGCCGGGACGGTGGTCTCGCCGTGCTCGCTCCGGATGATCGCGATGCCCGCGTTGACCGCGAGCACGCGACCGCGCGCCGTCACTTGTTGACGCGCTCGACGTACTCGTGCGTGCGCGTGTCGATCTTGATCGTGTCACCGACGCGGATGAACAGCGGGACGGCGACCTCGGCTCCGGTCTCGACCGTCGCGGGCTTGGTGACGTTACCGCTGGTGTCACCACGAACGCCGGGCTCGCTCGCCGTGACCTCGAGGAACACGAAGGTCGGCAGCGTGACGTCGACCGGGCGCTCGTTGAAGAACACCACCGTGCACGGCAGGTTGTCCTTCATCAGATCGTGCGCCTCGCCGATCAGGTCCGCGCTGATCGAGACCTGCTCGTAGTTCGTCTGATCCATGAACACGAGGTCCCCGCCCTCCTTGTAGAGGAACTGCATGTCGCGGGTCTCGACGTTCGCGGGCTCGAGCTTCTCGCCCGAGCGAATGTTGCGCTCGACGACCGCGCCGGTCAGCAGGTTCTTGAACTTCGTGCGCGTGAACGCCGCACCCTTGCCGGGCTTCACGAACTGAAACTCGATGACGGTGAACGGATTGCCGTCCATCAGCACCTTGAGGCCCTTGCGGATATCGGACGTGTCGTACATGGCCCGGGACGTTTACCCCGCGCCATCTGGGACTGTCAAACCCCGAGTTCTCGACGTATAAGGGACCTCCCCGTGGACGCGACGGCGCACTACCGACACCTGGTCGAGCTCGGGCGCGAGGAGTTCCTCGCCTCGAGCGCTCCCGCCGTGCTCGTGCGGTACCGCGCCGGGGCACTGGACGATGATGGCGCGAGCGCCACCCTGACCCTCGACCAGGACGGCGAGACGGTCGAGGAGACCATGCCGCTCGGCCGCGAGTGGATGACTGCGGGCACCGCGGACGTCGAGGTCTATCCCCTGGCAAAGAAGGCCGGCGCCTCGTTCCCCGACCGGATCACGATCGGCCGCACGCCCAACAACGACATCGTGATCGTCGATCACTCGGTGTCCCGGCTCCATGCGTACGTCCGGCACGACGGCAAGCAGTGGCTGGTCGCCGATGCCGGGAGCAAGAACGGGAGCTGGCTCGATCGCTCGCTGCTCGAGCCGCGCAAGGAGCGCCTCGTGCTCTCGAAGCAGACGATCCGGATCGGAGACGTCGACCTGACGTTCTTCAACGCCGCCGATCTGTACGCGG
>JAEUJX010000306.1 GCA_016794545.1 Myxococcales bacterium
ACCGGCAGCTTCCACAGCGCCGCGAGCGCGAGGCCCTCGGCGAAGCCGCCGATCGTCGACGCGCCCTCGCCGAAGAAGCACAGCGTCACGGCGCCGTCGCCGCGGTACTTCGACGCGAACGCCGCGCCGGCCGCGATCGGCACGTGGCCGCCGACGATGCCGTAGCCGCCGAGGAAGTTCGTCGCCTTGTCGAACAGGTGCATCGAGCCGCCGAGCCCCTTCACGAGGCCGGTCTTCTTGCCGTAGAGCTCGGCCATGATCGGCCGTGCCGCGACGCCCTTCGCGTACGCGTGCCCGTGCTCGCGATACGTCGCGACCACGTAGTCCTTCTGCTCGAGCGCGGCGATCGCGCCGACGCACACGGCCTCCTGGCCGATGATGAGGTGCAGGAAGCCGCCGATCTTGCCCTGCGAGTAGGCCTTCGCGCAGGCCTCCTCCATGCGCCGGATCGCGAGCATCTGGCGGTACAGGGGGGCGAGCTCGGCGGTCGTCGTCTCGACGGGCACCTGTTCGTCGTCGGTCTCGACCCGCTTGGTATCGGGAGTCGTCTGGGAGGCGGTCACCACGGGCGCGACCATACCCGATCCGAGGCGCGGCGCAGTCTTACAGGCGCAGATCCAGCGCGGCGGTTCCGCCACCACTGATCGTGACCACGGCGCGCGCTCCACCTTCGACGCCGAGCTCGACCTGCCGGAACCGGGTCGGGAGCTTGTCGATGGTGAACTGGCCGAGCCGGCACGGCACCGGCGAGAACCCGAGCGTGTCGCCCGAGTCGTTGCCGATGAACGACAGGTACAGATCGGGGTGCGCGCCGCACGTCATCACGCTCGCGGCGGCGCCGTTGATCGTCCAGGTCACGTCGACCTGGCGGATATCCGTCGGCGGGGCGCAGCTCCCGTCGCGGGCACAGAGGTCGCCACCGCCGCAGTCCTCGTCGCGCTTGCAGTCGCCGCTGTTGTTCGACAACGGACAACCGCCCAGGAGGGCGAGGGCAGGGGCAAGGGCGAGGGCGAGGTGCTTCATCACTCCACGTAGAACGGCGACGTGTAGATCCAGGGTAGCTCCTTGTCGGCCAGCGCGCTGCCGAGATCGCGGAGGTACGGCGCGAGGTGGGACGGAGTCATGCGGATCTCGACACGATAGGCGCCCCGCGCGCCGAGGTTTGCCATGAAGGTCTGTTCGCCGCGCGCCAGCTCGTGCGAGCCGGTGGCGTCGATCCAGTACACGATGCCGGTGATCGTCGGTGCGGGCAGCGACGGATCGAGGCTCCTGACCTTCGGGACCTCCACGGTGAGGACCGCACCTCCGCCGGCGCGCGGGATCACGTCCCCGATCTCGTAGGTCTGCCCCGACGCGGACGTCGCGGAGACGTCGAAGCCCTCGGGCGTGCCGAGCAGCTCGAACACGGCGAACATCCGGCCGGCCTTCATCGCCGCCTTGATCTGGTCGATGTCCCGCGGATCCTGGACGAGCGCGATGTTGCCGAACCAGCGCAACACGCGGCGGTACGAGTCCCCACGCTCGCCGTCGGCGAGCATGACGGGCAGGGCGTTCTGGTGCGCGTCGCTGCCCGCCGTGACGGCGACGTGCTTGCCCTCGCCGAGCAGCGCCGTCCACTTGTCGATCGAGGGCTGGTTCGCGGAGAAGAACGCGAGCATCGCGAGATCGGGCTCGGGGTGCCCGGGCTGCGTGTCGGCGAACTCGACCGCGCTCGCGATCGCCGAGCCCGACGGGAGGCCGAGGTAGTCCTTGCGGATGTCGGGATCGATGTTCGCGTGGAGGTTGTAGACCTCGATGCCATCGGGTGCGACGGCGCGGAGCGTGTCGAGCGTCTTGCTCTCGGTGTGCGCGACCCACACGAGCCCGCCGGCATCGCGGAACGCGGCCGCGGTGGCGGCGTCGTTGCCGTTCATGATGCCGTGCCGCTCGGCCACCGTCGCCGCGGTGACGTGGCGATCGAGCATGATGGGCATCAGATCGTTCTCGCCGCCGACCGTGACGAGGATCTGGTGGCCGTTGTCGCACAGGATGCGCGAGGCGACCTGCATCCCGCCCCGCATCACCGCCTGATCGGTGCCGCGCATACTGAAGAGCTTCGAGAAGTCCTCGTCCGCCATCGTGTCGTCGTGGTCGGTGAGGTTCGCGAAGTCGATCCGGGTGGTGCACAGCGCGGCGCGCAGGTCCGCGAGGCAGGGCTCGTTCGGCGCACCGCCGGGCCGCGGATCTCCGTCGCACGCATCGTGCGAGTACGGCGAGTGGAGGTGGACGATGCCGCGAGCGGGACTCAGGCCGCGCCGGACACCGAACGCCGGGGCGGCCTCGGGTAGCGTCGGGTCCCATGCGGGTAGCTCCTGGTTTTTCGTGGCGTCGTCGCCGCATGCGGCGAGTAGGGCCAGCGCCCCGGCGAGCGTCCTCATCGAGGGAGACTCTGCCACGAGCGTGCTACATTCGTACTCTCCAAGTGCGGCGCTATCGGGGGACGATCAGCTGGCTGCTCCTCATCGGCTTGATGGGGTGCACTCCCGCATCCAACAAGGGCGTGACCGGTCCCACGGTCCAGGTCGATCCGAAGACCTGGACGGTCCTGCCGGCCGAGAGCGACGAGTTCCCGATCGCGGCGCGCGCGGCGACCGAGCGGCTGCGGCGCGCGCGGCTCCGCGGCATGAACGAGCCCGAGATCTCCAAGGTCTCGCTGCAGGTCGTGCAGCTCTCCATCGAGTGCGTCGATCGCACGCCGAGCTGCTACACGGCCGTCGGCCGGTCGCTTCAGCCACCGCCCGCCGAGCTGCTGTTCGCCGAGATCGACCAGGGCCCGAAGAAGCAATCGATCAAGGTGACGGTCACGCTGTTCGACGTGCAGGCGCAGAAGCGCAAGCGCGCCGCGAGCAAGGTGTTCCCGAGCGAGGAAGATGTGGTGTGGGGCGTCGCCGATGTCGTGGCGGAGGCGACGAAGCCATGAGCAAGCCGGGCACGCCCGCGTCCGACGACGATGCGCTCGAGATGGACGCGATGGATCTCGACGAGTGGGAGCGCGATCAGCGCACGCCCGGCGTGCCCGACGCGCGCCTCAACGAGCTCGTGAAGCAGACCGCCGCGGGCGAGAAGAAGGCCGCGCGCACGACGCAGACGCTCGCGCGCACGCTGGCGAAGCAGCCGGTCGAGACCAACCCGTTCGACAGCCCGACGGTGATCCGGCCGAATCCGCTCGACGAGGGACGGCCGCCGCCGGCGCCGTCCGGCAAGAACCCGTTCGACGCCGCGACCGTACGCACGCCGCCGCCCGTCGGGACGCTGAAGCACCGCGAGCCCGCCGCACCACCGGCGGGGACGCCGGACACGCACGAGCTGCCGACGCCTCCCGCGGGCCAGCCCGCCGTGACGGCCTCGGTGGTGCGCGCCGACGGCTCGCCCGGGCCGGTGATCGCACGCACGCGCACGCCGCCCGCCGGTGCGCCGGTCGCGAAGTCCCCGCCGCCGTCTCCTCCGCCGCGGCCGCAGACGCCCCCGGCCGGCGTGGCCGCGACCAGGCCCGCGCCGCCGGTCGCGCGCACGCAGACACCGCCCGCCGGTGTGCCGGCCGCGCAGCCAGCGCCCTCGGTCGCGCGCACGGCGACGACGCAAGCGGCCGGCGTGCCCTCGACGAGGACGCCGGCGGCGGGATCGCCGGTGGTCGCGCGCACGGCGACGACGCAGGCAGCCGGCGTGCCCTCGACGAGGACGCCCGCCGCCGGTGGTCCCGCGACGTCGCCCTCGCCGACGACGAAGACGCCGCCCGCGGCACAGACGGTGCCGCCGAAGGGCACGGTGACCAAGACGCAGGCGATGCCGGTGCTCGAGCGTCCGCCCGCGCCGCCGGCGACGTCCGCCAAGCCGCCCCCGACGCCTCCCGCGCGGAAGCCCGCGCTTCAGACGCCGCCGGGCGGCGTGCCCGCGGCGCCGCCGGCCCCGGTCAGCGCGCCGCGCGCGCAGAGCTCGCCCGCGCCGACGCGCGTGACGCCGCCGCCGTTCCAGGCACCGAGGGTCGAGGAGACCGAGGGGTGGGCGCTCCCCGACGACAGCGCGGACTCCGACTGGAGCTCCGTCAGCGCGACGACCACGCCGGCCCCGAGCGCGACACCGGCGACGCCCGTCGTCCTCGGCGCGACGACGCAGACCGGATCGGCCCCCGCGCCATCACCGCCGAGAGCCGAGAACACGCCGAAGCCGAAGTTCATCGAGGCGGCGACCGTCGCGGTCGTGCCGCCGCCGACACCCGTTGCGACGCCTGCGGCGACGACGCCCGCGGCCTCGGCGACAGCTTCCGCGAATCCGTTCGCGCATCTCCCGCCCGGCGGCCTCCCGCCGAACCCGTTCGTTTCGCCAGCGACGCCCGGACCGTCGCCAGCGGTCGCCGCTCCGGCCTCGCCGGCCGCCGCGGCGCCGGCCCCGTCCACGCCGTTGGCGCCCCCGGTGCCGACGCATGCACCGGCTGCCGTTGCCGCCCCGGCCGTTACGGCTGTCACCGCACCCGTGACGCCCGCGCCGGCACCGCCCGCGCCAACGCCCGTGGCGTCACCGACGGCAGTCGCCGCATCGTCACCGACGGCAGTCGCCGCATCGGCCTCGCCCGCGCCGCCCGCGCC
>JAEUJX010000307.1 GCA_016794545.1 Myxococcales bacterium
GCTCGCGATCTCCCCGGGCTCGGCGCCGAGCCGCGCGACGGTCGCGCCCGTCGCCGTGTCGCGCACGATAACGACGCCGCCGGCCCCGCCGGTCGCCAGGTGCTTGCTGTCGGGCGAGAACGCGGCCGCCCACACGACGCCGGCGTGGGGATCGAGCTCCGCGAGCTGCGTCGAGTCGGGCCCGCCGAGGAACACCTTGCCCTCGCGCGTGACGGCGGCGAAGTGCGCGCCGTCGGGTGCCCACGCGAGGACGTGGGCCGGCTGGGCGGCCTTCCAGGCGTGCAGCAGACGTCCGGTCGCCGCGTCGAGCACCTTGAGCTCGCCCGAGGCCGCGACGCCGAGCACGCGCGTGCCATCGGGAGAGACGGCGATCAGTTGCGCGGCCGGAGCGCTCCACACCTGGCGGTTCGCGCCGAGGTCCCACGCGCGCACGACGCCGTCGCTGTCGGCCGAGATGACCCACGCCCCGCCGGCGGACAGCCCGGCGGACGTGGTGGCGACGGGGTGGGGCGGCGCGATGCCGACGAGCCCCGCGTACGCGCTCCGCGCGACGGCGTCGAGGACGTCGGCGGCCGGCGTGGACGTGCCGCCCCGCGCGCGCAGCGCGCCCTCGAGCAGGGGCAGCGCGCGATCCGGCGACTTCGCGAGCAATGCCTGGCGGGCGAGCTCCTCGAGGCTGTCGGCGAACCTGCGCTCGGCGAGCGCCTTCGCCTGCTGCGCGACCGCGCGCTGCTCGTCGGCGATGGCGCGCTCGGCCTCGGCGAGGTTCTTCTTCTGGTTGATCTTCCAGACCCCGACCGCGGCGACGCCGAGCAGCACGACGAGCGCGATCGCCCCCGTGAGCACCGCGGCCCTGTGCTGCGCGATCCAGCGCCGGACGAGCTGCCACGTCGTGTAGCGGTGCGCCGGGACGAGCTTGCCCGCCTGGAACGCGCGGAGGTCGTGGGCGAGCCCCTCGGCGGTGGCGTAGCGCCCCGCAGCGTTGCGCGCCATCGCCTTCTCGACGATCGCGATCAGCTCGGGCGGCGCCTCGGGAGCGAGCTCGCGCACGGGCTTCGGCGACTGGAAGGCGACGAGCTCGATCAGCTCCTCCATCGTCCTCGCCCAGCGGAACGGTCGCTCGCCGGCGAGCACGTGATAGAGGATCGCGCCGATCGCGTAGACGTCGGCGCGCTCGTCGACCTTCTCGCCCTGTGCCTGCTCGGGTGGCATGTACGCGGGCGTGCCGAGCACGGAGCCGACGACGGTCTCGGTGTTGTCGGGTGGGAGCGTCGACGCGTGCGGCAACGCATCGAGCTCCTCGCCGGTCGCGAGGTTCTTCGCGAGGCCCCAGTCGATCACGACGGTCTCGCCATACGCGCCGACGAGGATGTTCGCGGGCTTGAGGTCGCGGTGCACGACGTGCTCGCTGTGCGCGTACGCGAGCGCGTCGGCGACGACGATCAGGTGCGGGACGAGCGCCATCCGGGCCTCGAGCGTCTTCGCCTCGTCGATCAGCGCGTCGAGCGTGCGGCCGTGCACCAGCTTCATCGCGTAGAACGGCTCTCCGCTGTCCCAGCGGCCGACCTCGTAGACCGGCACGATCGCGGGGTGCTGGAGGTTCGCGGTGACCATCGCCTCGCGCGCGAACCGCGTGACGATATCGGGGTGCGGACGGAGGACCTCCTTGATCGCGACGATCCGGTTCGTGCGCGGATCGCGCGCGCGGAACACCCGGCCGAGGCCGCCGCGCGCCAGCTCGTCGAGCAGCTCGAACCGGTCGCGCTCGACGGTGCCGAACCGCTCGATGTTCGCGGCCTGCATCTCCTCGCCGACCGAGCGCGAGAGCCCGGAGCCGGGCTTCGACGATGGCTGGGCGCCCGCGGCGTTGCGGACCACGTCGCTCGGCGGTGCGAGGGTGTCCTCGGCCACGGTGGGCGCCGACGCGACGTCGGA
>JAEUJX010000312.1 GCA_016794545.1 Myxococcales bacterium
CATCACGACCTTGCCGCGCGGGTACGAGCGCA
Organism: Myxococcales bacterium; assembly: GCA_016794545.1. Classification (GTDB taxonomy): domain Bacteria; phylum Myxococcota_A; class Polyangia; order Haliangiales; family Haliangiaceae; genus JABFXX01. The sequence continues at coordinate 33 of JAEUJX010000312.1, forward strand.
CCGCGCCGCCGATCGACGTCTCCTTCTCGATCCACCTCGTGCGCAGGCCGGCGCGGCGCGCGGCGAGCGCGGCGGCGATGCCGGCCGGGCCCGCGCCGATCACGAGGAGCGCCAGCTCGTCGCTCGCCGGCGGTGGCGCGAGCGATCGCGTGATCGACTCGACGGCCTTCACGCCCTGGCGGACGGCCGTCGCGATGAGCCCCATGCCCCCGAGCTCGCCGGCGATGTAGAGACCCGGCTGGCTGGTCTCGAACACCGGCGACACGTCGGGAAGATCGACACCGCGGCGCGCACTGCCGAACACCAGCGTGATCGCGTCGACCGGGCACGCGCGCTGGCACTCGCCGTGGCCGATGCAGCCCGACGCGTGCGCGAGGTGACCGCGTCCGTTCGCGATCACCAGCGCCTTGTCCTCGGGGCACGCCCGCACGCAGGCGCCCGAGCCGATGCAGACATCGGCGTCGATCACGGGGTGCAGGGTCGGCGGCCCCTCCTGCTGACCGTGCACGCGCAGCAGCGCGGCGGCATCGCGCTCGGCGCGCCGCCGGCGGATCGCGCCCGCGATCATCCACACGACCGCGAGTCCCGCGAGCACCGCGTGGACCACGAGGATCGTCTTCACGCGACGACTATACGGCGTGGCGCGCAGCGTGCAGTGCGGCGGTTCGTCTGAGCTCCGCGCCCTCAAAGCCTGCAAGGCTTGCGCGTACGGCCCACGATTGGCCGCTCGTTGCGGCGTTGGCTGTCACCATCCTGGTCGGTGCTGTACTGCTCTGGTACAGGTGGGACTACTACGGGCTTCCGTGGGAGGACCGGTTCGACTCCCCGTTCCACCGCAGGCTGAGATCGTCCGGGAACATCGGGCACCTGTACGGCAATGTCGGGCTGCTGTTGATCCTCGGCAACCTGCTGTACCTGGTGCGCAGGCGCCTGGTCTCGGTCACGTGGCTCGGGTCGATGCAGGCGTGGATGGCGTGGCACGTGTTCTCGGGCATCGTCGGGCCGGCGCTCATCGTCGTGCACTCGGCGCTGACGCTGCGGACGTGGCCCGCGATGGTGTCGTCGGCGGCGCTCGCGATCGTCGTCGTCACCGGGATCTTCGGGCGCTACCTGTACCAGCTGGTGCCGCGCCTCTCGAACGGGCGGCAGGCCGCGAGCGAGGAGCTCGCCGGCGATGTCGATCGCTCGGTGATGGCGCTGCGCGCGCTCGGCCCGGGTGGCGCCGAGGCCGCCGAGCTCGTCGATCGCCGGGTCGAGGCCGAGGTCGCGGCGGCGCGCGGCGGCGCGTTCGGTGGGATCGGCGCGATCGCGCGCGCGCTCGGCGTGCTCTGGCGGCTGCGCACGCTGCGGGGTGCCGCGCGCACGGTCGCGCTGGCGGCGGGTGCGCCGGCCGACCGCGCGCGTCCGATCGGGCGCCGCGCGGCGGCGATCGGCCGATCGCTCGTGCGCCTCGAGCTCGTCGACGTGCTCGCGCGCGCCGCGGCGACGTGGCGCGGCATCCACAGGAACCTCGTCATCGTGATGCTGCTCGCGGCGTCGCTGCACGTGAGCATCGCGATCTACCTCGGGTACGGCCTGTGAGGTGGGTCGTCGCGCTCGTGCTCCTGGTCGGGATCGCGGGAGGAGCGCGCGCGCAGGGCGTCTCGCCGGGTCCACTGGCGAAGGCCCACGCGCAGCTCGAGGGCGTCGACAGCTGCGATAGCTGTCACTCCGGCGGCGACGCGGTGAGCGCGAAGCTGTGCCTCGGCTGCCACCGCGCGCTCGGTGCGCGGATCTCGGCGAACGCCGGCTACCACGCGCGCACCGGGAACGACTGCGCGAGCTGCCACCCCGATCATCGCGGGGTCAACGCGGCGCTCGTGAAGTGGCCGGGCGGCGATCGCGACCGCTTCGATCACGAGCAGGCGGGCTACAAGCTCGTCGGGGGGCACGCGAAGACGAAGTGCCGCGACTGCCACAAGCCCGCGTTCCAGACCGGCCCGATCGCGGGCCTGCTCACCGCCGAGGAGAAGCCCGTGACGTTCCTCGCGCTCGGCACCGCGTGCGCGACGTGCCACGCCGATCCGCACAAGCCGACGCTCGGCGGCGACTGCGCGAAGTGCCACACCGCGAAGTCGTGGCTCGACGCGCGCAGCTCGGGCGCGTTCGACCACGGCAAGACGCGCTACCCGCTGCTCGGCTCGCACGCGAAGGTCGACTGCACCAAGTGCCACGGTGGCACGGCTCAGAAGCTCGCGAACCTGCGGCCCGCGTTCGAGACCTGCCGGTCGTGCCATGCCGATCCGCACGCCGGCGCCATGGGCACGGCTCCGAAGGCGTGCGCGTCGTGCCACGCGGAGACCTCGTGGAAGCTCGTCTCGTTCGACAGGGCGAAGCACCCGAAGGGCCTCCCGCTGATCGGCTCGCACGCGAAGCAGGCGTGCGCGAGCTGTCACGGCCCGAAGGTCGACAAGGCGCCACAGCCGGCGTGCGCCGGCTGTCATCCCGACCGGCACAGACCGTCGCTCGGGACGCAGTGCCAGTCGTGCCACAACGTGGTGTCGTGGACGGGGAAGGCGAACACGACGCCGCAGCTGGCGTTCCACGACAAGACCGCGTACCCGCTGCGCGGCGAGCACACCGAGGTCGCGTGTGCGCGCTGCCACGATCCGAAAAAGCCCGCGGCGAAGCGCTACCGGCCGATCAAGCACGCGCGCTGCCTCGACTGCCACGCCGATCCGCACGCCGGGCAAGCGTCGAAGCCGTGCGAGGGCTGCCACGCCGTCGAGGGCTGGACACCACCGCGCTTCGAAGCGTCCGATCACGCGGGCACGCAGTTCCCGCTCGACGGCGCGCACCGCGCGGTCGCGTGCCGCGGCTGCCACCCGAGCCGCCCTGCGGCGCCCGCGTTCGACGCCGGGAAGCCACCGTGCGCCACGTGTCACGCCGATCCACACGCGGGACAGTTCGGCGCGCGCACCTGCGAGGACTGCCACGCGACGTCCGCGTGGTCGCCGTCATCGTTCGACAAGGCGGCGCACGCGAAGACCGCGATGCCCCTCGAGGGGAAGCACGACGCGGCGTGCGGGCGGTGCCACGCGAAGCAGTTCGCCGGGCTATCGGCGGAGTGCGGCAGCTGTCACGAGGATCGGCACGCCGGGCAGCTCGCACCGCGCGCCTGCCGCGACTGCCACGCGGGGGCGGCGTGGCAGCCCGCGCCCGGGTTCGATCACGCCCGCACGTTCGCGCTGCGCGGGCAGCACGCGACGGCCGCGTGCGCGCGGTGCCACCCGCGGATCCAGGTCGCGGTCACCCCCGCCCGCTCGCTCACCACCGAGGCCTACCGGCTCGGCGCGACCGCGCGCGACTGCACCGGATGTCATCGGTCGCCGCACGGCGATGCGTTCTCCGCGCTCGAGCTCCCGCGCAAGCTCGCGGCCGCGACGAGCGCCTGCACCTCGTGCCACGAGGAGACCAGCTGGACCGCGGTCCGGCTCGGCGCGGCGCCGTTCGATCACGCGACCACGGGCAGCCCGCTGCTCGGCGCGCACGAGAAGGCGCCGTGCGCGAGCTGTCACACCGCGCGCGCCGCGGCTCCGCCGCTCGAGCAGTGCGCCGGCTGCCACCAGGATCGCCACCGCGGGCGGCTCGGCGATCGCTGCGAGAGCTGCCACTCGGCCGCGAGCTGGAAGCAGGACCGACTGCTCGTCGATCACCAGCGAACGCGGCTGCCGCTCGTCGGCGCGCACGCCGTGCAGGGGTGCCCCCGGTGCCACGTCCAGGCCGAGGCCGGCACGTTCCGCGGGCTCGATCCGACGTGCCGCGGCTGCCACCTGAAGACCGTCGAGGAGCGCCGCCCCCACCCCGATCACACGAAGGACCTCGCCTTCCTCACCTGCCAGGACTGCCACAGCGCGCTCGGCTGGCGGCCCGCCAGCGTCAACCACGACCGCTACTGGGCGCTGACCGGCAAGCACCGCGGAACCGCGTGCGGCAGGTGCCACAAGCAAGGCGAGCCGTTCTCGGCCGCGCCGACGGAGTGCATCGGCTGTCACCGCCAGGACCGAGACCAGACGACGACCGATCACTCGAGCTTCCCGGATGCGTGCGAGACCTGCCACAACACCACGGGCTGGCAGCCCGCGAGCTTCGACCATCCGCAGTTCCCGCTCCGCGGCAAGCACGCCGTCAGCTGCGCGACGTGCCACACGACGCCGGGGATGTTCCAGGCGTTCACGTGCCTGAACGGCGCGTGTCACCCGCGGGCCAAGACCGACGAGCACCACGTCGGCGAGGTCCGCAACTACCGCTACGAGTCGGCGGCCTGCTACCAGTGCCACAAGAACGGGAAGGGGGACTGATGCGCGCGGTCTGCCTCGTCGCGGTCTTCCTCGGCGCGCTCACCGCGTGCTCGACCCCGCAGCACGCGGAGGTCGATCGCACGGCGTGCGACACCTGCCACACCGCCGACTACGACACCGCCGCGGTGCCCGCGCCGATGTCCGCGTGCTCGCCGACGGATCACGTCGCGCTCGGCTACTCGCGCGCCTGCGCCGACTGTCACGGCACGACGTCGTGGTGCCCCGCCGACGCGACGCACACGCGGTTCGACCTGCGCTCGCGCGCGCACGCCGGGTGGGACTGCGCCGACTGCCACGCGTCGATCACGTACCAGCCGCCGGCGGTCCCGGATCCGGCGCAGATCCAGTGCACCGGCTGTCACTGGCACAGCGCGGGCAAGACCGATCCGAAGCACCTCGGCAACGGGGACTACACCTACGCGCCGGCGTCGTGCGTCGCGTGTCACCCGGGAGGTCGCGAATGAGGACGGCGCTGCTGGCCGCGCTCGCGCTGCTGCTGCCGCGGCTCTCCGATGCGCGCGATGCCCGTGTGACGGCGACGACGCGGACCACGATCTACATCGACGCCGGGACCGCCGACGGACTGGTCGCCGGGCGCGTGTGGACCTCGACGGTCGCCGGCGCGGCGCGCGAGCTTCGCGTGGTCGCGGCCGCCAGCCACAGCGCGGTCGTCGAGCTCGCCGGCCCGCTGCCCGCGGTCGGTACGGCGATCACCCTGCCCGCGGATCTCGCACCTCCGCCCGCGCCCGCGGCGCTGCGCCCGCCGCCCGCCGTGATCCCCGCGTGGCGCGGCGATCCCTCGGTGATGAAGCAGGTGCGGCGCGCGGCGGACGCGGGCGACGAAGCGCCTCCCACCGCGGCGCGCAGCACCGACCGCGTCCGCGGCGAGATCGCGCTGAGCGCGTACGTCGCCGGCGACGCCGGCGAGACCTCGACGAGCTGGCAGGATCTCGCGCTGTCGTCGCAGCTCGAGGTGATCTCCGGACCGTGGCAGTACGATCACGTGCTCGAGGCCCACCTCGTCGGCGCGCCCGACGTGTTCTACGCGCCGCTCCAGCACGCGTCGGCGCGGCTCGACGTGTACCTGCTGCGGCTCGCCTACGCGCCGGCCGGTGCGCGCTACGCCGCCTCGCTCGGCCGGCAGCCCGGTGCGCCGCTCGGCGAGCTCGGCTCGGTCGATGGTGGTCGCGCTCGCCTCGTGCTCGGAGGCGGCGCGGACCTCACCGTGTTCGGTGGCGTGCGCCCGAGCGACGACCTCGGGCTCACGCGCGGGCCGCGCGCCGGCGCGGATCTCGGGTGGTCGTACGTGCGCGGTCCGGGCGTGCGCGCGCGCGCCGACCTCGGGGTCGCGGTCGACGCCCGTGGCGGCGCCCTCGATCGGCTCCAGTCCGCGGGCTCGCTCTCGCTCGCGCGCGGCGGCACGTATCTGCGGGGCGATGCCGTCGTCGATCTCGCCGACGACGCCGCGGGCCAGGGCTCGCGACTGACGCGCGCCTCGGCGCTCGCGCGCGTGCGCACCGGCCGGCTCGCGACGACGGTGCAGGGCGGCTACGACCGGCCGTTCCTCGATCACGCGCTCGCCGCGGCGCTCGGCGACCTGACCGACCTGCGCCTCGGCCCGCGCACCTTCGGGGAGATCGACACACGCTATGCGCTGCGCGGCGGCCTCGAGGTCGGCGCGCTCGCACGCGGCGCGTGGGGCGACGACGTGTGGTCGGGGTACGGCGAGGTCCGGGCCGTGCTCGCGCGATTGCCCTGGTCGTTCGATGTCGCGCCGCACGCGGTCGTCGGCACGCTGACCGACGAGGTCGGCGTGCGCGCCGGCGTGCACGTCCCGGTGCTGCGCTGGCAGCTCGGGCTCGGCGGATCTGTCGACCGCGTCACGGCGGGCGTCGCCACCGCGTGGGCCGGGCTCGGCCGGGTGTCGGCGAGCCGCTCGTTCCTCACGCGGTGGCGCACCTCGCTCGCCGTCGAGGCCGCCGCCGGCGACGGTCCGCCGCGCGTCGTCGGGTTCGCGCTGCTCGCATATCGTCTCGGCGAGTAGATGTGCGACGCGCGCGCCGATCGTTGCTGTGGCAGCTGCGTACTCTGTGCAACCGCCTCACAAGCTCGTCCGGCCCGCGGACACGCAGCTTCGCAGCGTTGCGAGCGGCGCGCTCCATGCACGGGCGACGCTCGATGCGAATCACCCTAGCTAGCCTCGCCATCCTCGCCCCCCTCACCGCGTGCACGACAACGAACGAGGTCTCCGTCGAGCTCGCGCCCGACCTGATCTCGTCGATCGACGGCAAGCTCGGAGTCCGCGTGCTCGCGCTCTCCGGTAGCTCACGCGTCGACGGAGACAAGGTCGATGTGACCGTCGCCTACACCGACCGCAACGGGACGGCCCACCCGATCGACGCGCTCGCCGGATCGACCGACGACGACGGCGTGTTCGAGGGCGAGCTCGAGGGCCTCAACTGGGACGGGACCGGCACGGTCACCGCGACCGTCCACGGCGGTGACGGCGATGTCGTCGGGACGGCGGTGTTCGCGGTCCTCGATCGCACACCGCCGAAGTTGTCGATCACGGGGCCGACCTCGGGCCAGATCCGGATCGATCAGGAGACGGCGATCCAGGTCAAGATCAGCGACGAGATCGGCGTGAGCCAGGTGTGGTTCGAGACGACCGTCAGCAACAACCCCAACGGCAACGGCAACCGCGACCGCTCGACCGTCGTCGCGAGCGGCTCCCTCGACGCGACGATCACCTTCGACGTGCGCGCCCAGGACACCCAGGTCGGCGCGACGATGACGCTGTACGCCCTCGGGGCCGATCTGTCGGGCAATCAGGCGGCGGCGAAGCCGATCACGCTGACCGTGGTGCAATGAAGACGCTCGCTCGCTCTGCAGTGGCGCTCGCCGCGCTCTCGGCGTGTGCCGATCCGGATCGCGTGATCGTCCAGCTGTCCCCGGAGGTCATCTCGTCACTCACCGCGACGACCGATGTCGCCGCGCTCGTCACCAGTGTCAACGGCGCGCCGCTCGCCGACTCGTCGGTCACGCTCACCGTGTCGTACTTCGACCGCAACGGCATCGAGCACGATGTCCCGGAGGTGAAGGGCACGACCGACGCGCGCGGCCTGTTCGAGACGAGGCTCGAGGAGCTGCGCTGGGACGGCGTCGGCACCGTCACCGTCGCGGCGGACGGTGTCATCGGCACGGCGACGTTCTCGGTGCTCGACCGCACGCCCCCGAAGATCGAGATCCTGGCACCGACGAGCGATCGCAAGGTCGGCGCCGGGCTGCCCCTCGACGTCCGCATCAAGGTCAGCGACGAGATCGGCGTCAGCCGCGTCACCCTCGACGCCACGGGTGGGGTCTCGGGCACGCGCTCGACCGTGGTGTCGGACGCTGCGGTCGATACGACGATCACGTTCCGCATGTCGGTGCCGGCGGGCGCCACGCCGGGCCCGACGATCAAGCTGTACGCGATCGCCGAGGACCTATCGGGCAACCTCGCCGCGGCGACCTCGATGGAGCTGACCGTGGATCCGGCGATCACGATCGCCACACCGCCGGGCCTGACGGGGATGCTGCTCGCCGACGGCACGGCCCAGCGGCTCGTCAACCCGCGGTCCGTCGCGGCCTCGGCGAAGGACGGCAAGCTGTACATCGCCGACCAGGCGCAGGTGACCGGCTGCAACCCTTCGTGCATCTGGCGCGTCGATCCGGCGACCGGCCAGGTCGACGCGACTCCGGTGGTGGTCGGCACCGGGCAGATCGAGGGCGTCGCGTTCGACGCCAACGGCGACAACCTCTACTACTCGGATCGCCAGCGCCGCATCGGACGGCTGACCTGGAACGGCAGCGCGTACGCGGGCGCGGTGGTGTGCAACGACACCAACCAGGGACCGCTGCAGGACCCGTATCACCTGGTGTTCGATCCAGCGCTCGGCCTGCTCGCCGCCGACGACAACGCGCAGGAGGTGGTGCGCGTCGCGACGTGCGCGGCGGCGACCGTGGCGACGACGTTCTCGACGAACGGCAACTTCGACGCGCCGCGGGGGTTCGGCAGCGACGGCACCGCGTTCTACATCGCCGATCAGAACCGCGACCGCGTCTCGAAGATCTCGGCGACCGGGACCGTCACGACCTTCGAGGCCGGGATCCAGGAGCCGTATGGCGTCGAGTGGTACGGCGGCAGCGTCGCTCCGTGGGCGGGCTCGCTGATGGTCGCGTCGACGGGCGATCGCATCGTCGCCTCGACCCGGGGCGGCGGGCCGCTCGCGGCGGCGTACCTGCGCAACACGCCGGTCGATCTCGCGTTCGCGGGGAACGCGATGTTCGTCCTCACCTCGCCGTCCTCGGGCAACCGCGGCCGTGTCTACAAGGTCACCGGCTTCTGATCACCAGGTCTCGGTGCCGTGGCACCCGGTGTTGGTGCACGAGCGTGTCGCCGGGTTGAAGGTGCCCTGGGCCATCTTGACCTCGTGCACGCCGTTGACGTGCAGCGCCTTGCCGATGATGGTCTGGTTCGCATCGACGACGTCGCGGTGGCACTCGCTGCACCGCATGCCCTCCTCGATGATGTGCCGGCGGTGATCGCCCGACATGCCGGTGCCGTTGGTCTGGTGACACGAGGTGCAGCCGAGCGCGCCCGGCGTCACCCACGAGACGGTGCCGTTCGCGCCGCGGCCGTTGCCGTGACAGTACTGCTGCGAGCACGAGGCCGTCGCGGCGGTGTAGAGGCCGGCCGGATTGAGCCCGTCGAACGTGACCTCGGCGACGTTGTCGCCGTCGCGGTGACCCGGGGCGTCCAGCGTCGTCGGAACCGCGTGGCAGCTCGAGCAGGTCACGTCGCGGTGCCAGGTCGCGGTCCGCAGGTGCGCCGCGTGAGCGCCGACACCGCGCGCGGTGGCCGCGGTGTTGCCGGTCAGGTCCTTCGGCGGCGCCGACGTCGTGGAGCCGTGGCACGACGTGCAGCCACCGGTCACGCCCGCGCCGACCACGTCGATCACGCCGTTGATGTGGCTGCTCGGATCGCGGAACGCGAGCGAGCTCTCCTCCATCGTCGGGTGGCACTGGGCGCAGTTCGTGACCCCCTGCGGGTGCGGCGCGGGCGGCGGCGTGCCGTGGCAGCTGCCGCACGTCGCCTGCGAGCCATCGACGAGCGTCCAGGTCGGCGCGACCTTCGTGCCGCCCCACGCCGCCGTGCCGTGGCAGCGCGTCGTGCACGTGGTGCCGTTCCACGTCGCGGGCATCGCGACCGACGAGAACGTCAGCTCGGCCTTGTTGTCACCGTCCATGTGACCGGGCGAGCCGACCGCCGCGGGCACCACGTGGCAGTCGGCGCACGCGACGACGCGGTGCCAGCTCGCGCCCGGGTTCAGGTGCGCGCGATGCGCGCCGACCGCGACCGCCGTCGTCTCGGTCGCGCCCGACACGCTCGACGGCGGCGAGTTGGAGGTGTCGGAGCCGTGACAGCCGATCGCGCAACCCACGTTCTCCTCCGCGTTCGGTGGCGCCTCCGCGGGCTCGGGAGATTCGATGGTGCCCACGCATGCAGTGAGAAAGATCGTCGCCATCGCGCCGCGCATGTCCTCACGCTACGGCACGCGTTCTCGTCGAGAAAAGTGAATTCCGACGTGTGCAACGAAGGGACACGCGTGCGGCCGCCGCACGCTCAGGTCGAGTGCGCCCCGCGCGCCGGTCCGAGGCGTGTTTCGATCGTGGTGTGGGCGACACTCGAGGCGACGAGCGCGATCGCGCCCACGAGCAGGCCCGCGTCGAGCAGGACGCCGAGGCGGAGCATGCCGAACATCGCGTAGAACGCGGCGACGCCGGCGAGCACGCGACGCCAGCGGCGCTCGCCCACGTTGCCGGCCAGCGCGAGGCCCATCGCCATCGCGAGCGTCGGGCACGGGACCAGGCCGACCGGTGCCGCGTACGCGTACGCGACGAGGTCGCCCTCCAGGAAGTGCGGGTAGAACCAGCCGTACGCGATCATCGCGACGCCCGCCCACCGCCCCCAGCTCGCCGGAGAGGATGCGGCCGGCGCGCGCGCCAGGAGCGCGAGCGCGAGCGCCGTGGCCGCGAGCACGATGCCGTTGAACGGA
>JAEUJX010000338.1 GCA_016794545.1 Myxococcales bacterium
GGCGCGGGCGACGTTCGGCCTGGTCTAGCGCGCGAGCAGCCCGGGCAGGGTCTGCTCGATGTCATCGAGCTTGCAGTGCGCACATACGATCAGTCCGTCGCGCCCGATCAGCCAGTAGTTGGGGAAGCGGTCGATGCGGTAGATCGACTGGGCCGTGTCGTCGACGTCGACCGCGTGGATGCCGCCGCCGGGTGGGTGCGCCTTCAGGAAGGCCTGCAGATCGTCGGACGGCATCGCGAGCGAGACGAGCTCGAAGCCCGCCGCGGCGTGCTGTGCGTGCAGCGCCGCGAGCCGGGGCAGCGCCTTCACGCACGGCGCGCAGGAGGTGGCCCAGAAGTCGAGCAGCACGACCTTGCCCTTCAGCGCGGCGAGCGAGGTCTTCGGCCCGGAGAGCGGGGACAGCGCGAGGTCCGGCGCGGGCGAGCCGGGCTGGAGGGACGGGCGGGGCGGGGCGCGCTTCGCGGCGGGGACGAGCATCAGGCTCGCGCCGTCGGGATCGATCGAGAACGCGTAGGTCGTCTCGTCCAGCGTGACGGAGCGCTCGAAGATGTGGAACTGCTCGGGCGCGTCGAGCTTGGTGAGCTCCATCGCGCCGTCGCGGTCGAGGTCGAAGGTGAGGAAGAGGTAGTCCTCGCCGTAGCGGCCCTCGTCGCCGATCGTCGCCGTCGCCATCGGCCCCTTGGGCAGCGGGACGACGCCGCGGCGCACGGTCAGCTTGCCGGTCTTGTCGCCGGGCAGCGGCTCGGGGGGGCCGAGGTCGACCTGGAGCGGGGCCGCGGCCGGGGCAGGCGCGGGCGTGGACGGTGGCGACGGCGCTGGCGTCGTCGCCGGAGGCGCGTCGTCGCGCTCGCGCTTGCAGGCCACCGCGAGGGCCGACGCGACGACGACGAGCACCAGCACGCGCATGGTGACCTTCCGGCGCGCGGTCACTTGCCCATGCGCTTCTTCAGCGCGGCGAGCTCGTCGTCGAGGCGGATCTCGCGGGCTTCCTGCTCGGCCGCGATCTCCTCGTCGGTGCGGACGACCACGGCGGGGCGCTTCGGCGCGGGTGGCGCGGCGCCGGCGGACGCGGGCGCGTCCTCGTCCTTCAGGTCGAACGTCTCGGCGCACGCCGTGCAGCGGTACGCGCGCTCCTTGTCGCCGACGACATCGACGAACCAGACTCCGAAGTTCTCTTCGATCTCGACCTCGACGAACCGCGCGCGCTGGTGACACGCCGGGCAGGTCTCGACGAAGGTGTGGCCGTCGCGCACGGGGCGCGTCTTCGCGTTGCGGTGAAACAGGAGCCACATGGGGGAGTCGCCAGCGATCACGCCCACATCCCGGGAGGCACGTCCAGTGCAATCACGAACGAGCAACAGGAGAACCCGTCATGCGCCGCACGCTGTCTGCCGCCCTCGTCTCGCTCGGTCTCGCCGGCTCCGCGCTCGCGCAGGCGCCGACCTCTCCGGGCGCCCCCGCTCCTGCGCCGGCGCCCGCGGATGTGGGGCCGCCGGCCGCGAGCACGACCGTCCTCGTCGCGCGGCCGCCGCAGCTCGCGATGATCGTGATCGAGGATCTGCCGGAGCGCTGCACGCTGCTCGCGAAGCGGACCGCGGTGGCGAGCCTGGCGCAGCAGCTCTCGGCGCGCATCGCGCTCGCGACGTGCCTCTCCGACGCGCGCGCGTCAGCGCTGCCGCTGATCGACGGTCAGGAGTCGGTGCTCGCGCTCGAGCAGGCGTCCGAGCAGGCGTTCGCGATCCTCGACAACGTCGCCGACGTGGGCGATCCGGCGGTGAAGATCATGGCGCTGCGCGCGAAGGCCGACCTCTACACCGCGATGGCGAGCCGGATGGCCGCGACCGTCCCGCCGGCGGCGAGCGCGACGCCGGAGGCCGCGGCGCTCCGCGACACGCGCCGCCAGATCGTCGAGGGCATGGTCCAGCCGTGGCGCGACCGCGGCCGCGAGCTGCACGAGGCGATCGTCGAGCTCGGCCGCAAGCACCCGCAGCTCGCGCGGAATCCCGTGGCGCAGACCGCGATCCGCGACAGCGAGCGCGTGCTCGCCGTGCCGGTCGCGACGCGGTAGCGCGTTGGCCGAGCGTGCGAGACGGTCTGGGTTCGCCGAGCTCGCGAGGCGTCAGTTGTTCGTCGGGAAGCCGAGGTTGACGCCGCGGTGACGCGGGTCGGGCCACCGCGAGGTGACGGCCTTGGTGCGCGTGTAGAACTTCACGCCGTCGGGGCCGTAGATGTGGAGGTCGCCGAACAGCGACGCCTTCCAGCCGCCGAACGAGTAGTAGGACATCGGTACCGGGATCGGGACGTTGATCCCGACCATGCCGACCTCGACCTCGTGCTGGAACTTGCGCGCCGCGCCGCCGTCGTTCGTGAAGATCGCGACGCCGTTCGCGTACGGGTTTCCGTTGATCATCTGGATCGCGTCGTCGTACGTGGCGACGCGGGTGACCGAGAGCACCGGCCCGAAGATCTCGTCCTTGTAGATCTGCATGTTCGGCTTCACGTTGTCGAACAGGCACGGACCGAGGAAGAACCCGGCCTCGCGGCCCGGGACGCGCAGCGTGCGGCCGTCGGCGACCAGCGTCGCGCCCTCGGCGACACCCTTGTCGACGTAGCCGGCCACCTTGTCGCGGTGCGCCTTGTTGATCAGCGGACCCATCTCGGCGCCGGCCTCGAAGCCGTCGGACACCTTGAGCTTGCCGATGCGCTCCTGCATCAGCGGGATCAGCTTGTCCGCGGCGTTGCCGACGGCGACCAGCACGCTGATCGCCATGCAGCGCTCGCCGGCCGAGCCGTAGCCCGCCGACACCGCCGCGTCCGCCGCGAGCTCCATGTCGGCGTCGGGCAGCACGATCATGTGGTTCTTCGCGCCGCCGAGCGCCTGGACGCGCTTGCCGTTCCGCGTGCCGGTCTCGTAGATGTACTGCGCGATCGGCGTGGAGCCGACGAACGAGATCGCCGAGATCTTCGGGTGCTCGAGCAGACGATCGACCGCGACCTTGTCGCCGTGGACGACGTTGAACACGCCCGGGGGCAGGCCGGCATCCGCGAGCAGCTGCGCGCAGAAGTTCGCGCACGACGGGTCGCGCTCGCTCGGCTTCAGCACGAACGTGTTGCCGCACGCGATCGCGAGCGGGTACATCCACATCGGCACCATCGCCGGGAAGTTGAACGGCGTGATGCCGGCGACCACGCCGAGCGGCTGGCGGATCGAGTAGCTGTCGACCTCGGTCGAGACGTTCTCCGAGTACTCGCCCTTCGCGAGGTCGGCGATGCCGCAGGCGAACTCGATCACCTCGAGGCCGCGGTTGACCTCGCCGAGCGCGTCGGCGGTGACCTTGCCGTGCTCGAGCGTGAGCAGCCGCGCGATCTCGTGCTGGTGCTTGTCGACGAGCTGGCGGAACGCGAACATGATCTTGGTGCGCTTCGCGATCGACACGTGGCGCCACGACTGCGACGCCTGCCATGCGGATTCCACGGCCTCGTCGACCTGTGCAGGCGTGGCGAGCGCGACCTTCGCCTGCACCTCGCCGGTGGCCGGGTTGTAGACCTCGCCGTACCGCTCCGCCGTCTTCTCCGACGCCTTGCCGTCGATCCAGTGGTTGATCGTCTTGTCCGCCATGAGGTCGATACGCGTATCACACTGCTCGAATCCGAGCACCGTTCGAATTTCGGCCTGGCAACGGCTCGACATGGCGCGGCGTTCGCAGGACGCTGCTCCCGATGCGCACCAAGCTGTCCCTCCTGACGATCTGCCTCGCCACCACGTCCGCGCTCGCCGCCCCCGCCGAGGGTGAGCTGCCGGGCATCGAGTTTCCGGCCGGTGACACCACCGCGAAGGCGGGCGAGTGGGTGCTGACCGTGAACAAGCTCATGTACGACAAGTTCGCGGCCGAGCCCGACAAGAAGGGCGTCATCTTCTACTCGTACCAGCTCACCGAGCCCGGTCCGAAGGTGTCCAAGTTCAAGAGCATGGGCAAGGAGGACTCGGCACCGAACCTCCTCGTGATCCCGCTCGGCACGGGCGCCAAGGCGAAGGTCGGAGACATCGTGCTGACGTGGTGGCAGTCGGGCTCGGGCATGCAGCGCGCGATCGTCGTCGACGCCAAGGACCCGAAGCAGCCGGTCGTGCGGTACCTCGATCTCGACTACAACAACCCCGCCAAGTCGAGGGACAACACCACGACGATCGGTCAGATGGACGAGCAGCTGAAGCCCGACTCGTTCGCGCTGCTGACGGCGGCGTGGCAGCCGGGCACGACCGTCGCCTGCAAGGACGGTAAGGACTTCCGGGTCCTCGACGTGCTCCGCGTCTCCGGGGACAAGGTCCTGACCAAGGGCTTCGTCGGCAAGCTCGCCGCGAAGCCCAAGGCCGACTGCACCCCGATGCCGCTCAAGCCGAAGCTCAAGGTCGGGGACAAGGTCCAGGCGAAGTGGACGTCGGTCGTGAGGTCCGGGGTCGTGACGAAGATCGATCCCAAGATCGGCCGCGTCTGGGTCAAGTTCGACAAGCTCGCCGACGAGGTGGCGGTCGCGTACGGCCACGTGATCGACAAGCTCTGAGCGCGCGCCACGGGACCCGCGATGCGCACCTTGCTCTCCGTCCTGACACTCTGTTTCGCGACCACGACCGCGCACGCCGCCCCTGCGGAGGGCGAGCTGCCGGGCATCGACTTCCCCGCCGGCGACACCACCGCCCGGGCGGGTGAGTGGATCCTGAGCGTCAACAAGCTCATGTACGACAAGTTCGCGGCGGCGCCCTCCCGGGAGGGCGTGATCTTCTACGCCTACGTGGTCGCCGAGCCTGGGGCGAAGACGACGAAGTTCATGAGCTTCGGCAAGGAAGAGACCGTGCCAAACCTGCTCGTCATCCCACTGCCCAAGGGTGGCAAGGCGAAGGCCGGCGACATCCTCCTCACGTGGTGGCAGTCGGGCTCGGGGATGACGCGCGCGATCGTGATGAGCGCGAAAGATCCGACCAAGCCCGTCGTGCGCTACATCGACATCGACTACGACAACCCGGCGAAGGGCGGCAAGGACCGCAAGACGCCGATCGGCCAGATGGAGGAGCAGCTCCGGCCCGACTCGTTCGTCAAGCTGGACAAGCCCTGGCAGGTCGGCACGACGGTCGCTTGCAAGACCGCCGACGGTGCTTCGTGGAGCATCGAGAACGTTGTCCGGGTCGCCGGAGATAAGGCGCTGCTCACTGGCTTCATGGGGCTACTCACGGCGCGTGCCAAGGCCGACTGCACGCCGATGCCGCAGAGGGCGGCGTTCAAGAAGGGACAGAAGGTGATGGCGAAGTGGGTCACTTCGGTGAAGCCCGCGACCGTCACCAAGGTCGACGCGAAGATCGGCCGCGTGTGGGTGACCTTCGACGGCATGGGCAAGGGCGAGCTGGCGCTTGCCGTCGGGCACGTGATCGACAAGCTGTAGACCGGCGCGGACTAATTAGGTCCGACCTAATTTCTGCGCGAAGTGTGCAAGACGTTTTGTCCGGGCCGGACGCCGGGTCGCGGGGATGATCACGACGGGTACTTCGCGAGCTCGGCGACGACGACGTCGCACGACGCGGGCACGTAGCGGATGACCGTCTTCTTGGGGTCGCCGACGATCATCGAGGTCACGGTGAGGATGCCGTCGACGATCGTGCTGTCCTCGTCGAACGCCACGTTCATGGCGCCGCTGCCGGCCGGTGGGCGGAACGACAGCATCCAGTGCGAGCCGTCGGCCGCGAGCAGTCGAGCCGTGATCGAGCTTCCGCTCGCGGCATCCTCGAGGTGGTCGCCGACCGGGACCAGCTTCAGGCGGTGCGCCCCGGCGCCCTTGCCGGTGAACATGACGCTCTCGCTCTCGATCCCGCCGGCGACCACGCGCTGGCGGAGGTGCGTGACCGTCTGGTGCGCCGGGTCGGTGTCCGCGGGATCGAGGACGAAGCACTGCCAGTCTCCTGGGCCGGGCGGCTTCGGGGGCGGGGCCTCCTTGGAGCCGCAGCCGACGAGAATGGCGAGGAGCGCGAGGCGCTGCACGTCGCCGTTCTAGCACACGAATGTCCGCACTCCGGACCCGTGATCGTTTGAGGGTTGAACCGACGTCGGGATGGTGATAGCCACACCGTTTCCCCCAAGCCCGTGGAGGCGACGACGTGACCGACCTGAGCATCACCGTCAATGGCATGAAGTTCGACAATCCGTTCGTGCTGGGCTCTGGCCCTCCGGGCACCAACGGCAAGGTCATCGCCCGTTCGTACGACCTCGGCTGGGGCGGCATGGTCTGCAAGACGTTCTCGCTCGACGCGAGCAAGGTCATCAACACGGCGCCGCGCTACGCGAAGGTCAAGGCGAAGGGCTCCGACGAGGTGATCGGCTTCCAGAACATCGAGCTGATCAGCGACCGCCCGTACGAGGACTGGCTCGACGATCTGCGCCAGCTGAAGAAGAACTACCCGAACAAGATCCTGATCGCCTCGATCATGGAGGAGTACCGGAAGGAAGCGTGGCAACAGATCGTCCGCGAGGTCCAGGAGACCGGCGTCGACGGCTTCGAGATGAACCTGTCGTGCCCGCACGGCCTGCCGGAGCGCAAGATGGGCATGGCGATGGGCGAGAACCCCGACATCGTCGAGGAGGTCGTCGGCTGGGTGAAGGGCGTCGCGAAGATTCCGGTGTGGGCGAAGATGACGCCGAACGTCGGTAACCCGACCGTGCCGGCCGCGGCCGCGCTGCGCGGTGGTGCCGACGGCATCGCGATGATCAACACGATCCTCTCCGTGTCGGGCATCGACCTGAAGACGCTGCGGCCGACGCCGACGGTCGAGGGTCACTCGGTGCCGGGCGGCTACTCCGGTCAGTGCGTGCGTCCGATCGCGCTCCGCCAGGTCATGGAGGTCGCGCGTGCGAACCCCGGCGTGCAGATCAGCGGCATCGGCGGGATCGAGACCGGCTTCGACGCGGCGCAGTTCTTCCTGCTCGGCGCGTCGACCGTCCAGGTCTGCACCGGCGCGATGCTCCGCGGCTACGAGATGATCAGCGAGCTCAAGGAAGAGCTCGCGAAGTTCATGACCGATCACCAGTTCGCGAACATTCGCGAGTTCGTCGGCAAGAGCCTCCCGTACTTCACGACGCACCACGATCTCGTCGAGCGCCAGGCGGCGGCGCGCGAGGCGAAGGAAGCGGCCCGCGCGAAGTCGACGGGCAAGGCGCAGGCACGCGACGTCGAGACCTGGAAGGGCGACATCGCGAAGGAGACCTCCACGCTGGTGACGAACTGATGTCCAGCTCGCGGAAGGTCCTCTCGGGGCTGATCCAGGCCTCGAATCCGATCAACGACGAGTCGAAGTCGGTCGCCGAGATCCAGGCGGCGATGCTCGAGAAGCACCTGCCGATGATCCACGACGCCGGCAAGAAGGGCGTCCAGATCCTCTGCCTGCAGGAGATCTTCAACGGTCCGTACTTCTGCCCCGGCCAGGACAAGCGCTGGTACGACGCGGCGGAGGCGGTCCCGGGCCCGACGTGCGAGAAGCTGGCGCCGCTCTGCGCGAAGTACCAGATGGCGATGGTCGTCCCGCTCTACGAGCGCGAGCAGGCCGGCGTCTACTACAACACGGCGGCGATCCTCGACGCGGACGGCAGCTACCTCGGCAAGTACCGGAAGACCCACATCCCGCAGACCAGCGGCTTCTGGGAGAAGTACTTCTTCCGGCCGGGCAACCTGGGCTACCCGGTGTTCAAGACCCGCTACGCGACGATCGGCGCGTACATCTGCTACGACCGCCACTTCCCGGAGGGCGCGCGCGCGCTCGGCCTCGCCGGCGCGGAGATCGTCTACAACCCGTCGGCCACGGTCGCCGGGCTCTCCGAGCACCTGTGGAAGATCGAGCAGCCCGCGCACGCGGTCGCGAATGGTTACTTCGTCGGTGCGATCAACCGTGTCGGCACCGAGGCTCCGTGGAACATCGGTGAGTTCTACGGTCAGTCCTACTTCGTCGACCCGCGCGGCCAGTTCGTCGCGATGGGGAGCCGGGACAAGGACGAGCTGGTGGTGGGCGAGCTGGACCTCTCGATGATCGAGGAGGTCCGGCGCACGTGGCAGTTTTACCGTGACCGTCGCCCCGATGCGTACGGCCCTCTCGTGGAGGATTGAATGCGTGACGTGAAGTCGATCGGACACGCCGCG
Organism: Myxococcales bacterium; assembly: GCA_016794545.1. Taxonomy (GTDB): domain Bacteria; phylum Myxococcota_A; class Polyangia; order Haliangiales; family Haliangiaceae; genus JABFXX01. Next base: position 8,173 of record JAEUJX010000338.1, read on the forward strand.
GGCGGCCTCGTCGCCCAGACGCTGATCACCCTCGCGGACGGCGATCACACGCCGTCGTACATCGGCCTCGGTCGCAAGGCGCCGGGCGGCAAGCTCGATGTCGTGCTGTTCGAGGATGGCCTCGACGGCGCGAAGGCCTGGATCGCGAAGAAGGACAAGGTCGACGCCGTCGTCGTCGGCCTCGACGAGAGCGAGAAGGAGGTCCGCCTCCTGCTCGGCTCGCCGGACGCGAAGCGCAAGTACGACATGATCTGCTCGGTGCGCTACGAGGTCAAAGACGCCTCGGTCGTGAAGAAGAGCGCGAAGAAGAACAAGGCGACGTGCCTGGTCTCGACCTCGACGATCGGCTTCCTCGCGGAGACCGACGACGACGTGGTCGCGGACACCTTCCTCGACAGCGTCCTCGCCGGCATCTACGGCCACGCGCGCGCGGCCGACCTCGACGTCGGCAAGCTCGGCGACTACGACGACCTCGAGTAGAGGTTCGCCGAGCTTGCGAGGCGGCAAACTTTGATAACCTGCGTCCGATGCGGACGCTGATCAAGAACGGCACGGTGGTCACGGCGAGCGACACGTTCGCCGCGGATGTGTGGATCGACGGCGGCAAGATCGCCGCGCTCGCCGCGCCGGGCACCGTGCCCGGCAACGCCGACGAGACGATCGATGCCAAGGGGCAGTACGTCATCCCCGGCGGCATCGATTGCCACACGCACATGGAGCTGCCGTTCGGCGGCACCACGGCGTCCGATGACTTCGACACCGGCACGGTCGCGGCCGCGCACGGCGGGACCACGACGATCGTCGACTTCGCGATCCAGTCCAAGGGCTCCTCGATGCGCGCCGGCCTCGACGCGTGGCACGCGAAGGCGGAGGGCAAGGCCGCGATCGACTACGGCTTCCACATGATCATGACGGAGGCCAACCCGCAGACGCTCGCCGAGATGAGCGACATGATCCGCGAGGGCGTGACGTCGTTCAAGATGTTCATGGCCTACCCCGGCGTGTTCCTCGTCGACGATCAGCAGATCTTCCGCGCGATGCTCCGCGCCGGCGAGCTCGGCGCCCTGATCACGATGCACGCCGAGATCGGGCTCCCGATCGACGTGCTCGTGCAGCGCGCGCTCTCCGAGGGCCACACCGCGCCCGTCTACCACGCGCTGACGCGGCCCGAGGTCGCCGAGGCGACCGGCACCGAGCGCGCGATCGCGCTCGCCGAGATGGCGAAGGTCCCCGTCTACATGGTGCACCTCTCGGCAGAGCGCGCGCTGCGCCGCGTGATGGAGGCGCGCGACCGCGGGCTCCCCGCGTACGCCGAGACCTGCCCGCAGTATCTGTTCTGCTCCGAGGACGATCTGCGGGGCGAGCCGGGCAACGAGTGGAAGGGCGCGGGCTACGTGTGCACGCCGCCGCTGCGCCCCGCACACCACCACGATCACCTGTGGCGCGGCCTGCGCGACTACGACCTCCAGGTCGTCGCCACCGATCACTGCCCGTTCTGCATGAAGGACCAGAAGGAGCTCGGCAAGGGCGACTTCTCGAAGATCCCGAACGGCATGCCGGGCGTCGAGACGCGCCTGCACTTGCTCTACGAGGGCGTCACGCAGGGCAAGATCAACATGAACCGGTTCGTCGAGATCACGTCGACGGCGCCGGCGAAGCTGTTCGGCATGTACGGCAAGAAGGGCACGCTCGCGGTCGGCGCCGACGCCGACGTCGTGGTGTGGGACCCGAACAAGGCCAAGCGCCTCGACAAGGCGAACCTCCACATGCGCGTCGACTACTCGCCGTTCGAGGGCCACACGGTCCCGGGTAGCCCGTCGCACGTGCTGTCGCGCGGCGACCTCGTCGTGAAGGACGACCAGTGGGTCGGCAAGCAGCGGCAGGGCCGCGGTCAGTTCATCCGCCGCGCGACGTTCGGGCTCTGAGAGGCCGAACCTCGACCGGGTCTCGACCTCGGTGAGCAAGAGCTGCAGCCAGCCGGTGGCTACCGGGCTTGCCGTCCTCCCGCGAGCTCCCCAGCGTCTACAACCAGTTAGTCGCGACCACGAGGTCGAACCACTGGCCCGGTGCGTGCTGGGAGGCGGCGGATGCTTCGCCTATCGATCGTGATGAGCCTCGTGACTGCGTGTTCGACCGACGTCGAACACGCCGAGCCCGATGACGTCGAGCTCGGCGACGACAAGGCGGACCTCCCGAGCCGCCCGACTCCGATGGGAGCGATCGAGTCCGACCGCCCCGCGCACGGCAAGCTGCGGGCGGTCACCAGCGGATATCACCTCTACACGTTCGAGGGTCGGGCGGGCGAGTACGTGCGGCTCCAGCTCGACAGCCCCGACTTCCGACCGTACCTGCGAGTCACCGGTCCCGCCGGTGCGAGCGAGCGCTGGAACGATGCCGCGACCGACTACGAACATCCGATCGATCACGTCTACTGGTCGCTCCTCGATCTCGAGCTGCCTGCAACCGGTCGCTACGAGGTCATCGCGACGTCGGTCTGGAACATGCGACTGTTCCCGTTGCCGAAGACCTCGGGCAGCTACCAGCTCACGCTCGAGCTCGATCGCCCGTGATGGGTGAGCTCGCCGAGAAGCTCGCGAAACGGAAGAGCTGAGAGGTATCCTGCGAGCTGTGGGGAAGCTCTCGTGGTTCTGTCTCGGGGTGGCCATCTGCGGCGCGTGTGGCGGATCGACCGCCGCCTGGCAGGTGGACGCGGCGGCGGTGATCATGGGCATCGACGGCTCGGTGGCGGTGACCACGACGAGCGGGCAGGTCAGGCAGCTCGACGCCGGCGGCGGTGAGCGCGCCGCGTTTCCGCTCGTCGCCGGGGCCGAGGTCGTGGCGGCGACCGCGACGAACGTGCTCGTCTGGGATCCCGCGCGCGGCGCGCTCGACGTCCTCGACCCGCAGGGCACGGCGCGCTGGACGGCGAGCGCGCCGGGCGCCGAGCTGGTGTCCGCCGCCGGGGACGAGCGGGGCGTCGTCGCGATCATCACGGCGACCGGCGCGACCCAGACGCTCGGGGTGTACGAGCCGGATGGACGGCTGCGCTTCGCGCGGAACGACGCCCGGGATCCGGCGGCGGTGGCCCACGTGACCGCGGCGGGCGAGGTGCGGATGTCGGCGCAGAGCTCGGTCACGCTCGTGTTCGACGCGGCCGGCACGACGGTGGCGACGCTGCCGAGCGGCGAGCGCGACCTCTACGATCGCGACGGCGGCGGGCTGCGGCTCGACATCCACGGCGACAAGTCCACGCTGGTCGAGCGCGTCGATGCCGAGGGTCACGTCCTGTGGAACAAGGCGTTCGACAAGCGGACGCCCACCGCGGCCCTGTTGTCCAACGGCGAGGCGGTCGTCGAGGTCGTCGCGCCCGAGGCCTCGGAGCATTCGTTCCTGCGGATCGCCCGCTACGGCATGCGCCTCGCGACGACGCCGGCTGGGGAGGCACGGGTGATCGGCGGCGACGCGTCGGGCTTCTACACGTTCGAGGGCGGCGAGCTGCGCCGGTACGAGGACGCGGATCGGTGACGGCGCCGGTGACGACGGCGGCTACTGGCGCTCTCTGAGCGACGCGAGCCGGTTGTCGATCTTCTGCGCGAGGGTCGTCGGCGGGTTCATCGACTTCGCCTTCGTGCACGCCGCGATCGCGGCATCCCAGCGATCGAGCGCGCCGAGCGCGATGCAGATGTTGAGCTGGTACTTCGCGTCGGGCAGCGTCGCGTTCGCCTTCTCGAACAGCGACAGCGCCGTCGCGATGTCCGCGGCGTACAGCTTCTCCTTGCCGGCCTCGTTGAGCGCCTCGGCCTCGGGGCGCTTGCTCTCGTCGGGCCCGACGGGTTCGCCCGAGCCCGATCCCGCGTCGCTGCCGCTGCCCGTCCCCGGTCCATTGTCGATCGGCTGCGGGATCGCCTTGGCGACGCGCGCACCCGAACAGCCCGACTTCGCGAGCAGCTCGCCGACGCTCTTGGCGACCGCGCCGATCGCCTCGCGCTCGGGCGCCGCGTTGTTGATGATGACGCCGCCCGACTTGCCCTTGATCTTCGCCGTGCCGAGCAGCTGGCCATCGGTGCCGTCGGTGAGCACGAGCAGCGAGTCGACGTACGCGGTCGATCCGGACGACACCCAGCCCCCGCTCGAGCGCCCGACGCTGAGGATGTTGATGTCGAGGACGAGATCCGCGGGCGCGCCGCTCGCGCGCGCCACGGCGGAGAAGCCGCACTTCTTCTGGAGGTGCCCGATGACGTCCTGCTCGAGGAACATCGCCTGGCCCTGCGCCGCGAACGCCGTGGTGTGCACGCGGATCGCGACCGTGCCGTAGGTCTGGAGGTTCGCGACGGGCATCGTGCGCTCGACGGTCGCGGACGGCCGGCAGGAGGACGAGGCGAGGGCGACCAGGGACACCGCGAGGACACGCACGGGCCGAGCATACGGGAATTGGCAGGGCTGGCGCGCGGTTACGTGAGCGTGGCGATTGTCTGTCAGGTTTCGGGGCCTTCGCGGCACTGGGTGGATGACATGGGACGGATGACCGACAGCGAGCTGGTGCTCGCGAGCCGCCGCGGCGAGACCGCGGCGTTCGGGGCGCTGATCGAGCGCTACCAGGGCGTCGTCTGCGCGGTGACCTACTCGCGGACGGGCGACCGCTCGCTCAGCGAGGACGTCGCGCAGGAGACGTTCCTCGCCGCGTGGCGGCAGCTCGATCGGCTGCGCGACGCCGTGAAGCTGCGATCGTGGCTGTGCGGCATCGCGCGCAACCTCGCCCGCAAGGCGCGGCGGCGGAGCGACCGCGAGACGGGGCTGGAGGGCGAGCTCGTCGCCACCGGCACGCCGTTCACCGCGGTCGCCGATGCCGAGGCCGAGCGCGTCGTGCGCGAGGCACTCGCGCGCGTGCCCGTGACCTATCGCGAGGTGCTGGTGCTCTTCTATGCAGAGGGGCTCACCACGCGGGAGATCGCGGACGCGCTCGAGCTCTCCGACGCGGCCGTGCAGCAGCGGCTGTCGCGCGGGCGGCAGCACCTCGCCGACGGGGTCAACGACCTCGTCGAGCGGGCGCTGCGCGGCGCCGCGCGGCGGAGAAACCTCGTCGCCGCGGTGCTCGCCGCGCTGCCGGTCCTTCCGTCCCCTGCCGAGGCATCAACAGGAAGCTCGTCTGGAGGACACATGCTCAAGCTCGCTCTCGCCGCCGCTGTCGGCCTCACCGCCGCCGGCACCACCGCCTACGTCGCCACGCGCGGCACCGATGCTGCGCCCACCGCGGTCGGCGCGACGCCCACCGCCGTCGCGCAGGCGCCCGTCGTCACCGGCGGTCCGATCGCCGTGCGCCCCGCCGCGGTCCCGCCGATCTACCCGACGCAGCCGCCGGCGTTGCCAGGGGTCGCGCCGAACGATCCGCCGGCCCCCCAGGAACCGCCGCGGGTCGAGCGGCAGAAGCTGGCGCAGCTCGGGTTCGATCGCGGGCCGTCGCGCGGGCCTGCCGACGCGCCCGTCACGATCGTGATGTTCACCGACGCGAAGTGCGTCTACTGCGGCAAGGTGCTCGGCACGATCGACGAGGTCTGGGACGAGTTCCCCGGCAAGCTCCGGCTCGTCGTGAAGCAGTTCCCGGTCCACACCGAGGCGGTGCTCGCCGCGGAGGCCGCGCTGGCCGCCGACGCCCAGGGCAAGTACTGGGAGCTCCACGCCCAGATCTTCGCGAACCCGGACGACCTGTCGCGCGATGCGCTCGTCGAGCACGCCCGGCAGGCCGGCCTCGACGTGACCACGTTCGCCCGCGCCCTCGACACCCACGCCTACGCCGCGGCGCTCGCCGCCGACCAGCAGGCCGCCAAGGACATCGACGTCTCGGGGACCCCGTCGTTCCTGATCAACGGCAAGCACTTCGTCGGGGCGCGCCCGGCGGCCGATCTCCGGGCGGAGATCGCCGCGGCACTGTCGGAGTAGCGGCGTACGCTCCGCCGGTGGAGCTCGTCATCGCCGAGAAGCCGTCGGTCGCGCGCGATCTCGCGCGCGTGCTCGGCGTCCGCGCGAGCGGCAAGCACTCCTTCGACGGCGACCGCTTCACCATCACGTGGTGCATCGGCCACCTGGTCGAGCTCGAGGAGCCCGCCGCCTACGATCCGGCGTGGAAGGCGTGGCGGCTCGATCGCCTGCCCATGCTCCCCGAGGAGTTCCGGCTGCGCGGGAGCAAGCACGCGCTGCCGCAGCTCCGCGCCGTCGAGCAGCTGCTGCGCGACCGCGCGTTCGAGGCCGTCATCAACGCGTGCGACGCCGGGCGCGAGGGCGAGCTGATCTTCCGCTACGTGTACCAGCACGCGCGGAGCCGGCTCCCGGTGCGGCGCCTGTGGATCTCGTCGCTGACCGACGAGGCGATCCGCCGCGGCTTCGCGCAGCTCCAGCCCGGCCGCGCGTACGAGGCGCTCGCCGATGCGGCGCGCTCGCGCTCCGAGGCCGACTGGCTCGTCGGCATGAACGCGACGCGCGCGCTGACCGCCCGCGGCCGCGACGCCGGCCACGACGCGCTGTACTCGATCGGCCGCGTGCAGACGCCCACGCTCGCGATGCTCGTGGCGCGCGAGCACGAGATCACGGCGTTCGTGCCGCGCGACTACTGGGAGGTCGCCGCCGCGCTGAAGACCGCCGAAGGCGCGCCGCTGTCGGCCCAGTGGCGGCACGACAAGGCCGCGCGGCTCGCCACCGCCGCGCTCGCCGGCGAGGTCGTCACGCGGGACACCGCGGCGAACGACGAGATCGTCGTCGAGCGGGTGCGCGGCAAGACGGTCAAGGAGCCGCCGCCGCAGCTGTTCGATCTGACGTCGCTCCAGCGCACGGCCAACCGTCGGTTCGGCTTCTCGGCGCAGCGCACGCTCGAGCTCGCGCAGGCGCTGTACGAGCGGCACAAGCTGATCACGTACCCGCGCACCGACTCGCGGCACCTCTCCGCGGATGTCGCGGCGGAGCTCGCGCCCGCGTTCGAGGCGCTCGCGCAGGTGCCGGCGTACGCGCCGTTCGCGCAGCAGCTCCTGGCGAACCCGCCGCGGCCGAACCGCCGAATCGTCGACGACACGAAGGTCTCCGACCACCACGCGATCATCCCCACCGGCACGCGCATCCCGCAGGGCGGATCGCTCGATCGCGACGAGGCGCGCCTCCTCGATCTCATCGCCCGCCGCTTCCTCGGCGCGTTCTTCCCCGACGCGGAGTTCGCGAACACCGAGGCGTGGATCCGGGTCGGCGCCGGTCCCGCCTCCGTGCCGGCCACCACCACCGTCGACAAGGAGCTGTTCGTCGACGCGCTGCCACCGATGCCGGACCTCTACCTCGCGCGCGGCCGCGTGCGTCTGGTCGCCGGCTGGCAGGAGGTCGCGGGCTTCACGCCGTCGTCGTCCTCCGATCGCCGCGATCGCGACGACGACGACGACAAGGAGCCGGCCGGCGCGCTGCCGCCGCTCGCCGAGGGGCAGCGCCTCACGGGCACGTTCGCCTCGGTCGCCAAGCAGACCACGCCGCCGCCGCGCTACACCGAGGCCACGCTGCTCGGCGCGATGGAGTCGGCGGGCAAGCGGATCGACGACGAGGCGCTGCGCGCCGCGATGAAGGACACCGGCCTCGGCACGCCGGCGACGCGCGCGTCGATCATCGAGACGCTGCTCCGCCGCACGTTCATCGTGCGCGACGGCAAGTGGCTCGTACCCACGCCCATGGGCCTCGGCCTCATCGCGGCGATCCCCGTGCCGAGCCTCGCGTCGCCGGAGCTGACCGGCGGCTGGGAGGCGCGGCTCGCCGCGGTCGCGCGCGGCGCCGATTCGCGCGGCGCGTTCATGGCCGACATCCGGCGCTACGTCACCGAGGTCGTCGACGCGATCCGCGGCGGCGAGTTGCCCCCGGCGCCCGCGGCGTCGAACCGGCCGCAGCGTGCCGAGAGCGGCCCCGGTCGATCGCACCGCCGCTCGGAACAGAGCGCGCGCTGGAAGCAGCGCCTCGAGGAGCCGAGGCGCGCGCGCGCGAGCGCCGGGGCGTGAGGGGGGCCGAACGGCTCGGCACGGGGCGGTGCGCGCG
>JAEUJX010000373.1 GCA_016794545.1 Myxococcales bacterium
GCATCGGGCGGCGCATCCTTGCCTCCGCCGTCACAGGCGGAGACCACGAACAGAGCAGCGATGACGAACCTGACCGGGCTCACGGGCACCCCCTCGATGATGCGCGGTGGCTATATCCGAGGTCCTCTCGCCGTTACAATGACTTCTCGTAACAACGGGTTGGCGCACGGACGATTGCGCGACTCGTGCAGCGGGCCGCTCGTCGTGTAACCGTCCCGCTGGCAACGGACACTGTCACAGGGTGTCTCGGAGCAGAATCAGGAGTACCTCCATGCGTCTCGCATCGCTCTCGCTCTCGCTCTCTCTCGCCGCGCTCGCCGGCTGCGCCAACCACGCCAAGAAGTCGGTCTCGCTCTACGAGGCCGGGGACTACGCCGGTGCGGCGCGCGAAGCCGACAGCGCGCTCGCGAACCACCCCGATGACGAGGCGCTGTGGGGCATGCGCGTCCGCGCGGCGCTCGCGCTCGGCGATGCGGCAGGTGTCGCGAAGGCCTACGGCTCGTACAAGGCCAAGCGCGGCAGTGACGACAAGGCGCTGCTGAACGACGTCGCGATCGCGACGCTCGGGCAGGCGCTCGCATCGCCGTCCGCGAAGCTCAAGGTCGCCGCGATCCAGGCCGTGCAGGCCGCCGAGATCGAGAAGCTCGCCGAGCAGGTCGCCGAGCGCATGGAGGACGAGGACGACAAGGTCGCGGCCGCCGCCGCGGTCGCCGTGCTCCGGGCCTATCCGCAGGCACCCGCGCTCGCGGCCGACATGATGCGCAGCGAGGACCCCGAGGCCCGCCGCATCGCGATCGACGGCGTCGCGAAGAAGATCGGCAAGCTGATGGTCGAGGATCTCGAGCGCGCGATCACCGACAAGGACGCGCGCGTGCGCCGCGTCGCCGCGCGCTGGCTCGGGCAGATCAAGGACGCCGATGCGGTCGCCGTGCTCACCCGCCACCTGAAGAGCGATCCCGACGAGAGCGTCCGCGCTGCCAGCGCGACCGCGCTCGCGAAGATCGGCATCGGCAACCTCGAGGCGCTCGGCACCGACGCGCTGAAGGACAAGGCGCTCGCCGTCCGCATCGCCGCCATCGATCTCCTCGACGCCGCGAAGCGCCCCGACCGCCTCCAGCAGGTCGCGCAGTCCGACGCGGATCCGATGGTCGCGGTCGAGGCCGCGATCGCGCTCCGGGACAAGGCGCTCGCGAAGGCCGCGCTCGACCGCGCGGTCGCCGCCGAGGGCTGGACGCTCCGCGCGGGCGCCGCGAACGTCGCCTCGCGCGCGCTCGGCAAGGACGGCGCCGTCGCGCTCGCGCGCCAGCTGCTCGCCGACAAGGAGCTCGGCGTCCGCCTCGCCGCCGCCCGCGTGCTCGCGCACGGCGGCGACAAGCCGGCCGCCGCCGCGGCGTTCGTCGAGGCGCTCGGCGCCCCCGACTTCGCGCTCCAGGCCGCGGGCGATCTCGCCGAGCAAGGCGACGCGCGCGGCACGGACGCGCTCGACGCGATGGTCCGCGATCCCCAGCGCTCGGCCGACCAGCGCGCCGCCGCCGCCGCCGCGCACCGCGCGGCCCACAAGGTGACCCCCGGCCTGGTCGCCGCGCTCGCCGACGCCAGCGGCGTCGTACGCGTCGAGGCCGCCGCGGCGATCGTGATGCTCGCGCGCGGCAAGGACGACTGAGCGCGACCAAGAGCGACTCAGCGCGAACGAGAGGCGTCGCACGACGCCCCAGCGGAGCGGTACCTTCGAGACCTGTTGGTTCCCGGCCGGACAAGGAAACAGGGGACGGGCCCCCGTTCCGCTGTCCGGTGGAGACGCGCCCGCGGCGGCCGCCTCGCTGACGCGCATGCGTGGACGCCGGGCCGGGTGGCCTCGCTCGCGGATGCGAGTGGTGTCGTGCGTGTCGAGGCGGCCGCCGGGGCCGTGGAGCTGTGGGTCAGTCGCCGATCGTCGTGGGGCACTGGGTGCCGCCGCCGCCGCCGCCGCCGCCACCGCCGCCGCCGCCGCCGCCGGCCAGGTCCATCGTGAGGCCGTTGATCGCGAGCTGGCTGGCGTTCGAGGCGCAGCCGCCGGTGACCGCCGCGTTCTGCGCGGTGACCTCGCCGAGCATCGCGGTCGTGATCGTGGCGGTCATCGGTGCGCCGGCCGTGGTGCCGACCGCGGTGATCGTGACCGAGCCGCCGGTCGCGAAGTACTCCTTCACGGTCGCGGTCCCCTTGTCGCCGATCGCGCGCACGCAGATGCCGCACGTCGTGTACGAGAGCTCGGGACCGGTGAGCGGGTAGGTGCCCGGCGTCACCACACCGTTCGCGAACGCGCCCTGCCCGTCCCACAGCTCGAGCTGCACGATGTCGCCGGTGCCGCCGGGCAACGTCGCGGAGAGCTTGTACCAGTGACGCGCGCCCATCGTGCCCGGCACGTTGCAGCGCGTCGCCTTGAGCGCGGCCAGCGTGCCCGAGCCCGTCATCGTCGCGTCGAGCGGGCACGCCGCGGCGACGGGCGCGTCGGGCAGATCGCCACCGCCACCGCCACCGCCACCGCCACCGCCACCGCCACCGCCACCACCACCCCCACCACCGCCTTCACCTCCCGTCGGCTCGCCACCGACCATGCAGCCGCCGAGGACCATCGCGAGCAGGAGGACGTTGCGCATGCACTCGCGAGGAGCAAGGCACGTGCCCCGCGCAACTCGCGCAAGCCCGATGACACGCGTGTTACGAGCCACGCGTCGCCGGGGGCAACGCCCTCATGCCGGCGCTGACAATCCCGGTGCGACGCTGTCAGCGCTGTCGCGCGCGTGAGCGCGCTGACGTCAGCTGCACTGGTCGCAGACGCCGCGCACGTGCACCTCGACCTGCTTCTGGCGCAGCGCGCGGGGCAGCTTGCCGCGCGCCGCGACCAGCTCGAGCACGGGCAGACACTCGACCGAACCGCACACCGTGCACGTGAAGTGTGGGTGCACGCCGGGATCGTGACCGCCCTGTGTCGCCTCGAAGCGCCACACGTGATCGCCGACATCGGTGCGGCGCACGAGGCCGACCTCGGCGAGCTCGATCAGGTTGCGGTAGAGCGTGGCCGGATCCCACCCGTGCGCCGCGAGGTAATCGCCGACCTCGGCGTGCGACAGCGGCTGGTCGCTGGCGCGGAGCAGCGCGAGCACGGCGAGGCGGGCCGGCGTCACGCGCATGCCGCGCGCGCGGAGCGCCTCGCGTAGATCGTCGCCCTGCTTCACGGCCATCCCGCGCAATGTACGGCACCTTGTACACTCAGGCGATGGCCAAGCACGTCCATGGCAAGCGCAAGGCACCGAAGCCGATCGACGGCGAGGCGCTGCGGCGCGCTGCCGCGCTGTTCCGCGCGGTCGGTGACGAGGCGCGCCTGCGGCTGCTCCACGAGCTCGGCAGCGGCGAGCAGTGCGTGAGCGAGCTGGCGGAGCACGCGGGCACCAAGCTCTCGACGTTGTCACAGCAGCTGCGCGTGCTGTATGCGGAGCGGATCGTCGAGCGCCGCCGCGAGGGCAAGCACGTCTACTACCGGCTCGCCGACGCGCACGTCGAGGCTCTCGTGCGCGCCGCGCTCGCGCACGCGCACCACCACGATCACCGAGCTACGGCACGGTGACCAGGAACGTCGCCGTCGCATCGGTGCTGCCACCGAGGGTCTCGATGCCGTTCTGCTTCGCGAGCATCACGGTATCGGCGGCCTTTACCGGCGGCTCCTCCGGCGGCATGTGCCGGAGCGTGACCGTGAGCTGGCCGGTGCCGGCGCGTGCCATCACGGAGCTCGTGAGCCCGACGGGGAGGCCGTTGGCGTCCTGGTCGCCGTAGCTGTGCGTCAGCGGGCCGGCCGCGGCGACCGCGGTGCCCGTGAACAGCACGAGGTGGAACTCTTGCTCGTCGCGCACCTCGTCGGTGATCTCCTCGGGCGGAGCTTCGAGCCGGTTCTGGAACCCGACGGTCAGCGTGTAGCTCCCGGCGGCGAGGTTGATCGGCTGCGCGGTGCCGGCTTGCCCGCCCTCGCCGTCGGGGTCGTCGAACTCGGCGGTGATCGACACGCCGCCGCCCGTCGGGGCGAACGACAGCACGAGCGTGGTGATCACTTCCTCGTCGTTGCTGGCACCGCCGCCGGGCGAACCGCACGCGGCGAGCATCAGGGTCGCGAGCATCGAGGTCTTCGAGAGCGTCATGTCATTGCTCCTTCCTGGAATCGAAAAACACGGAAGCGCGCAACCACAGCTGCCAGCCCGGCTCGTCGGCGTAGTACCGCATGAGGCTGGTGTAGTCGCGATAGCGTGCGTTGGTGAGGTTCGCGCCCTGCAGCGCGATCTTCACCTTGTTGCCGAGCGTGCAGGTCTCGGTGCCGATCTCGGCGCCGAGCGCGAAGTAGCCCGCCGGCGGTGGGATGAAGTCCGCCGCTGGATCGTAGCCGCGCTTGCGCGCGACGTACGTCCCGGTGACGGTGACGAAGCTATTCGAGAGCGGCCAGCGATCGGGCGGACGGTACGTGATCGAGCCGCGGAAGTGATCCGCGGGCACCAGCACGAGCGGTCCGTCGGTGGCGCGATTCCTCGCGCGTACGAGCGAGACCTGCGCCCCGAGGTCGAGCTGCTTGATCGGAGCCGCCGAGATCCCGCCGTCGGCGCCGAAGAACAGCGCCGGGATCGGCCGCGTCGTGAACCGCGGGAACGCGCCGCGGATGGTCGTATCGATGATCGGCTGCCCCAGGTCGTCGATCGCGGGCGCGAAGTAGATGTAGTCGTCGATCCGGTTCACGAAGCCCGACGCCTCGGCCTTCACGGCGGTCCCGGCATAGCCGAGCGTCAGCGACGTTCCGTACGTGGTCTCGGGGCCGAGGTCGGGCTTGCCGAGCGCGAGCACCGGGAACGTCGGCGCCGCACCGTTCAGGTACTGCTCGTCGGTGTTCGGCGCGCGCTGAGCGACCGAGAGCTCGCCGCGGATCGACCAGGGCTCGGCGAACCGCCACAGCGCACCGCTCGAGGCGGTGAACGTGTGGTAGCGCGCACTGCACTTCGCAGGCTCGATGTCCGCGCCGCACGCGCCGTCGGCGAGCTGGCCGCTGCGGACGAGCCGCTGGAAGTCGATCTTCTCGATCTCCGCGGTGCGCGACGTCAGGTCGTACCGCGCGCCGAGCTCGAGCTCGACGTCGTGCCCGATCAGGCGCTCGATGGCGTACGCCCCCGCGCCGAGCGACGTGAACGGCGGCACCAGGTGCAGGCCCGCGTAGTGGTGCGCCTGCGCGAGCCCCGAGAGCCCGAAGGCGCCGCGCAGGTGCCAGTGCTCGGACAGGTGGATCGGGTTGTGCTCGAACACGCCGTCGAGCTCGTACGAGTTGAGGCGGAAGTTGTACTGCGCGCCGGCCTCGTCGGCGTTGCGAACCACGTCGTACTCGCGCCGCAGGTCGTGCTGGAACGCGAACGTCGACGTGAAGCGACCGAGCTTGTCGCGCACCCAGCTCCCGCGCGCGATCACGGTGTCGTGCACGACCTGCTGCTTCGGCCGATCGATCGCGAAGTCGGCCGAGAACTCGTCGGCGCCAACCGGCGTGCCGGCCCGCGCCTGCGCGAGGAAGTCGTCGATGCTGTGCGCGCGCAGGCACGCGCACACGCCGAGCTCGGCCTGGTAGCGGCGGTACGACAGCTTGTAGTCGGAGCTCGTCAGGTCGTAGTCGACCGTCGCGCCGGCGCTCCACTCGAACGCGCCCGTGTTGTCGAGCGCGTAGTCGGGCGCCTCGAGCGCCGCACTGCGCTTGATGCTGCCCTCGAGCATCGTCGACAGCTTCGGCAGCGATCGGGGCACGCCTTGTACCCGCCCCGCGATGGAGCCGCCGCGCCCGTTGGACATCCCGATCAGGTGGAGCTCGCCGTTGTAACCGGGCTCGCGCCGCAGCGCCGCCGGATCGACGAGCACGACGCCGCCGATCGCATCGGAGCCATAGCGCACGCCGCCGGCGCCGCGCACCACGCGGATCTTCTCCGCGACGAACGGATCGACCTCCGGCGCGTGCTCGAGACCCCACTCCTGTGCCCGGTGCCGCACGCCGTCGACGAGCAGGAGCAGCCGCCGCCCGAACTGCCCGCGGATGATCGGCTTCGCGACCCCGGTCGCGCTCTTCAGCTGCGTGACCCCGGGCACCTCGGCGATCGCCGCGGTGAACGACTTGCCGCGCGACCTCTCGAGCGCCGCCCCCGAGACCTCCGTGCTCGACTGCATCGGCGGCGGGTCCGGCGCTCGCTCGTGCACCTCGATGACCTCGCCGCCGAGCCGCATCTCGATCTCGACCGAGGACCGCGCGGTCGCGGTGACCGTGACGATCGCCTCGGCCGCGTTGTAGTCATCGCGCTCGACGATCACCGTCATCGTCGCGGGACACAGGTCCGCGATCAGGAAGTGGCCCGTCTCGTCCGTGGTGCCGAGCAGCTCGCTCGCGATCCGTACCGTCGCCGCGACGACGGGCTGATGTGTCGACGCGTCGACCGCATGAACGTCGACCGCGCCGTTACATTGCGGATCTTCCGGCTCGGCGGAAGCACTTCGCGCCGCCGCGACGAGCGCGACGGACAACAGGACTGCACGCAAACGCATCACGACCTCGGATCGAGGTGACAAGAAACGCGACGAACGACGAGACGCTCAGCCCGCGTGCGAGGGCGGCGACGTCTTCGGTGCGATCCGGTAGAGCGCGGCTGCCGCCGGCGGTGCCCGCGGCGGGATCGCAGCGGTACGATCGACCTCGCCGGGCGGAAGCACCGCCAGCCCGCTCAGCGCGGGCGCATCACTCGCCTGCTGCAGCGTGCGAAGGATCTCGCAGTCGTCGTGCTCGCCGCCGCTGTCGCCGTCGACCGCGATCCAGTGCTGCTGCTCGCAACCATCGTCGGCGCCCGCCAGCTGCACCGCCTCGAGTGACCCGCCGTGCTCGAGACACTCGACGTGGCGCGTCTCGGCCTCGTGCGCGAGCGCCGAGAGCTGGCCCGCCACGAGCAGCACCACCGCGAAGGCGGCGGTGAGCGCGGGACGGCGCCGGGGCATACTGCACACCTACCACGCTTCAGCGCACGATGGCACGTGCTCGAATGACGAGCATCCATGCCACACCCGCCGCACCGACGGCGGCGGGTGCTGCGAACGCGGCGGTGACGTGCCCGGCCTCGAGCATCAGACCGACGAACAGTGTCGAGGCGAAGTCCCCGAGTGCGTTGGCCGACGCGAGGATACCCAGCCCCAGGCTCCGCTGCGCGCGCGGCAGGAGCTCCGCGACCACCGCCTTCTCGAGTGTCTCCTCGATGGCGATGTAGATGCCCGAAAGCGCGATCGCGACGATGACGAGCGGAAGGGACGCGTGGCCGAACGCGAACACGAGGTTCGTGACGACGCCGAGCGCGTAGCCCGCGATCAGCACGCGGGTCTTCGAGGTCGCATCGCCAAGCTTGCCCGCGGGATACGCGGCGAAGGCGCTGACGAGGTTGTGACCCGCATAGAGCAGCACGATCGCGGACACGAGGCCCTGCGAGTCGCCACCGAGCGCGAGCGCCGCGATCACGATCAGGAACGTGCGCGAGAAGTCACCCAGCCCGAACAGCAGCACCCCCGCCGTGAACAGCCAGAACGCGCGCGGGAGCGGCGCCTTCGCCTCGGCCGGCGCCGGCGCCGGAACACCCACCCGGTCCCGCGTGAACGCACCGATCGCGATCACCGAGACGAGCGACGGTACGACGCTGACGAGAATCACGGTCCGGAACGAGGCGCCGAGCGCGACGAGCCCCGCCGCGACGAGGGGCCCGATGACGGCCCCGATCATGTCCGCGGTGCGCTCGAGACCGTACGCGCGGCCGAAGTGGGTCGGCCCGACCTCGTCGGCGAGCAGGAAGTCGCGCAACGGCGAGCGGAACCCGCGGCCGAACCAGGCGGCGGTGCGGAACGAGATCATGGCGGCGAGCAGCTGCGTCGTCGCGATCAGGCCGGTGCCGAGCGTCGTCAGCGCGTAACCCGCGGTCGCCCACGGCCGCTTCTTCGCGACGCGGTGCCCGACCGCACCGCCGGCCAGCTTCGACAGGCTGAACGCGAGGTCCGCGGCGCCTTCCATGAGACCGAGCGCCGCGGTGCCGAGCCCGAGCGTGCCGAGGTACAGCGGCAGCACGGCGGTGACCATCTCGTGGCCGACGTCCGAGAACAGCGTCGCGACGATGATGCCGACCACCGTGCGCGTGACCCACGCCTGCCGTGCCACTTGAGCAGCGTAGCGCGAATGGGAGTACGCTCTGCCGGTGCGGGCCGTTGTCCTCGCGATCGTGCTGGCGAGCTGCAAGAGGTCCGAGCCGGCCCCCGATCCGGCCCCCCAGCCCGTCGCGGCCGAGACCTCCGCTCCGGCGAAGAAGCCTCCCGACGAGATGGACGAGCGCATGCGCCACTGCCCCCTCGCGCTCGATGGCGCGGTGTCGACGCTCGAGGACATCGACGGCGGTGTTCGCTTCACGATCCGCGCACCCGAGACGCAAGGCGACGAAGCGCGGCGCCGCGCCCGTCACATCGTCGAGTTCGCGGCGAAGCGCACGCGCGAAGGTCACGGCGGCTTCGATGGCAAGGGCGGCGGCAGGATGAAGAACTGCCCCGTCGTCACCGACGGCGTGACGATCGAGGCGACTGATGTCCCCGGTGGTGCGCAGCTCGACGTGCTGGCGGCCGACCGCGCCCACGTCGAACAGCTCCGCACCGACACGCGCGGGCGCGCCGAGCGGTTCCCGTTCGTCGGCGCGACGATCCAGTGGAAGCGCTCGCCGTGACATCGCGTTGTAGCGAACGCCACGGATGTCTCCGGCCCCGTGGCGAGCTCTAACGGTCCGCGATCTTCGCCCAGCTCTCCCGGCAGCGCTGCTCGTCGCCCGGAGCGATGCCGCACCACACCGTGTTGTCGTCGTGGAAGATGAAGCGCGGGCGCCCCGCCTCGGTCTCGCAGTAGAGCGCGGGCAAGCCGCTGCCGGGCGCCGGCTCGGGCTTGCAGCCGAGCTGCTGCGCGCGCGCGATGTACGCGTCGACCGTCGGCTGGTCGGTCGGCAGCACGACCTCGGCCATCGGCACGGGCCGGCGATCCGCGCCGGGCGCCTTGAGACAGCCGGCCGACACCGCGAGCGTCACGAGGAGAACGGAGCGCATGGACGCGCCACGGTACCTCGCCGCACGCCCCCACCCCCATGACGGGCGGGGTAGCCGCGCGCTAACGGTGGTCGCGAATGACCGGGCCCGACGGCGGCGGCGCGGCCG
Source organism: Myxococcales bacterium (assembly GCA_016794545.1). Taxonomy (GTDB): domain Bacteria; phylum Myxococcota_A; class Polyangia; order Haliangiales; family Haliangiaceae; genus JABFXX01. The sequence continues at coordinate 9,259 of JAEUJX010000373.1, forward strand.
CGCGATCCCAGCGTCCCTCGACCCAGACGTAGTAGTTGCCCTGGAGCTCCCAGCGGCCCGGGTACCACTGCATGTTCGCGCGCTCGCGCTCCCAGTGGCCGTCGACCCACGCCCACTGACCGCCGCGCCAGTCCCAGCGGCCCGCGACCCAGATGAAGCCCGTGCGCGGCGCGCCGTAGTTCTCGACGCGCACCGGCGGTGGCGCCTGGGTCGGGTACATGCCGCCCGACACGGTGACGTTGCCGCCTGTCGGGCCCGCGGGGCTGCGCGAGTTCGCGGGGCCCTGCGTGTTCGGCTGCCAGCCGTCCGGGTTGTAGCTGCCGTTGTTGTTCGGATCGGGGTTTCCCTGCGTCGTCACCGTCGTGACCGTCCAGTTGCCCTCGATCCAGTGCCACGAGTTCCCGCGGCGCTCCCAGCGACCATCGGCGTACGCGTAGCCCTGGCGCTCGCGCTCCCAGTGACCGCCGATCCACTGCCACTGGCCGTTCTGCCAGTCCCAGCGGCCGCGGACCCAGACGTAGCCCGGGCGCGTGCTCACGGCCTCGACCTGCGGAGCCGGCGGCTCCTGGTAGACAACGGGCGTCGTCTGGACGCCCACGTACCCCGAGCCGCGCACCCGGCAGCCGGGCGCCGCGATCCCGGCCGAGAGGGCCAGGCCCAGCGCGACGATCAGTCTTTGACGAGTCATGTGAGTCTCCTTTTGGGACGTTGGACGGATATGTCCCCGATTTCCTTCAAGCGCCGCGAATCTACACCAACGCCCGGGACCGCGGGCACTTACACCTGAGGCGTGCGGACGCGAATTGGTTAGTGGCTCGCATCACCCGCCCCGCGACGGGGCGCGCGGGATAGGCTCTCATGCCTCCGATGAGAAGCGCCCTCGTGCTCTCCCTCGTGACGGTCACGGTCCTCGGCTGTGGCGGTGGCGGCGGCGGAACGCCCGACGTCGATGCCGGCCCGGCCGACTCGTCGATCGACGCGCCGATGCTCCCGGTGTTTCGCAACCCGGTGGCCCTGCCCGACGATCAGCTCGCGATGCAGGCGCTCCAGCTGCTCGGCGCCGACGTCCCGGGCACGAACACCGCGTCGTGCAACGGCTGCCACGGCATGACGAAGCAGTCGCTGCGCTACTGGCGCGCGCTGTCCGACACGTCGATGACCGACTGCCTGACCGACCTCCAGGTCACGTCGCAGGCGAGCGCGATCAAGATGATCGACTGCCTGCGCGCGATGCCGACCCTCGCGACGAGCGACTTCGACACGAAGAAGCTCGGCATCTGGGCGACCGCGTCGAAGCTGCCCTGGTTCCAGTACACGTTCTGGATGGCCTACGGCGATCAGGGCCCGGCGAAGCTCGAGCAGTTCCAGGCCGAGGCCGGGATGCCGAAGGAGGGCATCGCGCCGCTCACGCAGGCGCAGTTCGACATCGTCGCCGAGTGGTTCGTGCGCGGCCTCCCCGGCCTCGACGCGACGCTCGTCACCGATCCGCCGCCGTCGTCGTGTCAGCCCGGCATCTCCGCGGACGTCGCGGCGCACGTCGCCGCGCAGGCGACGCAGAGCTGGCGCAGCGTCAACCGCATGAACCAGATGGCGATGCACGGCTGCGGCGCCGCGACGGATCCGAAGCAGTGCCTCCAGGACGTGCCGCTCGCGTCGACGATGCCGTACGGCGCCGGCTGGGATCTCCCGGGCCGCGGCCGCGCGCGCATCCTGAAGGACGTCACGTACGTCACCTCGTTCTGGACGCGCAGCTCGCCCGACGGCCGGTTCGTCGCGCACGGCGTGTCGAACGTGCAGGGCAGCTACGTCGTCGACCTCCAGCGCGACGTGCTCGTCGGGATCAACACGGCGTACGACCCGGCGTTCTTCCCCGACAACTCGGGCTTCGTGTTCCAGGGCGGACCGCGCAACACGTGCGGTATCAGCGTGCTCACGTCGAACCCCACCTCGATCTCGATGAGCGAGACCGCGTGCCGCCGGATCGCCGCGATCGGCCTCTACCAGCACGTCGGGCAGCAGCTCGGCGCCGGCGGTGACTACTTCGCGCTCGACAACCAGTTCGTGTCCGACGACGGCGGCAAGAACCCGACCCGCGACGATCCCGACACGAACTTCGGCTCGAACGCCTACAGCTCGTTCACGCCGATGATCTGGAACGGCACGACCTACAGCGCGCGCACCACCGTCAACATCGACACGCCGTTTGAGGGCGACACCGTGCTCTCGCCGTCGGCGAAGCTCACGATCGCGCGCGTCGCGGGACCGAACGACCGCCAGCTCGGCTACGTGCTCCGCAAGGTCAACGCGACGTTCAACGGCAGCGTCTACACGATCGACGCTCCGGAGATCGCGCGCTACTGCTTCTCGGGCGGCAAGCCGGCGTTCTCGTACGACGAGCGCTTCATCGCGTACCACCACTACGTGACCGCCGACGACGCCGTCGAGCTCGGCTTCACGGGCGCCAGCGACCCGGCGTTCGCGCCGTACCTCTCGGAGGGCGCCGCGAACGTCTACCTGATGGACCTCCGCACCGGGGTGCGCCAGCGCCTGACCCACATGCAGCCCGGCCAGTACGCGCTGTTCCCGCACTTCCGCTCGGATGGCTGGCTCTACATCCAGGTCCGCGACGCGGTGAACAATCACGAGTACATCACCGCCCACGACGGCGCGCTGATCCTCGAATAGCCCGCCGCCGCTCGCGTATACTCCGAGGCCGGGCGGCTCCGGTTGCGCTTCCTTCTCCGTCAACGGTAGTGCAGCCACTCTCCGCCCACCTTTTTCACGATGGACGCGATCCGCACGCTGCTCCTCGCGCGCACGCATGTCGTGGTGCTCGATCCGGATGTCGCGGCGAGCGCGGCCACGCGGCCCAGCCGCGACACCGATCTCGAGAAGTTCGAGGACGAGCTGGCGCAGCTCGGGTTCGTGATGAGCCTCGACCTCGCGATCACGGTGCGGCGGCTCCCGAACCAGGCGATCCAGGAGCTGCGGAGCTGGATCGTCGACACGCTCGCGAAGACGCTCGGCGCGCACCGCCCGCACGTGCCGCTGTTCCGCGGCTTCCCGTCGGCGACGCCGCAGAACACCGCCTCGCTGTACCTGCGCCGCGTGATGTCGTGGCTGCTGACGCGCCCCGATCAGCCGTGCCCGTGGTGCGGGCAGGTGAAGCCGATCCGCGCGCTCGATCCGTGCGGCCACCTCGTGTGCGCGACGTGCTGGGGCGGCGGCAGCTACGCGGGCTGTCCGATCTGCCACCGCCGCGTCGCGCTCGGCGATCCATTCACGTCGCGGCCCACCCCGAAACCCGAGGAGTGCGTCACGCAGCACGAGGGCCAGCTGCGCCTGCTCCACCTCGCGTTCGACCTGCTCGGGACGGCGCGCGCGCGGTTCGAGCAGCTGCTCGCGCGCGCCACGCCGCTGTCGCCCGACGACCGCGCCGAGGTCGAGGCCGTGATCGACGCGCTCGGTCCGCGCGCCGCCGCGTGGCTGCCGGCGACGATCGCGGTGCGCGAGACGATGGCGCTCGCGATCGCGCGGCTGTGGCTCGTCGCGCCGGATCGCGCCGCGATGGCGAAGGCGTCCGCGGGCCACCTGCGGACCGCCACCGACGTGCTGCGCATCGCCGTGGTGCTGATGGGCGGCAACCCCGGGCTCGACGAGCCGATGCGGCTCGGGCCGATCACGCGCGGCCTGCGGCGCATGGTGCTCGCGGCGCTCGACCGGCTCCCGGCCGAGCAGCTCGTCGAGGACGTGTCACGCCACGCCGGGCTGTGGAAGAGGGCCGGCGAACGCCTGCACCCGTTCGAGCACGCCGCGCGCTACCCGACGGCGGCGCTCGCGTTCGCGGTCGTGCGCGGGACGAAGGTCTCCGCCACCACGTTCGGCGACGTGCTGCGCGCGCGCACGACGCAGGTCGCGTCGCTGCGGGTCGAGGGCGATCGGATCCGCGGCACCGCGTGGCTCGGCGCCGTCGAGGACGCGCTGCGCACCGGCGATGCGCGCGCGGCGTGCGAGCGGCTCGCGGCGCGGCCGGGCGAGCTGCTCCGCCGCGCCGATCACCTCGTGCGGACCGCGCAGGCGCGCCAGCCCGAGGCGCTCGGCACGGTGCTGCGGACGATCCAGTACGCGATGACGCGCGGCGCGCCCGGCACGCTGCTCGGGCTCGGCGCGCACGTCGCGCGCCGCGGCGCCGCGTGGCCGCGCCGCGTGTTCCTGC
>JAEUJX010000374.1 GCA_016794545.1 Myxococcales bacterium
TCACCGAGCTCGCGGTCGCGCTCGAGGCGGCCGGGGTGAACCTGCCCGATCCGCAGGAGCTGCTCGGGCTCGAGACCGTTGCGGACGTCGAGAAGCTGGTCGCGCGCACGGGTGCGAAGTCGCGGCAGGAGAAGCCGCGGCGCGATCGGATCGCCCGCGAGAAGGCGGCCGACGAGAAGGCAGCCGACGACGACATCGACGTGCCGGCGCCGCTGGTGTCGCTCGGCCGCCGGGCGCTGCGCGGCGGCATGCGCGCGCTGTACGAGCGCGTGCTCGAGACCGACGTCTACGGCGGGGCGAACGTGCCGCCGTTCGGCGGGTACATCGTGGCGGCGAACCACGCGAGCCACCTCGACACCGGGCTCGTGAAGTACGCGCTGGGCGAGCAGGGCGACGCGTTGGTCGCGCTCGCGGCGAAGGACTACTTCTTCGAGGATCCGGTCCGCCGGATGTACTTCGAGAACTTCACGAACCTCGTGCCGATGGAGCGCCACGGCTCGCTGCGCGAGTCGCTGCGGCTCGCCGGCGAGGTCATCCGCGATGGCTACATCCTCCTGATCTTCCCCGAGGGCACGCGTAGCGACACCGGCGTGATGAGCGACTTCAAGCCGTCGCTCGGCTATCTCGCGATGACGAACAAGTGCGGCATCCTGCCGATGTACCTGTCGGGTACGCACGAGGCGATGCCGAAGGGCCGCTACCTGCCGAAGCGCGGGGAGCGGGTCGCGAGCTACATCGGCCCGTACCTGTCGTACGAGGACATCGTGGCGATCGGTTCCGGGGGCGGGGAGCGCCCGCGGTCGGAGCAGTACCGGGCGATCACGTATCACGTGGAGGGCGTCATCCGGCGCCTGGCTCCGCGCGACCAGGCGTGGACGCTCGGCGACGCGGGCACCACGCCGATGGCCGAATGGTTGGCCGATCAGGGGCGTTCTGTTACTTCGGATGACGAGGCACAGCCGTGAAGAAGTTCTCTCTCCGTGTCAGTGGTTCCCGCGTCGGTGATCCGACGCGCCCGGTCGAGTCCGAGCGTCCTCTCTCGATGATCAAGGCCCCGCGGTTCGGCCTCAAGGTGCACCGCTCGCCGCTCGCACCGAAGCCGGTGGAGCCGATCGCGGCGGCCGACTTCGCGACCGCCGAGGACTACGAAGTCGCACGGCCCGACCCCGTCGGGCCGCGCAGCGCCGCCGACTGGCGGCGCGGAGGTCACTAGATGGCGAACCTGCTCGTCACCGGCGCCACGGGCTTCCTCGGGGAGCACCTGTGCCGCGTGCTGGTCGAGCAGGGTCACACCGTGCGCGGGCTCGCCCGATCGCGGTCCGGTGTGCTGGCCGACCTCGGCGTCGAGCACATCCGTGGCGACGTACTCTCGGGCGAGGATCTCGACAGGGCCCTCCAGGGCGTCCACGCGGTGTTCCACCTCGCCGGCGCGGTCTCGCGCGACCCGGACGACGCGCAGCGCATGATGCGCCTCCACGTCGACGGCACGCGCACGCTGATGGAGCGCATGCACGCGCACGGCATCACGCGGATGGTGCTGGCGTCGACCTCGGGCACGATCGGCGTCTCGAAGGACGAGGAGATCCTCGACGAGAGCGCGCCCTACGCCGAGGAGATCGTGGCGGGCTGGCCGTACTACGCCTCCAAGATCTACCAGGAGCGCCTCGCCTTCGAGTACGGGCAGAAGCTCGGCATCGAGGTCGTCGCGGTCAATCCCAGCCTCCTGCTCGGCCCCGGCGACCGCCGGCTGTCCTCGACCGGCGACGTCCGCAAGTTCCTGAAGAAGCAGATTCCCACCGTCCCCGACGGCGGCATCAACTTCGTCGACGCGCGTGACGCGGCGCTCGCGACGGCCGCCGCGCTCGAGCACGGCCGCGCGGGCCAGCGCTACCTGCTCGGTGGCCCCAACTGGACGATGAAGGAGTTCTTCGCGCGCCTCGGCCGCGTCGCGAACGTCTCGCCGCCGCGCCTGAAGCTCCCGGCGAAGTGGAACAAGTGGGGCGCCGCCCTCATCGAGGAGGTCTACCGGCACCGCGGCAAGGAGCCGCCCGTCGACAAGATCTCCGTCGAGATGGCCGAGCACTACTGGTGGATCGACTCGAAGAAAGCCGAGACCGAGCTCGGCTTCGTCGCGCGCGATCCGCAGCTGACACTCGTCGACACGGTGGCCTACCTCCGCCGCGGCGTGGACGTGGACCCATGACACCGCCATCCCGGTTCGAGGTCGGCGCGGCCGTCACGGTGCTGGTCGGGAGCAAGGCCGGCGAGTACGCGACCGTCGAGCACGTCGTGTGGTCCGAGCGGGACCACTGCCACTACTTCTACCTGACGCAGCCGGACCGGAAGCTGTCGCGCGGCTATCGCGCCGACGAGCTGGCCGAGGGCTTCGGCGAGACGCTCGGCTAATTAGGTCCGACCTAGTTTCTGCACATCAAGTGCACGCCGAGATGTCCGGCCGGACAAGCACGACAGGTACCCGTGGAAGCGGGCGAAGGTAGAGTGAGGCATGAGCGAGACGGCGGCCGACGAGGACGTCCCCGACGTCCGCGCGCGCTGGGAGCCGCGCTCGCCGATCGTGCGCTACCTCGCCTCGCTCTACGCGAGGCCGCGCGGCTACCAGCTCGCGCGCTGGCTGATCCTGCGGCTGCTCGGGCTCATCTACCTGTTCGCGTTCCTCGGCCTCGTCCGGCAGGGGCCGGCGCTGCTCGGCGCGCATGGGCTCACGCCCGTCGGCATCTACCTCGAGCAGCTGTCGGCCAATGGTCTCGGCTTCTGGGATATGCCGAGCCTCCTGTGGTTCGGCTCCTCCGACGGTGCGATGGCGGTGTGGGCGTGGATCGGCCTTCTACTCTCGATCGCGGTGCTGCTCGGCTACGCGAATCTGCCGATGCTGCTCGCCCTGTGGGCGATCTACGGCTCGTTCGTGCGCGTCGGCCAGCTGTGGTTCTCGTTCGGCTGGGAGATCCAGATCCTCGAGACCACGCTGCTCGCCGCGGTGATGGCGCACCCGTGGGATCCGCGGCCGCTGAAGGCACCGCCGCCGCCCGGGGCGTCGGTGGTCCTCATGAAGTGGCTCGCGTTCCGCATCATGCTCGGCGCCGGCCTGATCAAGCTGCGCGGCGATGCGTGCTGGACGGACCTGACGTGCCTCGACGCGCACTTCGAGACGCAGCCCATCCCGAATCCGCTCTCGCCACTGTTCCACCACCTCCCGCACGCGCTGCAGGCCGCCGGCGTCGTCTTCAATCACGTCGTCGAGCTGGTGCTGCCGTTCCTCTTGCTCGCGCCGCGGTCGCTGCGGCTCGTGGCCGGCATCGGCATGGCCGCGTTCCAGCTCGTGCTGATCGCGAGCGGCAACCTCGCGTTCCTCAACTGGCTGACGCTCGTCCCGGTGCTCGCGTGCTTCGACGACGACTTCCTGCTGCGACTCGTGCCGCGCCGCCCGCGCGCCTGGCTCGCCGTCCGCCTCGCACCGCCGCCGCCGCGCGACGGGAAGGCGTTCCTCGCGATCTACGGCGCGATGCTGGTCGCGGTCCTCGCGTGGTCGGCCTTCCCGAGCGGCGCGCAGGTCGTGCTCGCGGTCGCCGCGACCGGCGTGCTCGCGGCGGTCGTGCGCACCCAGAAGCTCCACGGGCACCGCACGATCGTCGCCGTGTTCGCCGCGATCGTCACCGTGCTCAGCGTTCCGGTCGTCGGCAACCTGCTGTCGAAGCGCCAGGCCATGAACCGCAGCTACGACCGGTTCGCGATCGTGAACACCTACGGCGCGTTCGGCTCGGTCGGCATGACGCGCAACGAGCTGGTCATCGAGGGCACGCTCGATCCCGATCCGGAGACCGCGACGTGGTCCGCCTACGCGCTCCCCTGCGCACCGGGGCCGCTCGATCGCCGGCCGTGCCTCCTCGGCCCGTACCACCGCCGTCTCGACTGGCTGATCTGGTTCGCCGCGATGTCCCCCGTGCCCCGCGACCCGTGGGTCATCCACCTCGTGTACAAGCTCCTCGACGGCGACACCCTGATCCGCGGGCAACTCGCGATCGATCCGTTCGACGGCAAGGCCCCGACCTGGGTGCGCATCCGCCGGTTCGTCTATCACCTCGAGCCCTACGGCTCCAACACCTGGTGGACGCGCGACTCGGAGGAGCTCTGGCTCGA
>JAEUJX010000394.1 GCA_016794545.1 Myxococcales bacterium
TGGTCGGCGGCATCGGTCTCCTGATCGCCGAGGGCACCTCCTACGACTGGCTGCCCTCGCTCGTGGTCGGGAGCGCGCTGATGTGCTGCTCGCTCGCGCTCGTCGCCGTCAAGGAGCCGCCGGAGACGGGGCCGCGCCCGAAGTTCAAGGACAGCCTGACCGCGCTCGGCAAGGACATCCACGGCCTCCTGATCGACAAGAAGCGCGCGCGCCAGCGGCCGAGCACGTGGCTCATCCCGGTGCCGCCGGTGTTCCTCGCGGTGCTGTCGAGCGCGGGCATCCTGTCGATCGCGCTGTGCATGATGCCGATCGGCTCCGGTGGCGCGGCGAACCTGTTCGGCGCCATCGCCGGGGACTGGGGCGCGAGCGCGAAGGTCGTCGGCATCGTCAACGGGCTCGGCTCCGGCGCCGCCGCGATCGCCGGCAGCCTCACCGGTGGGTACCTCGCCACGAGGATGGACAAGCGCCGCGCCTACGCGCTGTCGGGCGTCATCCTCGCGGTGTTCACCTTCGGCATGGCCGCGGGCCCGCGCACGGAGCTGTTCTACGGCCTCGGCGTGCTCGCCTACTACTTCGCGCTCGGCATGTGCTACGCGACGTTCTCCGCGTTCGTGCTCGACATCATCGGGCACTCGGGTGGAGCGACGAAGTACAACCTGTTCGCGTCGCTCGCGAACCTCCCGATCTACGCGATGGGCCTCCTCGACGGCTGGGTCGCGACCGAGCACGGCCGCACCGCGATGCTGTGGGTCGACGGCCTGTCGGGCATCGTCGGTGCGGTGCTCCTGATGGGCGTGGTGTTCGTCCTCAGGGCGACGAAGCACGATCCGAAGCCGGCGCCGTGATCGCCGTGATCAGCAGCTCGTACTTGCCGGTGACGAACACGCGGCGGCCGTGCTGCTGCAGGTACTTCCGGTAAAACGCGACGTCCTTGATCAGCGCGCCGAGCTCGGGCTGCGTGTAGTTGACCATCCGCGTGCCGTGCTCGAGCTCGCCATCGACGTAGCGCGCGTTAGGCAGGCCGAGGATGACCGCGCCGCCGGGTGCGAGGTGGTCCTGGACGATGCGGCGCAGGACCTCGCGGTCGTCGATGCCGGGGCTCTGGAGCGTGCCGAGCGAGATCACGAGATCGAACCGGCCGAGCCCGAGCGCGGGCAGCGCGTTCAGGTCGCCCTCGACGAACCGCGCCGCGGGGAAGCGCCGGCGCGCGACCTCGAGCGCCGAGGCGCTGTGATCGACGCCGACGATCTCGTCCGCGATCACCAGCGTCAGCTCGTCGCCGGTGTTGACGCCGAGGTCGAGCACGCGCGCGCACGGACCGACGCGGGCGAGCGCGTCGCGCAGGTCGAGCACGAGGTTCGGATCCTCGAGCTTCGAGATCCGCGCGAACTCCGAGCCGGCACCGTACTTCTCGGTCGCATCGTCGTGCGCCGGCCGGAGCCGCGCCGCCGCGTCGAGGCGCTCGAACCGCAGCTCGATCCACGGCGGCTCGAGGTGCCGCGGTGTGAGGAGGCGCAGGCCCGCGCGCTCGGCCAGATCGACCCACGTGCGAAACGGCCGGTGGCGATAGGCCAGACCGCCGTGATCGATCACCTCACCGGCGTAGCGGCCGCGCGCGAGATCCGGATCGACGACCTCGAGCGCACACGGCGCGTGCCGTCCGAGATGCTCGATGATCGCGATCAGCGGCTCCGTCGTGAACCTCATCCCCATCGGTATCCGGCCCGGAGGAGGCGACGGCGTCAACGGCCGGTGAACTTCGGCGGTCGGCGCTGGACGAAGGCGGCCATGGCCTCGCCGAGGTCCTGCGACGGCAGGTGCGCCGCGTTCCACATCGCGACCGTGCGCAGGCTGTCGGCAGCGGCGCGCTCGCTGCGGGTGTTGAGGACCTGCTTGATGCCCTGGACGGTGAGCGGTGGGTTCTGGGCGATCTGCGCGGCCAGCGCACGGGCGGCGGAGAACAGCTCCGCCGGGGTGGCGTGCACGTCGCTGACGAGCCCGAGGCGGAGCGCGCGCTGCGCGTCGATGTCGGCGCCGGTGAACGCGAGCTCGCGGGTGGCGCCCTCGCCGATGATCGCGGGGAGGCGCGCGAGCGTGCCGACGTCGGCGACCATCGCGAGCTTCACTTCGCGGACCGAGAACTTCGCGTCGGCGGAGCAGTGGCGGATATCGCACGCGGCGGCGAGGTCGACGCCGCCGCCGACGCACCAGCCGTGGATGGCGGCGATCACGGGCTTGGTGCAGGACGCGACGCACGTGATGGCGTTCTGCATGCGCTGGATCAGCGCGAACAGCTTCGCGCGCTCCTTCGCGCCGGAGCTCGGAGAGATCACGCCCGCGAGCTCGGGGCCCATCGCCGCGAGATCGAGGCCGTTCGAGAAGCCCTCGCCTTCGCCGCGCAGCACGATCACGCGCACGGCGTCGTCGGCATCCAGCTCGGCGAACAGCGCCGGCATCTCGTTCCAGAACGCCGGCCCCATGCGGCTCGCCTTGCCCTGTGCGCGGAGCGCGACCTCGGCGATGTGCTCGGAGACGGTGACGGTGACCCAGGTGCGTTCGGTGGTCATGCGGCCGGCATGGTACATGGGCCCGCGGACCCGGCCAGCCCGGTTGCCACGGCCGGGTGACCATCGTGCAAGCACCGGAGATCGCGGGGTTCCCGGGTGGTCCGCGGGGTGCACCACGTGGGCTCGCCATGCGGAACCTGATTCCTCGCCACGCCGACTACACCGATGGGGGAGCCACCGAGATCGACCACGGCCCGCACTGGTCGCAGCTTCCGCGCGTCGCTCCGCGGCCCGAGATCGCGGCGCGCCCCGTGCCGCCCCGCCTGCCGCGAGCCCACCAGGTCAACGCCGCGGACCGAAGCGTCGCGCCGACGCCACCCGCCGGCATCGCGGTCCCCCCTCCGTTGCCCCGCGCGGCCGCGCCGGTCGCGTTCTACTCGTTCGCCGAGGAGCAGGCGGCACGCGCCGCGCACGAGCCCGCATGTCCGTGGGCGCTCGATACCGAGCGCGTCGCGCCGCTGCCGTACGGCTCGATCCGCCCGAGCTGGATCGATGCGCTCGATCGCATGTGGTCGCGCTTCGCGGCGCCCGCGCTCGGCATGATCGCCGGGCTCATCCTCGTCGTCGGTTACCTCGCGTACAGCACGCAGGCCGCGCCCATCGCGTCCGCGGCGAGCGCCGCGCGCCCCGTCGCGCCGGCGGTCGTGATGACCGCGGAGCTCGAGGAGCCGGCCGTGCCTGCAGCCGAGCTCCCGATCCCGCGGAGCGAGCCGACCGTCGCGCAGGTCAACGCGCCCGCCCCGGCCGCGAAGCCCGCGCGCGCGAAGAAGGCGAAGCGCGCTCCGATTCGCATCAACGACGCCACGCCGCTGGGCGATCTCCGCCCGTCGCGCTGACGATCACCCCCGAAACGACAACAGCCGCCGAGCGAGCTCGACGGCTGTCACCTGGAAACGCTTGACTAGATAGGGCGGACGTTCTCGGCGCGCGGGCCCTTCGGACCCGAGCTCTCGTCGTACGCCACCTTCTGGCCCTCGCGGAGCTCCTCGAAACGAATCCCCTGAACAGCCGACATGTGGAAGAACAGGTCGGTGCCAGAGCCGTTCGAGATGAACCCGAAGCCCTTCTCCGTCAAACGCTTGATCGTACCTTCAGACATCATGACCTCGTCGTAGTGAAACAGTCGAGGGGTGTGTATGCCGCCGATTCGTCCCGGCGTCGAGATCTTTCGACGCGATTTCTCAGTTAGGCGGCTTTCTTCGCCTGTTTCCCGTCCGCCGCTGCCGCGGGAGCTGCCTTCCTGGGCAGGAAACCGACCGTGGCGTTCGGAACGAGCGCCCAGATGATCGCGGGCCAGATCGGCGCGCGGATGACGTTGATGAGGTTCAGGAGCAGCAGCAGGCCGAGCATCACCGTGCGCCCCCGTGCGTACTTCTTGCGACGATCCTCGTTCAGGGCCAGCAGCAAGAAGTCGAACGGCATCAGGGCGAGGCAGGTCTCGTTCCAGCGCACGTAGGGGAGCGGCGAGATGATCGCGAGGAACAGGAACACCGTGCCGAGCAGCGCCGGCGGGATCACGGCGAACGCGAGCCCGGCTCGCTGGAACCGGCCCACCAGGCGCGTGGCCCACGCGGGCGCGGTGAGCAGGAGGACGACGAACAGGAACATCACGCGGCCGCTGCCGGCGTTGTTCAGATCGGCGAGGTTCTGCTCGAGCGCGGCGCGCTCCTGCGCCGACATCTGGCGCGTCGGATCGGCGAGGCGCATCTCGGTCTCGAGCACCGCGGGCGGACCCTTGCGCTCGTAGATCGCCTTCGGCTGGATGTGCCAGAGCGTCACCACCGCCTCGCGGAGGTAGTCGGGCAGGAACATCCGCTCGTAGTAGGTGGGCACGCGATCTGTCACGCGCCCCATCGCGAGGTCGGTGATGAGCCGCGGGATCTTCATCCCGTAGAAGCCCTCGAGCGCGAGATCGCGGAACGTCCGGTCGTCGACCTGACCGACCATGTTCGACAGCGCGTGATCGGTGGCGTCGTCGAGGATGTCGCGCACGCGCGTGGTGCAGTTGTCCCAGAAGTGGTCGTACGAGTAGTACTTGTTCTCCTCGCGGATATCGAACTTGAGCTTCTCGATGACCTTCGCCTTCTGCGGCTGCGTGAGCGGCAGTGGCTGCACCCAGATCGTGCGATCCGCGTTGCGGTAGATCGCGAGCATCGTCCCCGGGTTCATCTCCCCGACCCAGAAGCTGCCGTCCCCGCGGAAGAAGCCCCAGAACATCTTCACGGGGTGGAGGAAGTCTCCGATCCCGTAGTTGTAACAAGCGTTCTGCGAGCGGTCCTCGTACTCGATGCACAGCGCGATGTGACCGTGACGCTCCCAGATCAGCGCACCGACGCCCATCGTCACGAGGACCACGCGCGGGTACTCGTTCGCGAGCCTCTGGTGCTCGGGCGTCGGCTGGAGCGGCTCGTCGGCCCGCGCGACGCGGCCGGCGAGCGCGAGGATCAGACACGCGTACAGGACGATCCGCCGAGGCACGCCCCGCAGTGTGTTGTGACGCCTCGGTTTGCGCAAGTATGCTCGGTAACTGCTCTCGTCTCCGCGAGCATTCCCGATGACGTTCGCGATCCACACGATAGCCGCCGGTTCGCGCGCGCGGCGCGGGACGCTCGTCACGGCGCACGCCACGGTGGAGACGCCGGTGTTCATGCCGGTCGGCACCCGCGGCGCGGTGCGCACGCAGACGCTCGCGCAGCTCGAGGCCCTCGCACCGGCCCTGATCCTCGCGAACACCTATCACCTGATGGTGCGGCCGGGCCCCGACGTGCTCGAGCGCATGGGCGGGTTGCACCCGTGGATGGGCTGGAAGCGCGGCATCCTCACCGACTCCGGTGGCTTCCAGGTGTTCTCGCTCGCCGCCGGCCGCACGATCAGCGAGGAGGGCGCCGTGTTCCGGCCGCGCTCGAGCGGCAAGCCGATCGTGATGACGCCCGAGAGCTCGATCGCGATGCAGCGTGCGATCGGCAGCGACATCATGATGGTCCTCGACCAGTGCATCGACTCGACGAGCTCGCTCGCCGACGCGCGCGCCGCGATGGAGCTGACGCACCGCTGGGCGCGCCGCTCGCTCGCCGCGCGCGGGGACTCGGCGCAGCAGCTGTTCGCGATCGTTCAGGGCGCCTGCTACCCGGAGCTGCGGCGCGAGAGCGCCCGCGTGCTCACCGACATCGCCGGATTCGACGGCTACGCGATCGGCGGGCTCGCGGTCGGCGAGAGCAAGGCCGAGCGCGAGGACACCACCGAGCTCACCGCGGAGCTCCTGCCGCGCGACCGGCCGCGGTATCTCATGGGCGTCGGCACGCCGCTCGACATCCTCGAGGCGGTGCACCGCGGCATCGACATGTTCGACTGCATCCTGCCGACCGCGTGGGCGCAGCACGGCAAGGCGTTCACGTCGCACGGGCGGATCGACCTGCGCCGCGGCGTGCATCGCATGGCCGAGCAGCCGCTCGATGCCACGTGCGACTGCGACGCGTGCCGGCTCTACACGCGCTCGTACCTGCATCACCTCGTGAAGTGCGAGGAGCCGCTCGGCTGGCAGCTGCTCTCGTTTCACAACCTGAAGTTCTATCTGTCGCTGATGGCGCGGATCCGCGCCGCGCTCGACGCCGGCACGTTCGCGGCGTTCCACGCCGAGCAGCGCGAGCACCTCGCGCTCGATGACGTCGACAACCCGCCGCTCCGTCAGCCGCGCGCCGCGCCACCGCGTGCGACCACGCGCGGCGCGTTCCGGATCGCGACGTCCACGCAGGGCTTCTCGAGCATCGAGCACGTCGCCTCCGGCGAGAAGATGCACTCGGTCAACCAGCCCGATGCCGAGGCCGAGCGGGTGTACGTCGCGCAGTCGCTCCTCCTCGCGCAGGCCCTGGCGGGGCTGCGGCCGCTCGTCGTGTGGGACGTCGGGCTCGGCGCCGCGCACAACGCGCTCGCGCTGATCCGCGCGCTCGACGCGCACCCGCAGCACGCCGCCGTCGAGCTCCACAGCTTCGAGCGCGACCTCGACGCGTTCCACCTCGCGCTCGCGAACACCGGCCCGTTCGCGCACCTCCGCCACGCCGCCCCGCACATCCTCGCGCACCGCGGCCGCTTCGTGCGCGACCGCCTCGTCTGGCAGCTCCACACCGGCGACTTCCTCGATCACCTCGCCACCGCCCCGCGCCCCGACGTCATCTTCTACGACCCGTTCTCCTCCAAGGTCGACACGCCGCTGTGGTCGCTCGCCACGTTCCGCGCCCTCCGCGCCCGCCTCACCGGCCCGGCCGAGCTGTTCACGTACACCGCGTCCACGGCGCTGCGCACCTCGCTCCTCGCCGCCGGCTTCCACGTCGCGCGCGGCGTCCCGTCCGGTCCCAAGGAGGAGACCACGATCGCGCTCGTCCCCGCCCCCGAGCTCTCCGCCCACCCGCTGCTCGGCCCGGACTGGCTCGCCCGTCGCGCGCGCTCGACCGCCCCGTTCGCGCCGGACATCCCGCCGGCCGACCACGCCGAGCTCGAGCGGACGCTCGCGTCCCACCCGCAGTTCGCCACCCGGACGGCCGGGTCGCGAGATTCGAATCTCGCGATCGACCCCCCCTAGCTCCTCGCAGACCGCGTCCACGGGCCGAACTCCGCGCAATTCGTTTGCATCTACTCCCTCCTCTGCATCTACTCCCTCACCTGGGAGGGGACGGACGCGGGTGGCCGGACGCGCCAGACGGGCTCGCCGCCGCCCCAGAAGCGGTGGTAGGTGCGGAGCGCGCGCGCGATGCCGCCGAGGCCGCCGAAGGCGCGGGTCTGGGAGGCGTAGTGGGCGAGGGCGCGGAGCTGGGCGGCTTCGTCGGCGCCGGGCGGGACGTTGACGAGCCAGGAGCCGGTGCGGAGCTCGGGGTCGAGGAGGGTCTCGACGGGTGGGCCGGAGATGCGCGAGCCGATGGTCTTCAGGATCACGGCGAGGCGGCGGGCGCGGAGGAGCGGCGATTGCCAGTGGCGCCAGCGGTGGGCACGCGCGACGAAGTGCTTCGCGCGCATCGCGCCGGCGAGCGCGTAGAAGTCCTCGTAGAACCGGAGGCGGTGGCGCCAGCCCGCGGCGATCGCCCAGTCGGTGGCGGCGAGCAGGGTCTCGACGTGATCGATGTGGTTGCCGATGCCGAGCGGCACGTAGACGAGGGAGGGATCGAGGTCCGCGAGGGACGCGAGCGCGCGGGTGACACTCGCGAGGCCGGTGAAGCCCGAGCGGTCGGGTGGGGTCGAGAAGAAGGACCAGCCGGTGAGGTACGGGCGGCGGAACGCGCGCTCGATCTGCCCGAGCCGGCGGACCTCGGCGCCGAGCTCGGCGCAGGCGGCGTCGTCCTCGGCGCAGCGCAGGGGGTAGTCGGCGAACCGGCGCATGGCCGGCGCGACCTCGTCGAGCGGCGGGCCGGCGGTGTAGACGCTGGCGATGACGACGCGAGCCCGGTCGCGCCGCGCCCAGCCGGCGATCGAGGCGCCGAGCGACAGCACGGCGTCGTCGAGGTGCGGCGACACGACCAGGATCGGACCGGCCATCGAGTAAGGTATACGCGATGCACCGTCCGTTCGCGTTCGCCCTCGCGCTGCTCGCCGCGTGCGGCGGAAAGAAGTCGCAGGAGGCGCCCACGGCGGCGCGGTTCGCTCCATCGGATGCCGACACCGTGCTCCGGCTCGATCTCGCCCGCGCGCGCGCGTGGGCCGGCTGGTCGAAGGCGGCGCCGCTCGCATTTCGCGCGGTGCAGCCCGCGATCGAGGCGGTGAAGAGCACGTGCGGCATCGATCTCCTCGGCGAGGCAAGCTCGATCCTGCTCGCGCGCCGCGGCGTCGGCGGCACGAGCGACCTCACGCTCGCGATCGGCGGCCTGCCGAAGGACAGGACCACCGCGTGCGCGGTGAAGCTCGGCACGGCCATCGCCGGCGCCCAGGTCGTCCCCGACGGCGACCGCTTCCACGTCGCGCGCGACGGCAAGGCCTTCGCGTCGGGCGCGATCCTCGCGAACGGCGACCTCGTGATCGTGTCGCGCGCCGGCGCGGCGGTCGAACCGACCGCGTGGCGCACCGAGGTCACGAGTGGCAGCGGCGCCGCGCCCGCGTGGTGGGCCGAGCTCGACCAGGAGCAACCGCTCGCCGTGCGCATGCAGAGCCCCGAGCACACGATCACCGCGAGCGCGCAGCTCGGCGATCCGTTCGTGGTGCGCGGCAAGGTGGTCACCGCCAGCGCGCAGTCGGCGCAGGTCGACCTCGCGCGCCTGAAGGCGATCGTCGAGTTCCTCCAGAAGGCCGGCGCGGGCACCGGCCGGCTCGAGCCACGCGACAACGTGATCCACGGCGACTTCACCGCCACCGGGAAGGAGATCGACAGCCTCGTCGCCGCGGGCCTGTCCGCGATCGGCGCCGATCGGCCGCCGGTGGAACCACCGCCGCCCACCGGCAACACCGCGCCGATCGCGTGCACCGAGCTGCGCGCCGCGGTCGCGACGTATCTGACGTCCAGCCTCGAGAGGATGGCGCCCGATCAGCGCGGGATCGTCGAGCCGACGATGGCGAAGCTCGAGAAGAACCTGGGCGACGCCTACGTCGAGACCTGCACGGCCGACGGCTGGGGGCCGGAGATCATCCACTGCCACGTCGACAACGCCCCCACGATCTCGCGCTTCGAGAAGTGCCGCCTGCTCGTCGCCGAGGAGCCGCGCAAGAAGTTCGACGAGCGCGTCAAGGCCGCGCTCGCGGCCTCGCGCTGAGCGCGTCGAGGAGCTCGCCGCTGCTCGCCTGATCGCCGGAGTGCTCGCTGATGTGGTGCCACAGCACGGTGCCGTCGGTGTCGATCACCAGCGCGCCGCCCTGCTGCCAGGCGTCACCCTGCGTGCGCCCTTGCCGGTTGCCGGCCCGGAACGCCTGGATCGTCTTGCCGAGCGCGAGCGGGTTGAACGTCTTCACGAGCCCGCGCTTCAGCTCGGCCGCCTTGTACACGTCGAGCGACGGGTCCACGTAGATCTCGCCCGTGTACCTCGTCTCCTCGCGAAACCCCTCGATGAAGCTCGGCGAGCCGTTGCCGATCACGTAGAGCTCCGCACCTGCGGCGTGGATCTTGTCGAGGTCGCGGTGCAACTGCACCACATGCGCGCGGCAGTGAATTCAACCGAAGTGCCGCACGAACACGAGCACCGCCGGCTTGTCCTGCCACAAGGTGCCGAGCGTGACCACCTGCTTGGCCGCATCGAGCACCGTCATCTTGGCGAGGTCGTCGGCGCGCGTCAGCATCCGGCGAGCATATCAGCCGTACCGCTCCGCCGCGCGCGCCCGCGCCTTGCGCGCCTCGTCCTCGCGGTTCTTCGGCGGCGCGTCGGTCTCGAGCGTGTCGACCAGCTCGCGCGTCGCCTTCGCGATCGCCGCCACCGCGCGATCGAACGCGCGCAGGTTGTCCTTGCTCGGCTTGCGCGTGCCGCTGATCTTCCGCACGTACTGGAGCGCGGCGGCCGCGACCTCCTCGTCGGTCGCCGGCGGTTCGAAGTTGAACAGCGGTCGGATGTTGCGGCACATGCCCACCACCTTAGCCTGCGAAACCCGCAGAGGTGACGCACCGTCGCCACACTCCGCCGACGCCGGTCCGCGCACTTACCCACGCGCCGCGTCGGCACCTCGCTTGCTCTGCTCTCGCGCGATGCGCCTGGTGCTCGCCCTCGCTGCCGCACTCCTCGTCACCGCCTCGGGCTGTGAGGTCGACTGCACCGACGGCGGCGAGCTCGAGGCGAAGCTCCACCAGGGCGAGGCCGACGCCGACGCCGTCAACCGGATGGAGTACGACCTCGGCTACAAGGTCGGTCGCTCGCTGACGAAGGCCGACGGCGAGCGCGACGGCGAGCGCGATGGCTACGGCGACGGCTACGCGCGCGGCTTCGATCTCGCCTACGGCGCCGGCTATGCCGATGCCTACAGCGCCGGCGCGAACGCGGGTGCCGCCGATCCGGTCGCGTGCAGCTCCGGCGCGAGCGCGGGCTATGCGGCCGGCGAGGCCGACGGCTTCAGCGCGAGCGCCGATGCCGGACGCAGCGACGGGTACGAGGACGGCTACGGCGCGGGGTATGCCGAGGGTTCGTCGTCGTGCTCGAGCGCGCGCGTCGCGGGTGCTCCGGCCGACGAGGAGCCGGAGAGCACGGCCGACGCCGGCGACCTGAAGACCTGTTACGCGCGCGGCTACAACGGCGCGCTCGATCGCGGCGCGAACCTGCGCGGCCTCGCCGACGGCAAGCGCGACAACCCCGACTACCAGTCCGGCTACCGCGCGACCTACCCGCTCGCCTTCGCCCGCGGCGAGGCGGCCGGCGACGCCGACGGGTACGGCGCGGGCTGGGACGACGGGTACGACGATGGCTACGACGATGGCTACGCCTCGACGTACGACGGCTGCTTCGCCGGCAGCTACGGCGACGGCTACGCCGACGGCGCGGACGCCGGCTACGCGCCCGGCTACGACGAGGGCTACAGCGACGGCTACGGTGACGGCTGGGGCGACGGCCAGGACACGTGCACGACCGACGAGGCCTGACCCGCGTGACCTAGAAGGTCGCGCACTGCGCGGTCTGTCCCGACGACACGCGCGCGAGCTTCAGCATCGTCGAGCCGGCGGCATCGAACCATGCCCACACGACGTCGTGATTGCGGTGCTCGCGGAACGGATCGTCGCGCTCGCCCCACTTCGCCATCGCCGTCACATCGATCGGCGCCTCGAGCACGCGGCCATCGGCGGCGAACCGGCCGAGCTTGTACGTCCGCGTCGACGTGCCCTCGCTCCATCCGATCAGGTACTGCTCGGCCGCGTCGCCGGCCGGGTGCCACGCCGCGATCGACGAGTTCTGCTCGTTCCCCGGCGTCGTCGTCAGCCACACCACGTTGCCGGCCGCCGCGCCCGTCGGCCCGATCGTCGCGAGTCCGATGTCCTGGTTCATCGTCGACGGGCTGTACGAGCTCTGGCCCATCGTCGCCGGCGCCTGGTGCGCGTTGAACACGAGCTTCGATCCGCCCGGCGCGGGCGCGAGGCTCCCGAGCTCCGCCGCGACGCTCCCGTTGCAGCCGGCGTCGACGCTCAGCACCTTCTTCGCGTTGTCGATGTAGATGCCGCCGATCGAGTCCGTCGCGAAGTTGCCGCCGCTCGTCCCCGGGTAGCAGTCGGTCACGCACGCGGCGATGAACCGCGCGCCGCCATCCTCCCAGCGCAGCGCCTCGCTCATCGAGTGCGAGCACCCCCACGACCACACGTTCGTCACGGCGCCGGTCTGCGCGTCGACGAGCTTGTACTGATCGCCCTCGTGGCCGTTCGCGAAGCCGCTGATCCCGTGCACGTGGTAGTACGCCGCGTACTTGCCGCCGCCGAACGCGAGGCGCGTCTCGCCGATGTTGAAGTCGGTCGGCGCCGCGAGCGCATCGGGCAGCTGCGAGGCCCGCGGATTCGCGCCGCTCGGGTCGTAGCGCGTCACGCGCAGCGACTTCGGATTCGTCGTGTGGTCCCACAGGAGCGCGGCGAAGTGGCCATCCGGCTCGGCCGCGAGGCCACGCAGCTCGAACGCGCCGAGGTCGTACGTCGCGACCAGCGCGTCGTTCGCATCGAGCCGCGCGACGTGCGCGCTCGGCGAGGCGCCCCCTGTCGTGTAGCCGATCAGCGTGCCGCAGTCGCCGTACGGCACCGTGAACACCGGCGCTACGCGCAGCGAGCTCTGCCCCCAGATGCGCCAGTTCGAGTCGCCCGCCATCACCCCCGCCGCCGCGCTGACGGTCTTCACGGTCAGCCGCTGGCCGAGCGGCGTACCCGGCGGCGGACCATCCGGCACGAGCCCGCCATCTCCGCCGGGAGGCGCGTCATCTCCGCCACCTCCACCCCCTCCGCCTCCCCCGCACCCCACGACGACACATGCCAGGCCGAGCGCCAGGGTCCTCATAGCTCGATGCTACCCGAGGCAGGCGGAAGCTCGCGGCGACATTTCGCGTAGGATGGACGCCATGGCTGCACGCGAAGAGAAGAAGAAGGCCGATGCCGCGGGTCCTGCCGCCGCGGGTCCTGCTGCCGCGGGTCCTGCCGCCGCCGCGGGTGGTGAGGTGAGCGCCGCGCCCAACGGTGCCGCCGGCCCGACCGCGTCGCAGCAAGCGTACGACGGGGTCGGCGCCGCGGCGTTCACCGGCGGCGCACAGCCCGCCTTCGCCGCGCCGGGCGCGGCGGCCGGTGACCAGCTGATGGCGCACGAGGCCGCGCACACCGTGCAGCAGGGCGGCCCTGCCGCCGACGACAAGAAGAAAGCGACCGAGTGATCAGCGCTCCTGGCGCCGTCCCGGGCTCCACTCGACGATCTTGTCGGTGCGCGTCTCGAGGAACCGCGCCAGCCGGTGGTAGTCACTGCCCGAGCGAATGAACCGGACCTCGGTCTTGAGGGTCTGCTGGTTCACGAGCTCGTGGAACGGGACGTACGCGAGATCGAGCTGGCCCTCGACCGACACGAGGTGCCCGTCGAGGTTCTCCTCGACGAGCGCGCGATACGCCCCGATGCCCAGCTGGCTGCCGAGCATCACGTCGAATGCGTGCGGTGGTGCGCAGCGCGACTCGTAGCCGAGCTGCAGACCGGTGACCTTCTTCTTGCGCTTGGTGCGCTCCTCGTAGCGGCGCGCGACGAGGAGCGCGACCAGCTTGCCGAGGTCCATGCGGCCGAGGGACAGGTGACCGTGCTCGTCGCGCGGCAGGTCCTTGATGTCGTCGTCGGGCAGCATCTCCGCGAGGCCCTCGGCGAGCACGACGGTGCCGTAGTGCTTGCCGCGCTTCTCGCGCGCGAGGATCACGTCGACGATGCGATCGACGAGCGCGGGCAGGACCAGGTGCACGTCGCCGTTCTTGCCCTTCGCCGCGAGCGGCCCCTCGACATCCTCGACGGCGAGCACCAGCGTCGCCTCGCCCGCGATCGCGACGCCGTACGACAGCCACCCTGCCTTGCGGCCCATGGTCTCGACGATGAAGTAGCTGCCGGTCGACAGCGCGTCGGCGCGGAGGTTCTGCAGCTCCTTCGCCATCACGTCGACGGCGGTGAAGAAGCCGAACGTGAAGTCGATGCCGCGATAGTCGTTGTCGATGGTCTTCGGCAGGTGGACCACCTGCACGCGCCGCGCTTCCTTCGGCAGGCGCTTCTGGTACTCGTGCAGGAAGTTGGCGGTCTTCAGCGTGTCGTCGCCGCCGATCGAGATCAGCGCGTCGATCTCGAGATCGACGAGCGCGTTGTAGACGTTGCGCAGCCGCGTCGTCTTCACCGGATCGTCGAGGTCCGCCGGTTTGTCGATGCCCTTGCCGGGATTCGCGCGCGCCGTGCCGATCACGATGCCGCGCGAGTTGCGGAGGCCCGAGAGGTCCTTCTCGTTGAAGATCCGGTAGTGCTCGTCGGGCAGGAGCCGGTGCGTGACCGGGTGGTAGTCCTGCAGGTTCGAGTAGCCGTGGAAGAACCCGATGACCTGGCGGCCGTCCTCGAGGAACGAGTTCGCCGCGGCCGAGATCACGGCGTTGGCGGCGGGGGCCGGTCCGCCCGAAAACACGAGCGCGACGCGCTTGATGTGGTCGCCCTTGCGGGTCATGGCTAGCTCCTACTGCGTGGAGCAGCGACCTTACATCGCGCGTCGCGCCGGTGTCGCGCCTGTGGCGAGTCACTAGCGGCGCTTGGCGGCCGCGCGGTCGACCTTCGCGGCGCCGCGGGACACCTTCGCGCTCGCGCGGCTCTTCAGCTCGCGGGCCTTCGCCTTCACCTTGTTCGCCACGCGGCGGCCCTTGATCTCGAGGTCGCCCTTCGTCTCCTCGAGCTTGCCCTGCGTCTCGCGAACCTTGTCACCGGTGAGGCGGCCTTCGATCTTCTTCGCCGCGCCCTTGAGCTTGTTGAAAATACCCATCGGAAGTCTCCTGGAGAGAGTTATGCCGAGACGCGGTGCATCCGGCGTGCCGCCACCGCCGCTGTGACGCCCGCGCTCACCGTGTCACTCTGTCCGCGTGAGCCTCCTCGCGCGCGAAGCCGCCGACGCCCCCGCGCTCGCGCGCGCCGCGCTCGCCGCCAACGCCGCCGCGCTCGCCGACCTCGGCGCCCGCCTCCGCGCCTCGCCGCCGCGCCTCGTCGCCACCTGCGCGCGCGGCTCCTCCGACCACGCCGCGACCTACGCCGGCTACGTCCTCCAGTGGTTCCTCGGCCGTCCCGTGGCGTCGCTGTTCCCGAGCACGGTCTCGATCTACGCGCGGCCCCTCGACGATCTGCGCGGCGCGCTCGTCATCGCGATCTCCCAGAGCGGCCAGTCGCCCGACCTCCTCGCGCTCGCCTCCGCCGCGCGCGGCGCGGGCGCGCTCGTCGTCGCCCTCGTCAACGACGCCGCCTCACCGCTCGCCGCCGCCGCCGACCTCGCGCTCGACATCGGCGCGGGCCCCGAGCGGAGCGTCGCCGCCACCAAGTCGTTCCTCCTGTCCTGCCTCTCCGTCCTCCAGCTCGCCGCCTCGTGGTCGCAGGATCCCGCCCTCGCGGACGCGATCGCGCGCGCACCCGATGCGCTCACCGAGGCGTCCGCGCTCGATTGGTCGCCCGCCCTCGCCCCGCTCGCCACCGCCTCCTCGCTCTACGTCCTCGCCCGCGGCATCGGCCTCGCCGCCGCCCAGGAGCTGGCGCTCAAGCTCAAGGAGACCTGCCGCCTCCACGCCGAGCCGTTCTCCGCCGCCGAGGTCCTCCACGGCCCGCTCGCCCTCGTCGGCCCCGGCTTTCCGATCCTCGCCCTCACCCAGCCCGACGCGACGCTCGCTCCGACGCGCGCCGCGCTTGCGCGCCTCGCGGCCCTCGGCGCCGACCTTGCGGCGACGACGCCGGTCGACGGCGCCCGCGTGCTCCCGACCGTGACCGCGCCCGCCGTGCTCGCGCCGCTCTGCGCGGTGCAGAGCTTCTACCTGGCACTCCCCGCGCTCGCGGCCGCGAGCGGCCTCGATGCGGATGCGCCGCCGCACCTGCAGAAGGTCACCGAGACGCGCTAACTCTGGGAGCGAGTGTTTCGCCAGCTCGCCGAGGATCTGCGTGATCGAGGCAAGCTCGACCTGACAGAGGCGCTCATCGATGGGTCCCATGCGCCGGCCTGCGCCCGTCGGCGCGACGGAGCTGCTCGACCACGTCGACGCGCACGGACACGCGATCGGCCGGCCGCGATCACCGTGCGAACCGAGCGCTCGCGATC
>JAEUJX010000406.1 GCA_016794545.1 Myxococcales bacterium
GTGGGGTCGTTGACGATCGATCCACCGGTCGCGAGCACCATCGCGGATGGCTGCGCGAGCAGGCGCGTCAGCACCTCGCGCTCGACGCGCCGGTAGTAGGCCTCGCCGTGCACGGCGAACACCTCGGACAGCGGCAGGCCCGCGGCCTCCTCGATCAGGTGATCGAGCTCGACGAACGCGACGCCGAGCTTGCGAGCGAGCGCCTCGCCGACGGCGGACTTCCCGGCGCCGCGCACGCCGAGCAGCGCGATCGGGCGGACGGGGGAGGGCGCATCCGCCGCGGCGAGCAGCACGCTCGGCGTGGTGCCGAGCGCGTGCGCGACCTCCGCGAACCGGCGCAGCGAGATGTTGCCGTCGCCGGTCTCGAGCTGCGCGAGGAACCGCTCCGACACCCCGCTGTGGGCCGCCAGCTCGCGGCGCGACCAGCCGCGGCGCTCGCGCTGCGTGCGCACGGCGGAGCCCACGGAGGCGAGGTACGACACCGGCGAAATATAGTGCATGAACAAGGCAGGTGACAAGCAGTAAATTGCTTGGTACTCGATCCCGATGGATCCGACCCGGTTCGAGACCCACCCGAGCAAGTACAGGCACTGGAAGCTCTCCGTGGCGGGGGACGTGGCGACCCTGACCATGGCGGTCGATGCCGACCACCCGCACCGCCCGGGCTACGAGCTCAAGCTCAACAGCTACGACCTCTCGGTCGACATCGAGCTGGCCGATGCGATCCAGCGGATCCGCTTCGAGCACCCCGAGGTCAAGTGCGTGGTGTTCACGGCCGACCTCGACAAGGTGTTCTGCTCCGGCGCGAACATCTACATGCTCGGGCTCTCCACACACTCGTTCAAGGTGAACTTCTGCAAGTTCACGAACGAGACCCGGCTCTACCTCGAGGACGCGTCCGCGAACAGCGGGCTCGGCTCGCTGTGCGCGTGCAAGGGCACCACGGCGGGCGGCGGCTACGAGCTCGCGCTC
Source organism: Myxococcales bacterium (assembly GCA_016794545.1). GTDB lineage: Bacteria > Myxococcota_A > Polyangia > Haliangiales > Haliangiaceae > JABFXX01. The sequence continues at coordinate 973 of JAEUJX010000406.1, forward strand.
GCGTGCGACGAGACGGTGCTGGTCGACGACGGCAACTCCGCGGTGTCGTTCCCCGAGACGCCGCTCCTCGCGGTGCTGCCCGGCACGGGCGGGCTCACGCGCCTGGTCGACAAGCGCAAGGTGCGCCGCGACCGCGCCGACGTGTTCTGCACGACCGCCGAGGGCATCAAGGGCAAGCGCGCGAAGGACTGGGGGCTCGTCGAGGACGTCGTGTCGCGCAGCAAGTGGGACGACGCGGTCAAGGCACGCGCCTCCGCGATCGCGGCGCGGCAGACGGTGACGCGCGGCCCGGCGATCCAGCTGCCGGAGCTCGCGCCGAAGGTCACCGACAAGGCGTTCACGTACCGCTACGTCGAGCTGACGATCGATCGCGCGGCGCGCACGGCGGCGCTGACCATCAAGGCACCGGCCGACGCGCCGGATCTGGCGAGCGCCGACACGTGGAGCCTGCGCGCGTTCCGCGAGCTCGACGACGCGCTGCTGCGCCTGCGCTTCGATCTCCCGGAGATCGGGGTCGTCACGGTCCGCACGTCCGGCGACAAGGCGCAGGTCCTCGCGCACGACGAGGCGGTCGCGAAGGCCACGACCGGTCTGGCGCGCGAGATCCGCCTGCTCCAGCGCCGCGTGCTGAAGCGCTACGACAACACCGCGCGCAGCTTCTACGCCGTCGCCGACTCCAGGGACTCGTGCTTCGCCGGCTCGCTGCTCGAGCTCGCACTCGGCGCGGACCGGTTCTACATGCTGATCGACGGCGACGAGGCCGTGTCCGTGCAGACCTCGGTCGCGAACCAGGGGTTCTTCACGATGTCGACCGGCCTGTCGCGCCTCGACGCGCGGTTCTACGGCACGCCCGCGGCGGCGACGAAGGTGCTCGCGCGCGGCGCCGAGGGCCCGATCCCGTCGGAGGAGGCGGAAGCGCTCGGCATCGCGACGATCGCCGCCGACGACATCGACTTCGAGGACGAGCTGCGCATCGCGATCGAGGAGCGCGCGTCGCTCTCGCCGGACGCGCTGACGGGCATGGAAGCGTCGCTGCGCTTCGTCGGCCCCGAGACGCTCGAGACCAAGATCTTCGGCCGCCTGTCGGCCTGGCAGAACTGGATCTTCACCCGCGCCAACTCGACGGGCGAGCACGGCGCACTCACCCTCTACGGCCAGCCCGAGCGGCCGCAATTCCAGTGGAAGAGGACCTAAGTCATGGGCAACGTACTCACCGACGAGAAGATCCCGAACAACGTCAACCTGTCGGGCGACAAGCGCCTCCAGCGCGCGCTCGAGGCGTGGCAGCCGCACTTCATCGACTGGTGGAAGCAGATGGGGCCGCTGGGCTGGCAGGAGCGCGACATCTACCTGCGCACCGCGGTCTCCGTCGAGACCGACGGCTGGGCGCACTTCGACCACGTGAAGATGCCCGACTATCGCTGGGGCATCTTCCTCGAGCCGAAGCAGGAGGGCCGCACGCACGGCTTCGGTGACTTCTACGGGCAGCCGGTGTGGGACGAGGTCCCCGGCGAGTTCCGCAACCTCATGAAGCGGCTGATCGTCACGCAGGGCGACACCGAGCCGGCGAGCGTCGAGCAGCAGCGCGAGCTCGGCGCGACCGCGCCCTCGCTCTACGACCTGCGCAACCTGTTCCAGGTGAACGTGGAAGAGGGCCGTCACCTGTGGGCGATGGTCTATCTCCTGCACACCTACTTCGGCCGCGACGGCCGCGAGGAGGCCGAGGAGCTGCTCGCGCGCCGCTCGGGAGACGCGGACAAGCCGCGCATCCTCGGCGCGTTCAACGAGCCGACGAGCCACTGGCTGTCGTTCTACATGTTCACGATGTTCACGGACCGCGACGGCAAGTACCAGCTGTCGGCGCTCGCCGAGAGCGGCTTCGATCCGCTCGCGCGCACCTGCCGGTTCATGCTGACCGAGGAAGCGCACCACATGTTCGTCGGCGAGACCGGCGTGCAGCGCGTCGTGAAGCGCGCGTGCGAGCTGATGAAGCAGGACGGCAACGGCGATCCGCGCGCGCTCGGCGGCATCGATCTGCCCACGGTCCAGAAGTACCTGAACCTCTGGTACACGCTCTCGCTCGATCTGTTCGGCGGCGAGGTGTCATCGAACGCGGCCGACGCGTTCGCGGCGGGCCTCAAGGGCCGGTACAAGGAGGATCGCTACGACGAGCACAAGCTGGTCGGCAGCCACTTCGCGATGGACGTCCTCGAGGGCGGCAAGGTCGTCCACAAGGACATCCCGATGCGCAACGCGCTCAACGAGGTGCTGCGCACCGAGTACATCAAGGACTGCCAGCGCGGCGTCGATCGCTGGAACAAGACGATCAAGGACGAGGGCATCGACTTCGAGCTCGTGTTGCCGTCGAACAAGTTCCACCGCCAGATCGGCATGTGGGCCGGCAGCTCCTTCACGCCCGGCGGCGAGATGATCGACGAGGCGACGTTCACCGCGCGCCGCGGCGAGTGGCTGCCGACCGCCGCCGACGAGACGTACATCAAGTCGCTCATGCACCCGGTGTACGAGCGCGGCAAGTTCGCGAGCTGGATCGCGCCGCCGACGCGCGGCATCAACGGCCTGCCAGGCGACTTCGAGTACGTTCGCCTGTAGATGGTCGCACGAGGGCCGGGGGCGGTCGGGTGCGCGCACTGCCGCGAGCTGGGCGCGGACAAATCGTGCGCGGTGTGCACGCACCTGGTGTGCGAGCGCTGCGCCGCCGACTGGGCCACGTGCAGCGAGCCGAGCGGGCGCACGTTCCGCATCGGCCGCGTCAGCGGGTCGCTGATCGACGTCGATCCGACCGGCCGCTACGGGCTCGTCAAGCGCCGCTGGCGCCAGCTGCGGCTCGTCGACCTGCGCTCGCTCGCGTGGCTCGAGCGCGACCTGCCATCGCACGGCTGGGGCAATCTCGTGCCGCGTGTCACCAGTGACGGCCGCGTGCTCCGGCCGGAGTTCGACAGCGTCGCCTCCAACAACGGCCCCATCTTCTCCGGCATCGGCGAGTGGCGTCCCGACGGCGGCCATCGCTACACCGACGTGCCGCAGCCGATGCGCGCGACCGGTATGAGCGCCGCCGAGGACTGGTACTGGTACGTCACCGACACCGAGCTCGTCGCGCTCGCCCTGCTGGGCGACGGGGCTTCGCACTGCGAGGTCTACGAGCCGCTGCCGAGGAAGGTCGTGCAGGCCGTGTGGTTCGATCCGATCCGCCAGCTGCTCGCATCGGGAACCTGGGGCGAGATCGCGATCCACCGCGTCGTCTCTGACCGGCTCGTGCTCGCGGGTCGCGTCAAGACGACCGGCGACACGCTGTCGCTCCAGCTCGGCGGCGGCTTCCTGATGGCGCGCGTGCGCGGCGGCGATCTCCGCGGCGTCACCGTGTGGAAGCTGCACGACGACTTCTCGGTCGGGCCGATCGCGGCGCGGTTCGAGCACCTCGAGTGCGAGGCGCTCGCGCGCGACGGCCGCTACGTCGCCGTCGGCATGGCGGGCGGCAGCGTGATCGTGCAGTCGCTGCTCACCGCCGAGCAGACCGAGCTGCGCGGCCACACCGACGACGTCACCTACCTCGGCTTCGCCGGCGCCGAGCAGCTGCTGGTCACTGCCGACGACGACCACCGCGTGATCGTCCGCCCTCGGACTCGCACGGGCTACGCCACGGCGCTGCTCCCGGTCGACCTGGCGGAGGTATGATCGCACGAGATGTCCGAAGCCGCGATCCGCGCCCGCTGCGACGCCGGCGACTTCGACGGCGCGATGACCGCCGCACTCGAGGCGTACGCCGACGAGCTGTTCGGCTTCCTCGTCGGGCTCGCGCGCGATCGCACGCAGGCCGAGGACGCGTTCAGCGCGACCTGCGAGCGGATGTGGCGCGGGCTGCCGAAGTTCCGCTGGGAGAGCACGGTGCGCGTGTGGGCGTACCGGATCGCGCGCAACGAGTTCATGCGCACCACGCGCGACGTCGCGCGCGCGAAGCGGGGCGTGCCGCTCTCGGAGGTACCGTCGATCCGGGGCACGATGGATCGCCTGCGCAGCGCCACGCCGATCCACCAGCGCACCGAGGTCAAGGATCGGTTCGCGAAGCTGCGCGAGCAGCTCGACCCCGAGGACCACATGCTCCTCGGCCTGCGCATCGATCGGAAGCTGCCGTGGACCGACATCGCGAAGGTGCTCGCCGCCAGCGATGACGAGCCGAGCGCGCGCGACGTCGCGGCGCTGCGCAAGCGGTTCGAGCGCCTGAAGACGAAGCTGCGCGAGCTGATGAAGGACGCTTAGAGCCTGCGCTTCTCGCGCTCGAGCTCGGCCTGCTCCTCGACGGCACGTGCTTCGCGCTCGGCGGCCAGCGCGTCGACCTCCGCCGGCGTGTCGACCTCGCCGGCCGGTGGCGCAGCGGCGGGTGGGGGCACGGCGATCCGGACCCTGGGCTCGACGCTCTCTCGATGCCGTGCGAGCCGCGACTTCGCGACCTCGAGCGCCCCGAGCTGGATGGGCGTGGGCTCCCTGCCGTTGCGGATCTCCTCGTCGATCGCGGCCTGCGCGTGCTTCAGCTCCTCGCGATACGGGCGCGACGCATCGATCTCCTTCGCGAACGTCAGATCCTGCTCGAGGCTCGCCACGCGCCGCTCCATCTCCGCAAGCGCATTCTCGTCACCGCCCTGCCACTGCTGGCGCAGCCGGAGGCCCTCCAGCTCGCGCTGGGCTCGATCGAGGTCCTTCTGGACGCTCTCCGCCGACGACCGCTTCGGCGGTGGTCCCTGCTCGGCGAGCGCGCGCGCGCCGTTCTCCACGACCACCGCTTCGTCGCGGGCTCGGGCGACCGCCATCCCGGCGGGCATGCCGGCTGCCATGTACCGAGCCGCTTGCTCCGCGATGTGGGCCTGGCGCTCCATGCGATCGGCCAGCGTCGCGTCGCGCGGCAGGCCGAGGTCGCCACCACCGGTGATGTGCGGCAGGATGCTGACCGGCACGTTCGCGAGCCGGTTCCACGCATCACCGACGCGCCCGAGGGCCTTGCCGGGCTCCGCAGCGCTCGCCTTGATGATCCGGCCGAGCTCCTCGCGCGACTTCTTGATGATGTCCTTCATCTCCTTGGGCAGCGCCTTGCCGAGCCCGAGCTCCACGGCGTCGAGCACGACATCGATGCCCGCGTTCCCCAGCCGCTTCGCGTCGCGCTGGCTGCCCTTCGTGGCCTCGCGGAGGAACGTCGCGATGTTGCCCGCCGGCTTGGCGATCTGCCCGAGCGCCGCGATCGCCTGGTCGACCCCGCGGTTCATGCGGTCGGCGCGGACCTCATCGGGGGGCCGCCCGAGCGCGATCTCGTCATCGAGCACCTGCCGCTCCGCCAGGCGCTCTGCTTCCTCGAACGGCACGTCGTGGTTCTCGTCCAGGCGACGCATGGTCTCCTCGTCGATGGCCTTGCGCTGGTCCGCGTAGAGCCGGTTCAGATCGGGCAGCTCGTCCGGATCGTGGTTCTCCATCGAACGGTCGACCGGCAAGCCGCTGGCCTCCAGCTCGTCGTTCGCGACCATCAACCGGGCGCGGCGCTCGCGCTCCTCCTCGCGCAACGTCGGAAGCTGCTTCGCGAGCTTGGCGTCGCGCTCCTTCACCTTGCGCTCGTGGTGCTTCCACATGTTCGCGAGCTCGTTCCCCGGATCGAGCTCGCTGTCCTCGCGCTCCTCGTTCGCCGAAGCCGCCGGCGGACGCGGCGGCTTCGGCGGCGCCTGCTTCCCGCCATCGCCGCCGCCGGCCTGGGCGACCAGCTCGGGCGGCAGGCCCTGGCCCGGAGTGATCCCTTGCGCGCGTTGCTCCTCCATCAAGCGCCGGACGTCGTCGACGCTGGTCGGCACGATCATTCCTGCCGCGGTGGATGGCACGACCGTGTCGTCGAACATGAAGCCGTTGCCGCTCGGGTCGGGGTGCAGGCCCCAGCCTTTCGCGAGTGCCTCCTCCGGGGTCGCGTAACCGGACATCTGCCCGGCCTCCATCTGGCGCCGCACCCGGTCGACCATTTCGGGATACGTGCCGATGAACGGCTCGTACTGATTCGGCTCGCCCTCGACCACGTCGCCCGTCGCGAACTGACCGATCGTCGGATCGATGATCGTGTTGCCCACGACGAGGAAGCGATGACCCTCGGGGCGTTCCGGCCTGTCCGCAGCGTTCATGACAGGCACGAAGATCCCCTTCTCGGCGAGCGCCGCCTGCCAGGCGTTGCTGATGATCTCGCACTTGCCCTTGAACGGAGCGGTCGTCGGATCGCGCTCGGGGTCCAGCGCTTCACGCAGCGTCTCTTCGATCCTGTTCAGGCGCTGGTCGCCATCGCCGGTCACCTTCGAGAGGTCGTACAGCGACCGCGCCGCGGCCTGGACCTCGGCTTCCGAGCGGATCTGCAGCTCGTGCGGAATGTTCATCACGCCCATGTCGTTCGTGGTGTCCAGCGCGCCAGGCGGCAGCTTCAAGCCGAGCTTCGCCGCGGCATCGATCGCGTACTGCTTGCGCACCTCGGGGTCGGTGAGGTCCTGAGGGAATCGGATCACCACTCGGTCCTTCACGACGTTGGCCGTGACATCTCCCGAGGGCGTGGCTGCGGCGACCTGCCGCTTCCCCTGCAGCGTGACCTTCTCCTCGCCGAACCGGTTGGCCGGCGCCTCGACCTCCGTCGTGTCCGGGGAGCCGGTGGAGTCGGTGGAGTCGGTGGAGTCGGTGGAGTCGGTGGAGTCGGTGGAGTGGGTGGGGTCGGTGGAGTCGGTGGTCTCGGTGGTCTCGGTGGTGGTCTCTTCCTCGTCGCCCATCACCCGGACGTCGTCCGAGGTCTCCCGTGCCGTCGCGACCTGGGCGTCGTGCGCGCGGCCGCCCTTCGAGCTGCCCTTCGCGCCCTCGACGAGCACGTTCTTGAGCAGGCCCGTCGCCTGATCGAGCGCCGATGCGTTCGGGTCGTAGGTCAGCGCCGAGTCGGTCATGCCTTCGGCGATGCCGCCGACCGCGCCGTCGATCTGCGCGGCGCGCTTCGACTCGAACACGATCTCGCCGTCGACCTTCTTGCCGAACAGACCACCGGTGGCCTGGTTCGTCGCCGCGCCTCCGAGCGAGGCCAGGCCTCCCTGACCCGCGCTGGTGAGGATGTTGGAGCCGAGCTTCCCCGCGTCCGTCCACGCCTGCGGATCGACGGCGGCGGTGCCCGCACCTTCCAGCGTGCCCTCGACGACCTCCTTCACGACCGGGTTCTTGAACGTCGTCTTCGCCCAGTTGGTGTCCATCGCCTTGCCGACGAGCAGCTCGACGCCGAGCTGGCCGACGTCCTTGACGATCTCCTCCTTGCCGTAGCGCGCGCCGTTCAGGTCGCTCTTCAGGCCGATCTTCGTGAGCCCGCCCGCGAGCGTGCCGGCCTCGTGGACGCCGGTCGCGCACGTCACGCCGACCTCGACGACGGTCCCCGCGACCTCCGCGCTCGCGTTCACGACCTTGTTCTTGTTGTCCGTGAACGCGCTCTGGTCGCCCGACATGTACTTCATGTGGTTGATCAGCTCGGCCTGCTCGTCGGCGTCGAGCGTGCCGCCTTCGGCGAGCTTCTTCTCCATGGCCCTCACGGCCTCCAGGCGCTCGTCGAGGACCTTGCCCTGATCGGAGTAGAGGTCGGTCATCGCGTTACCGAGGTCGTTCATCGGGTCGAAGTCGCCCTCGGCCGCGACGCCTCCCTTGCCCGCGACGTGGAGGTCCTTGACCCGCCGGATCAGCTTGTCGGGATTCTCCGCGGCGAAGGCCTCCAGCTCCTCCTTCGGCATCGCGGCGTAGTTGCCCTCGAGCAGGATCTCGATGTCGCGCTTCTCTCCGACCGAGCTCGCGCGCGTGCGCATGAACTCGTCGAGGTCGCCGTGCCCGGCTTCCTTGAACTTCGTGCGGAGCTCGTCCATCTGCGCCGGCGACTTGTTCGCGCACAGCTCCTTGAACTTCGCGCCGTCGTGGCCGAAGCCGAGCGTGGTGTCGCCGGCGAGCACCATCGCGTTGACGTCGCTGATCTTGCCCTCCGTCTCGCGATCGACCGCGACGCTGTTCTGCGCATCCGACAGCTCGCTCGCGCGCCACTCCTCGAGCCCGCCGCGGCCGGTGGCCTCCAGCTCCTCGTCCATGCGCGCGGCGACGCGCTTGCGCCGCTCCGGGTCCATGCCCTCGAAGCGCTTCGACATGCCGTCCTCGTTGTCGTCGAGGTATGCCTCGCTCGCCGCGATCATGCGCAGCGCGTCTCCGCCCTCCATGTCGCCCTGGGCGTACAGATCGAGCGACTTCTTCGTGCTCTCCGAGGTCTCCTCCGCGTGGATCTCGAACACGCCCTTGCCGGTGCGCTCCTTCAGCTTCTGATCCATCAGCTCGCGCTGCCGCGGGTTCTTCAGCTTCGACTCCGCCTCGAGCATCTGCTCGTCGTTCGTGCCCGCGTTCGAGGCCATCGACCAGATGTTGTTCTCGCGGCGATCCTGCTTGCGCTCCTGCCGCTCCGTCTCGGAGATGCCCTGGACATCGCCGATCCAGTCCGCCATCGCCTGATTCGCGAACTCGATCTTGCCGCCGTACGAGGCTTGCTCGACGTCGACCGCCGCGATCGTCGCGGCGCGTTCGTCCTCGTCGACGATCGCCTGCGCCGCCATCATGTCGCGGTCGTATCCGGTGTTCTCGGCCTTGTTGAGCTTCTTGTAGTCGATGCCCTGGTGCTCGCACTCCTCCTCGAACTTCCGGCGGTCCTTCTCGTCGGTCAGCGTCTCCATCGCCTTGCGCCACGCCTCGGTGTTCGTGCCGGCGCCGTCCGCCGACTGCTCGACCAGCGCGAGCGCGGTCTTCACCTTGTCGCCGGTGAGTGCGGCCTTCGCGGCCTTGCGGTCCTTGCCCGTCAGCTTGCCGTCGACGACCTTGTCGAGGTCGCCGTAGTTGCCCGCGGTGAACTGCTCCTTCAGGATCGCCGCCTCGGCGGGCGAGAGCCCGCGCAGCAGGTCCGTGGTCTCGAAGTCGTTGCCGACCCCCCCACTCGAGAGCGACGAGTGCAGCTTCGACGCTTTCTCCCGCATCTTCGCGACCGTCGCCTCGTACTCCTTCGGATCCTTCGCCAGCAGCGTCGCCTTCGCGAGATCGAGCGACGCGTCGAGCTTCTCCTTGTTCTCCGCCTGCGCTTGTTCGACGTCCGCCTTGACCTTCGCGAGGTCCTCGCCCTCGACCGAGTCCGCGAGGAGCTCCGTCGCCTTCGCTCCCGTCTGCGTCTCGATGTCCTCGGTGAGCTGGGCGAGCTCGCCGTCCTCGCGCGCCTCGGCGACGACCGTCAGCGAGCGTTCGCCGTCGCCCTGCTCGACGACCGCGACGTTCGCCGTCGCCATGTCGTCTCGCACGTAGGCCGTGCCCTCCTTGAGCTCGGCCTCGTCCATGATCTCCTCGAGGTCGGCGGTCAGGTCCTTGCCGGTCTTCGCCTGGTAGGCCTCGGCGATCCGCTTCGCGCCCTCCGGGTTCCCCATGTTCGCGCGCAGGAGGTCGTTGATGCCCTTCTCGTCGCTGTTGAAGACCGCGCTCGTCTCGCCCTCGATGTACTTCACGGCGAGGTCGACGCGGAGGTCGGCTGCGTCCTCGTCGTTGTCGAGGATCGCGGTCACGAACTTCCGCTCCTGGGCCTCGTCGTCCTCGCCGAACTCCTCGCGGAGCTGCTTGCGGAGGTTGCGCTTCTTGCCGTTGCCGTCCTTCATCTCGCCGTAGAGGTCCTCGAGCTCGGCCGCCTCCGTCGGTGACAGCCCGCTGAGCGTCTTGATGATCGCGATCTCGTCGGTGCCCCCTCCGTCGGACGCCTTCGCGATCGTCTCCGCCGCCTTCTTCAGCCGCTCCTCGCGCATCGCGAGCTGCTCGTCGGCGACCGCGCGCGCGTCGGGCGAGAGCTTCTCGAGTGCGTCCTCGCGCTGGCCCGGCGTCAGCTTGTCGAGTGCCGCCGAGACGGCCTTCGGGTTGCCGGCGTTCGCGGCGGCCTCCGTCGCGGCGGCGCCGGCCTCGACCTTCTTCGTGTACCGCTCGGCCGCCGCCTTGTCGTCGATCTCCTCCTGGTTCGCCTCCTTCAGGAGCTCCGCCGTACGCGCGGCCTCGGTGCTCTGCTCGCCATCCTCGCCGGCGAGCTGGGCGACGACGGCCTCGCGCTGCTCCGGCGGGATGTCCTTGAGCGCGGCCTTCATGTCTCGCTCGGCGGCTTTCACGTCGTCCCCGCCCATCCCCCAGACGATCGGATCGCCGTGGTTCCGCCGCGCCTCGAGCTCGGCGGCGAGCTCCTTCACGCGATCGACGTGCAGCCGATCGGGCTCGGCCGGCACGGCCACGGGCGCCACGGCCTCGATGCCCTCGCCGAGCTCCGAGTGGCCTTCCTCGTCGTCGGTGAGCGTCGTCGCGTACGCCTCGCGCATGCTCTCGCGCTCGACCTCCGAGGCCTCCGCGACCGAGGCGGCGAGCGCGGCCTCGTCGCTGGCGGTCTCGTCGGTGTGCGTGAGCGACCTGGCCGCCTCGGCCTGGTCGCCGGCAGCCTCCTCGGCGCTGTAGCGCGCGGCGATCGCCTCGCGATCGGCCTCGGAGGTCTCCTCGATCGAGACGGCCATCGCGGCCTGGTCTCCCTCGGCCTCCTCGGGCGCCTTCGCGATCGAGGCGGCCATCGTCTCCGCGTCGGTCGTGGTCGCATCGACGCCGTACGCCTCGCGCAGCGTGTCCTTCGCACCGTCGGACGCGCTCGCGAGCGAGGCCGTCAGCGTGTCCCCGTCGGCCGCCGCGGGCGCGGTCGCTCCCTGATCGGCGTCGCGCAGCTGCGCGCGCGCGGCATCCGTCATCGCGTCCACCGTCGAACCGATGCTCGCGTCGTCTGCGGCGGCGGCCGGGTCCGGCTGCACGACGAGGCCGGCGAGCACCTGCTGCTCCTTGCCGTCGATCTCCGCGAGCACGGCCTTCGCGCCAGCCGCGATGGTCTCGATCGCGCCGGCGACCTCTTGCAGGTGGAGCCCCGTCTGCTGCTCGACGGAGGCACCGACGGCCCGTGCGTTCGCCTCGACGGTGAGGATCGCGGCCTCCGCCTGGGCGGCCAGCTCGGACTTCTGCGCCTCCGCCTGGACGGTCAGCTCTCCGAGCTTCGCCCCGAGATCCTCGGTGACCTCGGCGACCTTGCCCTCGATGCGCTCGACGAGCGAGCCCTGCGTCGCGGCCTGCTTGTCATCGATCGCCTCGCCGGTCGCCGCGGCCTCGGCGAGCAGCCGCTGCGCCTCGTCCTCGGCCTTCGCCAGCAGCTGATCCGCCTCGCGCGCGGCCGCGGCCATCGCCTGCTCGGCCGCGTGCTCCGCCTGCTGCTCGAGGCTCGCCGCGCGCTGCTCGCCCTGCGCGATCGCCTGCTGGTACGCGGCCTCGCCATCGCCCCCACCGGCGCCGGCGGGCGCACCGCCGTCCTTGGCCTCCGCGTCGGCCGGCGGTGCCTGCGCGGCGGCGGCCTCGCGCGCGGCCGCGGCTTCCTGCTCGGCCTCCGTGCGCGCCTGCGCTGCCTCGCTCTGTCCCTTCGCGCGAGCCTGCGCTGCGTCGCTCTCGCCCTTCTGGCGCGCAGCGGCGGCCGCGGTCGCCGCCTCGCTGCGGACGCGATCGGCGGCCTGCTTCGCGGCGGCCTGCTTCTCCTGCTTCTCCGCGGCGCTCTTTGCGGCACCGGCCTTCTCGGCCTGCGCGGCCTGGTCCGGCGCCTTGCTCGTCGCCGCGACGGCGGCCTGCTTCGCCTTGGCCTCCGCGGCGGCATGCTCGCTGTCGATCTTCGCCGCGGACTCCTGCATCCCGCGCTGCAGCTCCGCCTTCTCGGCGCCCGTCTGCTGCTCCACGGCGGGCTGCACGGGCTCCGGGGTCTGCGCGCTCAGCTCGTCGGTGCCGCGCTGCGCCTCGGCCTCCACCTTCGCGCGCTGCCGCTGCGCGGCGGCGCGGACACCCTGCTGTTTCGCGGCGGACGATCCACCCTGCTCGGCGGCGCTGTCGAGCGCCGGGAGATCGGTGCCACCCATCACGCCCTCGACGAGCTGCTCGGCCATGCCGGTGATCTCGGGCGGCGCCCCGAGGTCGGCCGCCACGCGCGAGACCTCACCCGCGACGCGCGTCCCGAGATCGGCGAGCGGCGCCACCTCGATCTCCTCGGGGAGCTGCACGGTCTCCTCGTCACCTGCGAGCACGTCGTGCTCCGCGGGCGCTCCGTGCACGCCGCCGTGCACCGGGCGCGCGTCACCACCGGTCGCGCGGTTCGCGACGCCCTCGAGCATCGTCTCGGCGCCGGTCGCACCGACGTGCGTGGAGACCGACGAGACGAGCGACTGCAGCGGACCGAACGTGCTCGCGACCTCGGCGATCAGCGGCTGCTCGAGGATCGATCCGGAGAAGAAGTAGGCTCCCATGCCGGCGGGATCGAGCAGCGCGCCGGTCTCGCGATCCTCGGCGGGCGCCGCCGCCAGCTCGGTGGGCGCGGCGGCCGGCTTCGCGGCGGGCATGCGGTGACGGATGCCCTGCACGGGCTGCTTCGCGCGATCCTCGATGTCGGCCATGGGTCTGTACTCGACCCAGCACCCGGCGGATGTGACGCGGCGATCTGCGCCCGAGCGATTCCACGCGGTTGCGCCTCGAATGTCACATCCGATCGCGGCCGGGTCGTATTCCCATGACGTCCCCGATCGAACGCTGGCTGGACCTCGAGATCGACCGACTGTGGCTCGTCGCGGAGCGGCGCCTGCGCCGGATGCAGGTGTCGGGCGTCGACTTCTCCGCGAGCCCGGCCTACCGGGCGATCGAGGCGCTGCTCGCCGTGCGGCGCGGTGCTCCGATCGCGAGCGCGGGGGAGGCCCTGGTCGCGATCGAGCGCGCGCTCACCACGAACCGCGAGGTCCTGCAGAGCGCCCGCGCGGAGGCGCCGATCGGTGCGCTCGCGACGCGCCTCGCGCTGTCCGCGATCGAGCTCGACGTACTGGTCGCCGCGTTCGCGCCGCTCGTCGATCCGCCGCTCGGCGATCTGCTCCAGCTCGTCCACGCGCGCCGCGGCGTCGACCTCGGTCTGCTGGGCGAGCTGTTCGAGCTCGATCGACGCGGCCGGCTCGAGCTCCTCACCGCCGTCGACGCGGAGCGCCCGCTCGTCCGCTGGTCGCTCCTCGCGATCGACGCGGCCGGGACCAGCTCGGTGCCCGTGACGCACCGGCCGCTGCAAGTGCCCCCCGACGTGATCTCGACGCTGAGCGACGGCCGCGAGCTGCCGCCGAGCCTCGCGCCGTACGCGACGCTGCGCACCGCACCGACCGCGCTCGACGACCTGATCCTGGCCGAGCCGCTGCGCCGGCAGCTCCAGTCGATCGCGCGCGGGTTCGCCGCGACCGCGGATCCGTCGCGGTTGCCCTGGGTCGTGCTGTGGGGACCGTCCGGCGCGGGCCGCCGCGAGATCGCGTGCCGGATCGCCGCGGCGTCGGGCCGCGACGCCCTGGTCCTCGATCCGGGACCTGGCTCCGCGGCGGAGCTCGAGCCGCGGCTCCGGCTCGCGCAACGCGAGGCGCTGGCCCGGGGCGCGGCGCTCGTCATCGGGCCGATCCCCGACGAGCTCGCCGCCCCGGTCACCGAGGCGCTGCGCCGCTACCCCGATCTCGCGTTCCTCGTGATGACGGGGACCCATGCGCCGAAGCTCTCGACCGATCGCGCGCTTCACGAGATCGCGCTCGGTCCGCTCGCACACGCCGAGGCCTCGCTGCTGTGGGCGCGCGCGATGGAGGCGGTCGGTGGGCTCGAGCTCGACCTCGATCTCGCGCCGCTCGTCGACGGCTATCGCCTCACTCCAGGCGACATCCTCCACGCGGTCAAGGTCGCCGAGGCGAGCGCGCGCGCGCAGGGCCGCGCCCTCCGCGTCGAGGATCTCCGCGTCGGTGTGGAGCTCAGGCTTCGCACGCAGCTCGGCGATCTCGTCGAGCGCGTCGACGGGCTGCACGCCTGGAACGACCTCGTGCTCTCCGATGCGGACCTCGATCGCCTGGTCGAGTTCCTCGGCCGCAAGCGCCACGCCTCGATCGTGTACGACGAGTGGGGGCTCGCGAACCGCATCCGCTACGGCAAGGGCATGATCGCGCTGTTCTCGGGCCCGCCCGGTACCGGCAAGACGATGGTCGCCGGCGTGATCGCGCGCGAGCTCGCGATGGATCTCTATCGCGTCGACCTGTCGCAGGTCGTGTCGAAGTGGGCCGGCGAGACCGAGAAGCAGCTCGCCCAGATCTTCGACATCGCGGAGCGCACGCAGGCGGTGCTGCTGTTCGACGAGGCCGACTCGCTGTTCGCGAAGCGCGGCACCACGGAAGGCGGCCACGATCGGTTCGCGAACCTGACCGTCAACTATCTGCTGCAGCGGCTCGAGCGCTATCCCGGCGTCGCGGTCCTGACGACGAACAAGGAGGAGTCGCTCGACGAGGCGCTGCAGCGGCGGCTCAGCCTGCACCTGCGTCTGCAGCTGCCCGAGGTCGCCGAGCGGCGCCGCCTGTGGCGCTCGTTCCTCCCCGAGCAGCTCCCGGGTGCGTCGACGATCGACGTCGACTGGCTCGCGAACCGGTTCGAGCTCGCGGGCGGCTCGATCAAGAACGCCGCGGTTCGCGCGGCGTTCCTCGCCGCGGGCGATCGGCAGCCGCTCGACCTCGCCGTCGTCGTCGCCTCCGTCGAGCGCGAGCTCGATGACATGGGCCGCGTGGTCTGGCAGGTGCCGTTCGAGCCCGAAGACCCTCAGATCGCGCTCGACGACGTGATCCTGGATTGATCGCCTCTCCCCCACGCTCTCGAGGAGTGCCATGCAGATGTCAGCCGCTCTCGTCTCCCCTCCCATCCTCGCGCTCGTCCCGGCTCCCGGCGGGGCGAGCCTCGCTCGCTCGCTCGACGGGCGCTGGCTCGCGGTCGCGAGCGCGGGGCAGATCTGGATCGAGGACGCCGGCACGCGCCGGCAGCGCGCGACCGCCATCGCGGCGGGCGATGACCTCGCCGTGACCGCGTCGCGAGTCTGGGTGATCCGCGGCGGCAGGCTCGAGTCGATGGACCTCGAGAGCGGCGCGATCGAGGTGCACGAGGTGGCGCTCGGTGGAGTCGTTCGCATGTGCGCGGTCGCGGAGGCCGTCGTGATCACCGGCGACCGTGGCACCTGGATCGTGCGCGATAGCGGCGCGACCCACGAGCTCGCGCCCCACCGCACCTTCGTTCGCGCGGTGTCCCACACCCGGATCCTGATCGTCGACAACGGCACGCGCGCGATCGTCGACATCGCGGGTATCCCGAGCGGGATCCGGCTCGAGATGGCATCGCGCATCCTCGACGCGAGCCCGCTCTTCGATCGCACCACGTGCCTGCTGCTCGTCGCTCGCGACGACCATCAGGAGCTCGTCGTGATGCGCTGCTCGGGGAGCGTGCTATCGCGGACGCGGGTCCGCCATGTCGAGCGGATCGCGGGTGCATCGCAGGCGCTTCGCGTCGCGCTCGCGATCGACGATGGCCGCGTGATCGTCTACGACCTGCGCGAGCGGCGGGTCCTCTCCGCCGACCGGCCGAGCACCACGGCGTGCGAGGTCGCGTTCGATGCGGATGGGCGGGCCGTCACCAGCGTGAGCCGCCACGGCCGGAGCGCGCAGCTCTACGTCCGCCGGTTTGACTAACCACCCGAGCGAGCCGACGATGTCCTCGATGTCAGGAAGTAGCGACGGCGGAGATGACTCCGACGGCGATGATCTGCGCGACGTGCTGGGCATGAGCCCGCGCCGCGCTCCGGCGGTGCTCGCGATCGGCCAGGTGATCGACGACACGTACCGGATCGACGCGGAGATCGGAGCTGGTGGGATGGGGCGGGTCTATCGCGCCCACGACCTCGAGCTGGATCGCGACGTCGCGCTGAAGCTCCACGCGATCGCGCTCGGGCCCGACGATGACAGCTTGCGCCGCGAAGCGCTGGCGCTCGCGCGCCTGTCGCACCCGAACGTCGTCACCGTCCACGCCGTCGGCACGTGGCAGGGCCACCCCTGGGTCGCGATGGAGCACGTCGCGGGTGGGACCGCGCGCACGTGGTGCGCGGGCAAGCGACCGCACGAGATCCTCGCGCTCTACGCCGCCGCGGGCGACGGGCTCGCCGCCGCGCACGCCGCCGGCATCGTTCACCGCGACTTCAAGCCCGACAACATCCTCGTCGGACAGGATGGCCGGCCGCGCGTGGCGGACTTCGGCCTCGCGCGCGGCCGCACCGACGACGCGGAGGAGGAGCGCGTCGTCGGCACGCCCGCGTACATGGCGCCGGAGCAGCGCGCGGGCGCGCGGGTGGACGAGCGCGCCGATCAGTACGCGTTCGCCGCGGCGCTGTGGGAGGCACTCTCCGGCGAGCGCGTCGCGAGTCCGGCCGTGCCCACGCACACGAGCGCGAACGGAGAGCAGGCGAGCGTGGCGTTGTCCGAGCGCGGAGCCGCGCGCGCGATGCCGACCCACGTCGCGGTGGCGCTGCGGCGCGCGCTCGAGCTCGATCCGGCGCACCGCTGGCCGTCGGTCGCCGATCTGGTGGCGGAGCTGCGCAAGGATCCGCGCGCGCGCGCCAGGCGGATCGGGATCGCCGCGCTCGCCGTGGTCGCGGTCGGCGGCGCGATCACCGTGCCGTTGCTCGCGCGGAGCCGCGACCCGGAGCCGTGCGGCGGCGGCGAGGTGCGGATCGCCGAGGTGTGGAACGCCGAGCGGGCGGCCGCGATCGAGAAGGCGCTCGGCGCGCACGTCACCGCGATCGTGCGCCCGCGCCTCGATGACTACGCGCGGAGCTGGGTCGAGGCCGAGCGGCGCACGTGCCGGGCCGGGCGGGTCGAGCGCACGCTGACCGAGGTACAGCTCGGGCAGCAGATGGTGTGCCTGCAGCGCGCACGCGCGCGCTTCGCCGCGATCGTGCAGGGGGTCACCGCGGGTGGCCGCGACACGATCGAGCAGATCACCGACGAGCTGAAGCTCCTGCCCGACCTCGCGAGCTGTAGCGACGTCGCGGTGCTCGCCAGACAGCAGCCTCCGCCCGCGGACCCGGAGGTCCACGCGAAGCTCGACGACCTCGTGTTCGAGCTCGCGGTGGCCGACGTCGCTGCCCTCCGGGGCCGGCCCGTCGAGGTGCGCGAAGCGGACGCCCTGCTGGCGCGCGCGCGGGGGGTCGGGTGGCCGCCGGTGATCGCGGAGGCGCAGTACACGCGTGCCGGCGCCCTCGACATGCGCGGGAGGCACGACGACGCGCAGGCGGCGTATCGCGCGGCCGCGAACGCCGGCATCGCGGCCGGGCACCACGAGATCGCCGCGTATGCCCTCGCCGACCTCGCGTGGGCGCTCGCGACGGCGGGCCGCAGCACCGAGGCGGCTCGCGAGACCGCGCTCGCGGAGTCGCTGCGCTCGCCGAGCACCGATGCGTACTTCGGTGCCCGCCTGCTCGGCGCGAAGCGGCTGATCGCCCAGGCCGAGGGCCGCGGGGCGGATGCGCTCGGGCTCGCGTTCGAGCAGGTGAAGCTCGCGCGCGCGGCGTTCGGCGATCCGCTCAACGAGGCGATCAATCACAGCACGCTCGCGAGCAGTCACATGTCCGCCGGGGATCACGCGGCCGCGGTGCGCGAGGCGGAGCTCGCGCTGCGCCAGACCGAGGAGGCGGTCGGCGCGGACCATCCCGCGATCATCGGGATCCTGCGCACGCTCGGGCCCGCGAAGGTGCTGCTCGGGCGCGTCGACGAGGCGGACCGCGACATCCTCCGCGCGCTCGCGCTCGCCGAGCGCTGGCACGGCCCCGAGAGCGTGCAGGTGGGCCAGGCGCTCATCGATCGGATCACGGTCGCGGCCGCACGGGGCGATGCGGAGACCATGCACGCGCTCGCGATGCGCGCGCTGCCGATCTTCGAGCGCGCGAACCAGAGCAGCGAGCCGTACGGCGGGTTGTTGCTCGATCTCGGCGTCGCGGCCGCCCAGCGCGGCGAGCTCGACGAGGCAGGCCGCTACGCGGCGCGCGCGCTGGCGGTGCTCGAGGGGCTCGGAAACGCCGACAACCCGGTCATCGCGAGCGTGCTGATCCTGGGCTCGTACGTCGCGCGCGAGCGCGGCTCGCTCGCGGAGTCAGAGGCCCTGCTGCGTCGCGCCGTCGGGATCTCCGAGCGGCGCGGCACGCTCGGCCTCGCGACGAACGTGAAGCTCGAGCTGTCGTACACGCTCGTGAAGGCAAACCGTGCGCGCGACGCGGTCGAGCTGCTCGCGCCGCTCTCCGACGCGCCGCCGCTCGAGCCGCACTACGCGGCGGAGCTGCACCAGGCGCGCGCGGATGCGCTGTGGAGCGCCGGCGACAAGGCGGCCGCACGCACCGAAGCGCAGGCGGCGCTCGCGGCCTGGACCGCGCTCGGCGAGCCGTTCGCCGGCCAGCGCGCACACACCGCGGACTGGCTCGCGAAGCACCGCTGACGTCACCGCGTATGGACGATGTCGCGCGCGCAGCCCGCGTCGGCCGCGCACTGCGCGATCGCCTCGACCGCGTCGTCGGGCCGGTCTCCGTCGAGCCAGATGTCGGGCTGGTGGCCGCGGCCCTGGTACGTGAGCCCCTGCTGCAGCGTGCTGCCGGCGGTGAACCACAGGCCCGAACGCGGCAAGCGATAGGGCAGAGGTTCGGCGATCTCGCCGCGCCCGGCCGTGTTCTCCCCGACGAGCACGGTGCGCGGGAACTGGCGCAGGAGGGTCACGGCGGCTTCGCACTCGCCGGCGCACCGCGCGTCGACCACCATCACGATCACCCCGGGGTAGGCTCGGGTAGGGCCGCGTCCGCCGACGCGTGGTGCGACGGCGGACCTGCCGCGCAGCCAGCCGCGCTCGGGGCCGGTCTTCGCGAGCTCGGCGAGGGACGCTCTCTCTTGGGCGAGATCGGTCTCCTCGGTCGGCGCGCACAGCGCCTGGTTGATCGAGCCCTGGGCGGTGACCTCGCTCCAGAGCGTGAACCGATCTCCGGAGGGCTGCGGCTTCGGGAGCAGGGCGCTGAAGAACGAGTCGAAGGTGTACGCGCCCGGCGCGACGCCGCGCAGATCGATCACGAACGCGCTCTGCTGGGCCAGCCGCGCGGCGGTGTTCGTGAGCTGCTCGAGCTCTTGCGGGTGACGCTCCTCGTCGAGGCTGCGGACGCGCAGGATCGGCACCGTGGTCCCGCGCTGCTCGAACGCGGGACCCGCGCCCGTTCCTCCGGGGAGCACGCGGCGAAACGCGATCGACGCGGTCGTCTCCTTGCCGGCGTCGTCGCGCAGCGTGCACGTCATCGGCGCGGGCGCGCGGGGAGAGAGCATGACCACGCGGCCGGTGAGCTTGCCCTTCGTGGGCGTGGCGGTGTCTTCCTCGCGGAGGCCGTCGCAGTCCTGGAGGTCCTTGCCGACGAGCGTCGGGTCCGCGGCCGAGAGGATCCGACGCCGGCCGTCGGTGACCAGGTCCAGGACATACGCGTCGTCCCGTGCGCCCGCGCTCTCGACGCGCGGCGTACCGCCCTTGCCGTGCGCCGTGACGGCGATCGTGTCGTCCTTGGTGAGCGAGAGCCGATCGGCGAGCCACGCGCCGAACATGTCGGTGGCGATCGGCTCCTTCATCCCGCCGATCGCGTCGCGCATCTCGCGCAGCACGCGGTCCCAGCGGACGCCGCGCATCGCCGTCAGCTCGAACCCGGCATAGCCCCGGCGCAGGACGCGCTCGACGGCGTCGAGGTCGGCGAGCGCGCCGGCGCGCGAGATCGTCGCCGGCGGCGGGGCCAGGCACGCGCCGTCGGGTGCGACGAGCTCGGCGAACACGTCGGGCGCCGCGGCGGCGGGCGCGTCGCACGCCGGGCCGGGCGCGAGGACGCCGTACTTCGGCTCGCGCGGCGAGCTGCACCCGGCGAGCAGCGCGGTCGCGAGCGCGAGCGCGGCGCGCATCACTTCTTCAGCTTGGAGAGCAGATCGCCGAACGTGCCGAACGACTTCGTCGGTGCGGCGTGCTGCCGGACCGCGGCCTCGACCTCCTCGGGCGACCCGTCGGCGGACGCGGCCATCGACAGCGCGATCTTGCGCTCGGCCGGATCGATCCGCAGCACCGTGGCCTCGACCTCCTGGCCGGGCTGCACGACCTCCTTCGGGTGATTGATGCGGCGG
>JAEUJX010000442.1 GCA_016794545.1 Myxococcales bacterium
TGCGCGGCTTCGTGCTCGCGGTGGGCAACGGCGGACTCGGCCCGCATGGCAGGTTGTTCGCGATCGACGAGGGGATCGCGGAGCTCGACGCGGCCAAGGACGCCGCCGCCGGGCCGCCGTTCTCCTCGACGGCGCTCGCACGCGCGATCGCAGAGAAGCGGCTGGACCGGTCCCACGTGCTCTACGACCCCGACGGGAAACCGCCGCCGCTGCGCGGCGTGCTGCCGGTGGCCGACGCGGGAGACGGGCTGTTGTATGCGGTGGTGATGCGGGGCAAGCACGCGGGCCAGGTGTGGCTCGTCGGCGAGGCCTGGAGCCCGGTGCTCGGCGCCGACGATGGCCCGGCGGACTTCGTCGCCTGGTACCTCGCCTGGCTGGACGACGCCGCGCCCGTGATCGCCGCGAAGCCCCGATCGGTGCGCGCGACCGCGCCGCGCGCGCTCGATCCGAGCTGGCCCAAGGCGCTGCGCGCCGCGCTCGAGGCGCCGGCCAAGGCGCGCAAGCTGGGCCTGAGCGACTTCTTCGCGCCGACGATCCCCGACGTCTTCGATCGATTGCCCGGTCTCGAGGAGCTCTCGATCAGCCACAGCACCGCGAGCGCGCTCCCCGGCTCGATGCGCTCGCTCGTCAAGCTCCGCAAGCTGTGGCTGACGAGCATGGACCAGCTGGCGGACCTCGAGGCGATCACCGCGCTACCGCGCCTGCAGTTCCTCAACCTCGCTCGCTCGAGCGAGGTCCGGATCACCGAGTCGATCGCGGGCCTCGTCTCGCTCGAGGTCCTGATCCTGAGCTTCACCAACGTCCAGGCGTTGCCGGCGGCGCTCGCCAAGCTGCCGCGACTTCACCGCCTCGATCTCGACCTGTGCTTCGATCTCGATCTGCGGCAGGCCTGGCCCGTGATCGCGCGACTCCCGGCGCTGCGCACGCTCACGCTCGCGGGCTCGCGGCTCCTCCGCTGGCCGACCGCGCTCGAGCGTCCGCCCAGCCTCGCGCAGCTCGATCTGAGCGGCGCCGAGATGCCGGAGGGCCAGCTCGAGCGAGTCCGGGCCGCCCTTCCGGGCGTGACGCTCGTCGCGTAGCCGCGCACGACCGAGCTCGCGACCGAGATCCCTGTTGCACGTCGGAGGCTGAGCTGCGTAAGGTCCCCGCATGCGCTCTGCCGTGGTGGTGTTGTTCGTGTTGTGGGGTTGTGATGATCGGTCGAGGAGACTGGAGCAGCCCGTCGAGGCGATCGACGAAGGGTCGGTCGCGGTGGCGTCGAGTCCGGATCGGCTGCAGGCCCCCGGGCCGAAGCCACATCCGCACGCCGTCTACTGCTGGGATCTGAACTCCGACGGCATCTGCAATCCCGCGGAGGACGTCAACGGCTCGGGCGGCTGCGATCCGGTCGACTGCACCGGACCTCAAGGTCCGCAGGGTGAAGCCGGGCCGGTCGGCGCCACCGGCCCGATGGGACCCGAGGGACCCGCCGGTCCGCAAGGTCCGATGGGACCGCAAGGGGACGTCGGTCCCGAAGGCCCGACGGGACCGATGGGCCCGCAAGGTCCGATGGGCCCGATGGGCTTGATGGGACCGATCGGCCCCGCGGGTGCCGTCGGCGCGACCGGCGCGACCGGCGCGACCGGACCGCAGGGGCCGATCGGACCCGAAGGGCCAGCCGGACCGGGCCTGGAACCGGCACTCGAGATCGTCCTCAATGCCGGCAGCAACATCACCTACTACGTCTGTCAGGACGTCAACCTGCAGAGCATCTGCGGCGACGCCGACGGGTGCCGCGTCCGCATGCTCATGCAGCACAAGACCGACTCCAGCGACCTGTTCCGGGTGATCGAGTACCTGATCGCGATGGAGACCCCGAGCGAGAACGCCGGCCGGGCCTCGGGCATCTTCGGATGGTCACGGGAAGGCGGTGGGGACCATGCATGGATCTCGGGGCAATCGGCGTACGTTGTCGCTTCACCGTGGGACTGGGCGTGGATCCTGACCTATCGCCACAGCAACTGTGGTGGTGGCAACGCCGTGCTTGCCCCCTACACGTTTCAGCTGATGACTCATCCGCAGATCAGGACCCGGTTCCTGTTCTACGATCAGTAGCCGAGAAGCGGTCAGTTCAGCGCACCGGCCTTCGTGAGCGTGAACTTCCACGGGCCCTGGCCGGCGGACCGCTTGCCCAACCCGAACGTCCCCGCGAGGTTCCCGGCCTGATCGCGCTTGAAGCGCGCACCACCGACGATCGAGCCCTCCTTGTAGCGGCAATCGAGGATGGTCGCGCCGGCCTGACAGGTGAGCGTCCCCGCCGGGTACTTGCCCGTGACTGTCTTGGGATCGGCCGCGGTCTGCGTCAGCGTCGCGACGCCGAACGTCGTCCGATAGGTGCCGGCGTAGACCGGGACCGGACCGTCGTCGACACCACTCGGATCGCCACCGCCGGCAGCGACCGGGTCCTTGCTGGCCGCGGCGGGCGGTGCGATCGCCTGGCTCGGCGACGTCATCTCGATCACCTGCGCTCCGGCCTCGACGTTCTTGTCGCCGGTGAACGTCGACTTGTAGAGACCGACGACGCTGCCCTTCCACACGTCGAGCGCGTACTTGTACGATGCACTCAGCGTCGAGTTGATCACGGTCACCTTGCCGCCCTGAGACACCCACAGCGCGGGCGACTTGGCGGCCGTCGTCGTCACCGTGCACTCCTCGAGTCGAAGCGTGCCACCGATCACCTCGATGGCCGGCCGGCCCTCCGACCCGCCGTTCAGCACGCACTTGCGGAGCGTCAGATCGCAACCGGCCTCGACGGCCACCGCGTAGACACTGCCATCGACGCGGACGCCGTCGCGAGCGTGCACGCCGCGTTTGCAGATGACGAGCTGGTTCGTGTACTCGATCCCCGTCGTATCGAGGCCGTCGACGGGGCGGGCGGTCGTCGCGGTCGCTGCGGTGCTGCTTCCGCTACCTCCGCTGCCGCTGCCGCCGCCGCCGCCGCCGCCGCCGCCGCCGTCCTCCTTGCTTCCGCATCCGAGGATCGAGACCGAGATCGAGATCGAGATGAGTGCGCCGAGCTTCACGTCCGATTGGTGCGCGACGGAGTGATGTTGTGACAGGGCGCAGCGAGAAAGGCGCTCCTATTCGCACTTCATGAACGTGCCGCCGCCATCGAACGAGTCGATCTCGATCGGACCGTTCTTGACCCGCCGCACGATGAACTCGCGGGCCTGGCAATGGGGATGCCCCGCGAGCTGGACGAGGATCCAGCCGCGCTTGTATCGGTTCTTGCCCTGGTTGACGCGGTAGTAGTCGTAGTTGGCGTCGCTCTTGACCCACGTCCGCTCGTCGAACGCCTGCCACGCGCTGTAGCTGAGCCCGATCTTGACCAGCTTGGCGCCCTTGAAGGTCCCCGGGAGCTTCTTCTTGACGAGCGCTTCGACCTGCGCGTCGCGGAACGGCTGCGCGGGGAAGGTGCGCGTCCTCGCGTGCTCGTCGATCTTGGCGCGCAGGGTCGGCGCGATCGCGACGACGGCCGCGAACAGATCCGCGGGGACCGTCTCGTCGATCTCGTCGAACTTCGGCTTGTAGAACGCGACCATGCCGGCGAGCCACGCGTCGTAGTCGAACACCAGCTTCTGGATGTCATCGTTCACCGCGGGCTCCTGCCCATCGATGATCGACTGGATGTCGCGCAGCAGCCGCTTGGTGTTGAGGTCGGCGACGTTGATCGCGATCCTGCGCTTGGCCCGCTTGACGAGTGCATCGCCACCGAGCGCCGCCATCTTGCAGATCTCGATCGGCTGGGCGAGGAGATCGTGCGGCTCGACGTGATCGCCGCTGGGGGGAGGAGGCGGGGTCGCGACGCAGACCTTGTGCACCTCCGCGATATCCGCCTTGTACTTCGCGATCAGCTGGGGCGAGTCGGTGTAGCTGGTCTGGGCGCGGGGGCGGAACTTGGGATCGTAGGAAGTGGTCAGGGCCTGGATCGTCGCCGTGTAGGGCTCGATCTTCCGGAACCATTCGCCGATCGCGGCGCGGCGCTCGCCCAGGGCCTTGCGATCCGCGTCGGTCTTCGCCGCCGCCTTGTCGGCCTCGGCCTTGGTCGCCGCCGCCGCGGCCTGGCGGTCGGCCTCGGCCCTCGCCGCACGGGCCTGCGCCTCGCGCGCGTAGGCCTCCGCGGCGGACTTCAGCGCCCTGCAGTGCGGAACCAGCTCCGTGTAGCGCTGCTGGAGCTTCCGGGCCCGATCGCCCGCGCGGATCTTGGCGTCGACGGTCGGGAAGACCTGATCGAACTTGGCCACCGCATCGTTGCACTTGCGAACGCTGGAGCTGACGTTCGCCGACGGGGCCTCCGCTGCGATCTTGGTCCCATCGAACCACGTACCGCGGACGTAGGCATTGAACGCGTGCTCGATCTGGCGCAGCAGCTCGTTCTGTTGATCGGTGAAGTAGTCCGCCCGCGCCGGGGCGGGCAGACCGGCGATGAACGCGAGGAAGAATAGCAACCTACACACGTGAGTCCTCCTTGGGATCGAGGGCACCTCATTGGTGCGAGGACCGCGCTGGTTGTGACGCGACGGTGGTCAGTTTTTCGGGCTCAACGCGACCTCCCACACGTCGCCGATCCACCGCCGGTGCACCGCGTGCAGCTGACCTCCGACCCAGACCGGACGATCGGCCGTGCCGCAGTGCGGCGGTGGAGCGGCACGCGAGGCTGCCCCCGACGTCAGGTCGAGCCGCCACGTCGCGTTGTTGCCGAGCAGGAGCCCGAGCTCGCGGCCGTCCGCCGAGACCGCGACCTGCAGGATCGTCGAGGGCACGGCGCGGCGGTCGATCGGGCGCTCGACCTTGGTGTCGGGATGCCAGCGCCACAGCGAGCGACCGTCGAGCGCGCCGAGCACGAGCTCTCCGGTGCCCGGGATGTGGGCCAGCGTGATGCGCGGGAGCGGATGTGCGGGCGCGCGGCTCGCATCGTCGCGCGCGCCGGTCGCGAGGTCGGCGATCATCACGACCGGCTGCATCGAGTCGCGCCAGCGCGTGAACGCGACACGGTGGTCATCGACCCACACGGGGTTCGAGTCCGCCGCGTCGGTCGTGATGCGCACGGGTGGCAGCGCGCGAACGTCGATCACGTGGATCCCGGGCTCGCTCCCATCGACATCGACGGCGATCTGGTTCGCCGAGGGAGCGAGATCGACGAGGCCCGACATCCGCAGCGATCCGGCGAGCACGCGCTGGCCGCCCGCGCCGTGTGCGATCAGCTCGGCGAGCTCGGTTCCGAGGTGATCGCCGCGCGCGGGCCGCGTGTAGAACCACGTGCCGTCGGGACCGGTGACGGGCGCCGAGCTTCCGGCGGGCACCGACAGGGCGGCAGGGCCCGCGGGTTCGGTCGGCAGCGCCTCGAGGACCGCGGGTCGTCCATCGCCGAACACCAGATGCGTGCCATCCGGCGAGACGTCGATCCCGCTGTAGCCGGAGACCCCAGCGAGCCACAGCGTGTCGAGATCGCCGCGGACCGCGCGGCGGCGGATGCCCTCCGTCGTCGGATAGAAGACGGAGGTCCCCTCGCGGTCGAACGCTGCGCGGCCGGCGGTGATGTCGGGACGCGCCAGGCACTCGACCGCGGTGGCAGCGGTCGATGTGGCCGGATCGAGCTCCGCGAGGCACAGGGTCACGACGCTGCGATCGGCAGACGTGATCACCGCGACGTGTCTGCCGTCGCTCGAGACCGCGATGGTGTACGGCCAGCGTCCTGCAGGGAGCTTGAACGCCGTGCGGTCCTCGCCG
>JAEUJX010000436.1 GCA_016794545.1 Myxococcales bacterium
ACGTACGTCGGGTTGTCGTGATAGGTCGGCCGCGCCGTCTCGACGCAGCCGCCCTGATCGATCGACACGTCGACGATCACGCTCCCCGGCTCCATGTTCTTCAGCATCGCCTCGGTGACGAGCCGCGGCGCGCGCGCGCCGGGCAGGAGCACCGCGCCGATCACGAGGTCGCTCTCGAGCACCGCGCGCTCGATGCTGATCGGATCGGAGTACTGCGTCGACACGCGGCCCGCGTAGATGTCGTCGAGGTACGCGAGCGTCTTCAAGTTGACGTCGAGCACCGTGACGTTCGCGCCGAGGCCGACCGCCATCTTCACCGCGTTCGCGCCGACGACACCGCCGCCGATCACCGTCACGCGGCCGCGCTTCACGCCCGGCACGCCGCCGAGCAGGACGCCCTTGCCGCCGCGCTCGCGCTCGAGGTACGTCGCGCCCGCCTGCACGCTCATGCGGCCGGCGACGGCGCTCATCGGCGTCAGCAGCGGGAGGTCGCCCGGCGTCGGCTCGATCGTCTCGTACGCGACGCCGTTCACGCCGCGGTTCAACATCTCCTTGCCGAGCTCGTGGGCCGCGGCGAGGTGGAGGTACGTGAACAGGAGGAGGTCCTTCCGCATCAGCGCGAACTCGGGCGCGATCGGCTCCTTGACCTTCACGACCATGTCGCAGCCCCAGATCTCCTCGCGGCTCGCGACGATCTTCGCGCCGGCCTTCACGTACGCCTCGTCGGTGATCGACGAGCCGAGGCCGGCACCTTGCTCGACGAGCACGGTGTGACCCTTCGCGGTCAAAATCGCCGCGCCCGACGGGGTCATGCCGACGCGGAACTCCTGAGTCTTGATCTCTTTGGGAACGCCAATGCGCATATAGATGGCGCGCAGTATCTGCTTCACCTCGACGTTTTTCCATCGACGACCGTCACGAGATTCGGTGACGCGACGCGGCAGAGTCGTGCACGCGCGGACGCGGGCGCCAACGTGTCCTATGCTCGCGGGATGGACGACGGTGAGGGCGGGCGCGATCGCCCTTCGAAGGTCGAGGCCGGATCTCCCGGCGCGCGATCGGAGGCAGCGACCGACAAGGGGCAGCCGCCCGCCGTCGCCGAGGTGCACCACCTGCTGTCCGGTGGACAACCGGATCCCCACGCGATCGCCGGCGTGATCCGGCGCGATCCCGCCGCCAAGGGCGAGATCCTCGCACTCCTCCACCAGACCCTCGGCAATGCGTTCGTGGTCGGCGTCATGGCAGCCGCCCGTCCGCCCGCGACGCCCGGCACGATGCGCGTCACGGCGAGTGCGCTCAACGTCCGGAGTACCCCGGACAAGTCGCGCGCCGACAACATCATCGGTCTGCTCCCTCACCACGCCGTCGTGAAGACGACCGGCGATGGCGGCGACTGGATCGGCATCGAACACCGCGGCAAGCCCGCGTTCGTGTACGCGCAGTACCTCGAGCCGCTGCCGCAGCCCGCGCAGGACCCGGACACCAAGGCAGAGACGACGTCCCCCGCCGCAGGCAACACACCCACGCCGGCGGCGGCGCACGCAGCCGCCACTCCAGCACCCGCGCCGGCTCCTGGTTCGGCGGGGCCCGCGCCGACGCCAGCGTCCGCATCGTCCGCGACGGCGGCGTCCGCGACCGCGGCGTCCGCGGGTCCTGCCTCCCCGGCGACGGCGGCATCGCCGGCCTCGGCGAGTCCTGCCTCCTCGGCGACGGCGGCGTCCGCGGGGCCCGACTCCTCCTCCTCGGCGACGGCGGCCTCGCCGGCCTCGGCGGGACCCGCTTCCTCCGCACCAGCGACGTCCTCGGGCTCGTCGGTCGCGGCCGTCGAGCCTGCGTCGTCGAGCGCGCCCGGAGCGTCCGCGCCAGCGCCCGCCGCAATCCCAGCGCCGGCCCCACCTTCGCCGGCATCGTTGATGCCCGCGCCGGCGGCATCCTCCCCGCTGACGACGCCGGCGCACGACGTCGCGCAGGCCACGGGTCACTCACTCACCGTGACACCGGCGCCGGTCGGCCAGGCGTCGAGCGTGGTCCCCGCTGCGCTCGCCGGCTCCGTCCGCGGCGGCGCGCTCGACGAGCTGCGCGACGCGGTCGGCAAGAAGTCACGCACCGAGTCGGCCGCCGCGTACCAGAAGCTGAGCGGCAGCGAGCGGACCCAGCTTCGCGCGGAGCTCGGGCTCCTCGTCGATCTGCTCGCCGTGCTGGATGCGACGACGGCGCTGACGGTGCTCGACGATCTGCACCTCGCTCGCGGATCGGCGCTGCAGGTCGCCGCACAGGCGCGTCCAGCGGATCACGCGTTCTTGCGCGACGTGCTGCACCACGTGCACATCGATTCGATCGCCAACGTCATGGCGGCGTCGGGTGATCTGCTCGCGAACCCCGCGTACCTGCCGATGCTCGATCGTGTCATCAACGCCAAGGGCGTGACGGCGAAGCAGCAGCTCGCGCTCGCGCTGTCGAGCAACGGCATCCCGCTGCTCGAGGCCGTCTATCCGGGGCTGTCGCCCCTCGCGGTGCTGCCTGCCCTCGGCAGGGATCCGGCCGCCCTGCGCGACGGGTACGAGCGAAGCGGCACGTTCG
>JAEUJX010000477.1 GCA_016794545.1 Myxococcales bacterium
CCTCGCCTCCGTCATCCAGACTTGCCGCAAGCAGCACCGCGATGTCCTCGCCTATCTCAACTCCGCCATTCAAGCGGCGCTACACGATCGCAAGGCACCCTCGCTGATCGCCACACAGTAGTGCGCCCCGTGAACGCGTACGGTAGTCCTATGAAAACAGGGCGGAATAGCCGATACTCGCCGGATGAAGTGGATCGTCGGGTTGGTGGGCGTCGTGCTTGCGTTCTCGGGATGCACGAGCACGAACTCGAAGTCGTGTCTCGACGGGACGTGTGGCGACCCGGCTCGACCGTTTTGCGACGAGGATGGTGCGCTGAGCGGAACCCCTGGACTGTGTGTGTCCGTCGACTGCACACCGAGCACGTTCGAGATGTGCCGCGGCGATTCCGCGTTGGTCTGTGACGACTCGGGAACGAACTACGATGTGACTCAGTGCGAGAACGGCTGCGGACCGGTGGGTTGCCGTCGTTGCGTGCCGAACGCGAGCTCGTGCGGCGAGAACGACGCATTGTTCATGTGTGACGCCGACGGCCTTCAGCTCGCGAAGATCCAGGACTGCCAGTACGGTTGCACGACCGACCGCTGCAACGCGTGCGCGGCGAGCACGACGTTCTGCAGCGGCGACGACCTAGTGATGTGTACCTCGGGCGGCGAGATCACGAACCCGATGACCTGTCAGTTCGGCTGCCAGGGAATGGCGTGCAACGCGTGCACCCCGAACACGACCTTCTGCCAGGGCTCGAACGCCATCACCTGCAGCGCCGGCGGGCAGGTGGGTTCGTCGCAGAGCTGCGGCGCTGCCGGATGCCAGAGCGGCGTCTGCAACACGTGCTCTCCGAGCACGACGACGTGCCAGGGCGACAACCTCGTCGTGTGCAATGCGGGCGGAACGATCCAGAGCGTGACCGCGTGCGCACTGGGCTGTGGAACCACTGGGGGCACGCACTGCAAGGCGTTGGTGCCATCGTTCGGCGTGCCGGCGCCGTCTGGCACGCTTCCCGATCTCACGATCAATGGCAACGCAGTCCTCGACATCACCAACTGCGCCGCTCTCGATGTCAAACTCACGATCGGGGGGACCACCACCGCGGTGCCCACCGCGCAGATCGCGAGCGTCTCGCAGTCGGCGTCGGGTGCTCCGCCGATATGCGTCGTGAAGTACCGTGCGATCTCGATCGCCGACCCGTTCGTGTTGAACGTAGCGAACAGCGGGTCGCCCGGCCACGTTCTGTCGCTCGAAGGAACAAGCGACATCACCATTGCGGGAAAGGTGACCTTCATTAACACCGCGCCTGGACCCTCTCCGGGTGCTTCCGTTTCCACGGTTGGTACCAACAGCAACGGCCAGTACACGGCCCCGGGCGCTGGTGGCGGCGGCGCCGCATTCGCCGGGGGTAACGGTGGTAAGTGCACCGCCTGCAACGGCAGCACCGATGTCCCCGGTGGCATTGGCGGCCAGGCATTCGCGTTCACCACCACGTTGTTCGGCGGCAGCGCGGGCGGAAACGTCGGAACTCTTAGCGTCGTGCGCGCGTCAGGCGGCCGCGGTGGCGGCGGACTACACCTTGTCTCGCTGACGAGGGTGACGTTCGCAGCCTCCGCAGTGATCAACCTCAACGGCGAAGGCGGGGGAGGCCCGACATACCCCGACCCGGGCAGCAACACGGCTGGAGGCGGGGGCAGCGGCGGAATGCTCGTCGTCGAGGCACCAACGGTGAACGTTTCTACCGGGGCGATCGCTGTGGCCAATGGTGGAGGGGGCGCTGGGGGCGGCGGCAACTTGGTCATGATGGGCGGGTTCTTCCTCAACCAACACGCCTACGGTGAGAACGGCCAGCTATCAGCGACCCGCGCCGCGGGTGGTGACATCACGACCACGACATACGGCGACGGCGGGCCCGAGGCCGAGGGCACAACGTTTCCCAGCGCAGACGGTCAACCTTCTGACTCGGGCGCCGCGAACTACGGTGGCGGGGCCGGCGGCGGATCGAGGGGCTTCATCGTGCTCCGTGGTCGCGCGGCAGCCAACGTCATGATCACGTTCGGCTCCGTGATCTCGCCCGCGCCAATGCTGGGCACCGTCACCGCACAGTAGTGAGAAGCCGTCCGATTCGCACCCCGCGCGCCTTGCCCCTGGGCGCGCTGGTGGGTTCTGATCGTGGGGATGGCGCGCAAGCGCACCCCACCTGCGCCTCCGCCTCCTTCCAGCGCCGCCGACGATCGCCCGCGGGTCATTCCGAAGGCCGGCCGGCGCAAGAAGAAGAAGGAGGTCGGGCCCGTGATCGAGGTCCGGCACATGAACCGGCGCGACATCAATCGCGTCTGGGACTTCTTGAAGCTGTCGTTCCGCGACGTCAACGCGGAGACCGTCGAGTACCAGCGCCCGCGCTCGAAGCACCGGTTCTCGGAGATCTTCGAGGAGGAGGGCATCGAGCAGCTGCTGTTCGAGGTCGACGGCGACATCGTCGCGTACGCGGAGTGCAGCTACGAGGTGACCGGCTCCGACAACTGGATCAACCCGCGCTACTTCGAGAAGCGCGACATGCGGCCGCTGTTCGTCGACGAGCTCGCCGTTCATCCCGACTGGCACGGGCGTGGCGTCGGGTCGTTCGCGATGGAGCAGCTGCACCACCTCGCGCGCGTGCACGGCCTCAACCACCTGGTGCTCGAGGTCGCCGAGAACAACGAGCGCGCGCTCAACTGGTACAAGAAGCGCGCGTTCAAGAAGCTCGACGCCGCGATCTTCATGGCCGCGCCCGTCGATATCGAGCCCGAGCTGTTGCCGCCTCGCGAGCTCCCGGCGCAGCGAGCCTCCGAGCCGCCGCCCGACGAGGAGTCCGGCGAGTGAAGCTCGCGGCCGGCGATCGCGCCCGCCTCGCGCGCGCGATCGGGGACGCCGAGGCCGGTCATCGCGGGGAGATCGTCGTGCACATCGAGCCGCGCGTGTTCGGCGACCCGCTGAAGCGCGCGGCGAAGCTCTACGCCGCGAAGGGCGTCGACAGGACGCAGGACAAGACCGGCACCCTGCTCTACATCGCCACCGAGTCGAAGGCCGCCGCCGTGTGGGCCGGCGCCGGCGTGAAGCACGGAGACCTGCCCGCGACGTGGCGACCGGTGTTCGATGCGCTGAAGGCGAGCCCGGTGCTCACCATCGACGTGCTGTGCGCCGCGATCGCCGCCCTCGGCGCCGTGCTTGGCCAGTGCTGCCCGGGCGCCGACCGCCACGGCAACGAGCTCGATGACGGAGTCTCGGCGTGAGGCTCGCGCTCGCCGTCGTCGCCCTCGCGCTGCTCGCCGTCCCGGCCGCCGCCGCCCCGACGCGCGAGCATCCGCTCGACGACGCCGCGCAGGTCGTGCCCGACGCCGACGAGCCCGCGCTCGAGACCGAGCTCGCCGAGCTGCGGGCGACCGGCGTCGACCTCGCCGTCATCGTGGTGACCTCGACGGGCGGCACCGCGATCGAGACCTACGCCCGCACCGCGGCCAAGCGCTGGGCGACCGGCACCACGCCGGCCGCCGTGCTCGTGCTCGCGATCAAGGATCGCAGGTCCCGCCTCGAGGTCTCCGAACCGCTGCGCGGCACGTTCCCCGACGCGCGCGCGCAGTCGATCCTCGACAACATCAAGGGCTACCTGCGCTCCGCCGACTACACCGGCGCGATCCGTGCGGTGATCGCCGAGGTCAAGGCCGGCGTCGCCGGCGTCGCGCCGGATCTCGAGAGCCCGCACCCGCAGGTCCCCGACCCGAGCGCCGGCAACACCGCGTTCGACCCGCCGCTCTCGACGACGACGCCCCCTGCCCCGCCGCCGGGACCGAGCCCTTCGTACGAAGCGCCGAAGCGCCCGATCAACTGGACTGCGATCGTTGGCGCCGTGCTGCTGGGCGGACTCTTGATCGGCGGCGCGAACCTGTGGGCGCGTTCCCGCATTGCCTCGCGCGCGACGCTGTCCGCGAACGGCACCATCACCTCCGATCGCGGCATCGTCGCCGAGACCCTGTGGTGCATGATGCTCATCCTCGGCGGCGTGCTCTACATCGCCGCGATCGTGTTCTTCACCGCGGCCGCCGCGCGCACCAACAGCTCGAGCTCGTGGGGCAGCTTCCGCGGTGGCAGCTCGTCGGGCGGCAGCGGCTTCCGCGGCGGCAGCTCGTCCGGCGGCTGGAGCGGCGGCGGCGCCAGCTCGAGCTGGTGATCAGCCAGCGCGGCTCTCGAGCTCGTCGAGCTCGCGGTCGCACCGGTCGATCCGCTCCCGCATGTCCCCCTCCTCGCGCAGCATCACGTATCGCTCGCGCGCGAGCGTCGCGAGCTGCAGATCGATCTTCGCCCATGCGGCGTCGCGTTCAGAGCTGCTCGCGGCCAGCGCCGCTGCAACTCCGCGATCCGCACGTCGGCGCGCTGGATTCCTTCGTTCGCGCGCTCGATCTTGTCGCGCGTGATGCGCCGGAGCTCCGCGGTCTCGCGACGGAGCTGCCGGATCCGGTCGTGGATCTCGCGCCCGTCCATCAGCCGCGTGCCTTCCGGAGCTCGGCAATTTCCTGCTCGCGGCGCTCGATGCGCTCGCGAAGCTCGAAGCGGTCGGCGAACACGGCCCGGAGATCGAGCAAGATCGCCGACTGCTGCATCACGCGGGTCGATTGCCGGACCTCGAGCTCGAGGAACTCTCCCTTGACCTCGTCCCGCAGACGCTCGATGGCGCTCTCGAGTCGCGTGGTCGACCGATCGAGCCGCGCGTTCGTCTGATCGATCCGGGCGTTGGTCTGGCGAATCTCGTCGCGGATCTCGATCAGCACGCGCGTGGTCAGGCTGTCATCGGCCATGTCCCGTCTCCATTCTGCCGGTAGCGCCAACGGCGACCAGCACGATCGAGGCCACGGCCAAGCCATCGACATCTCGCGCTCCGATCGAGATCCGCGTCCGTATCCCGGACGCCGGCAAGTATCGTGATCGCTTACCCCGGCACCTCGCAGCGAACGCGCACGGTTCCGGTCGCGCCCGCGTCCGGGTGCACGACGAGCCGCAGGTGGTCCGGCACCGCCACGCATGCCGCGGGATCGGCCACGATCTCGAACGGCACGGCCACACCGTCGAGCTCGGCGGTGCAGGTCGGCTGAATGCCCGGATCGAAGGAGCTGTCGCGCAGCATCGTCGTGTCGAGACAGACGACCCCGAACGCGCCCCCGATCGTGTCGGCGATCCGTTCGAGCGCAGGCCGCAGGTCGCTCACGCAGACATTCGCGAGAACGCCACGGCCCTCCATCGCTCGCACGACATCGGCGACGCGCACCGCTGGATCGGCCACCTCGAGGCCGCCCAGCCCCGTGTAGCTGCACGCGTGTGCGAGCGACGTGACCGCCGTGCCGCCTCCCGGTGGCGTCCGCTGCTCGACGATCACGGGCGAGGGCGGGCCGACGATCGCCGCAAACGTCGGCGGCCGGACCGCCGCTGCGCGAAGCGCTGCGATGTGGCCGGCAACCCCGGTGACGACCGTCGACTCCTCGTCGGCGTGGCAGCCGTGCTTCTCGCCGAGCTCGTCGAGGTTCTCGTCACAACGCAGTCCAAAGCGCGTGCAGCGGAACGATTGCAGCGGCCCGAGTCCGGCGGCAGCGGGGTCCAGCAAGCCGGGATGCAGGAACGAGCAGTCATCCTCGTCGGCCAGCTGGACGATCGCGAGGTCGGTGTCCGCTCGCCGGAACCCGAGGTTGACCGGGTTGGTCAGCGCGCGACCGATCGCCGCCAGCGGTTGCTCGAACCCGCAACCGCCCGATCCCACCTTCACCATCGTTCCGAGGACCTCGTCGAGCGTGCCGGTGTAGTTGCGCTGACCGGGCTCGTCGATGATGAACGCCCCCGTCACGGCGGCGCCGCTGGTCTGGAGCACGCCGTCCTTGCCGTGCCCGGCGCATCCGCCGTTGCCGACCTGGCCGACCGGAGGCCCCGGCAT
The DNA here is from genome assembly GCA_016794545.1 of Myxococcales bacterium. Taxonomy (GTDB): domain Bacteria; phylum Myxococcota_A; class Polyangia; order Haliangiales; family Haliangiaceae; genus JABFXX01. The sequence continues at coordinate 5,943 of JAEUJX010000477.1, forward strand.
GTCGGGATTCACGCTGCCCGTGGTTCCCAGGTCCGACGTCGCGACGCCGATGTGCAGGCTCGAGACCCCCATGGCCATCAGCCGAGCCGTCAGGGTCGGCATCGCGACCGCGAGGTTGATCTCCATGTCGTAGTTCGTGGAGTCATCGATCATGAACATCAGGTCCAGATCGTGTCGCTGCGGCACCGCGAACGCCGCGATCTCGATCGACGGAAGATCCGCATACACCTCCGGCTCGCCGTCGCCGCAGGCGGCGAGGAGCCCGACCGCGATCAGGGCGCGAGCTGGCAGCGGATGTACGTCCACGAGTCTTCGGGAACCGTAGCAGAGCGGTGGATCTTGACCCGGAGGTGGTCGGCGGTCGCCGGGCAGACGGCGGCGTCGGCGACGAGCTCGTAGCAGTCGGGGGCGCCCGACGAGCAGAGCGGCAGCATCGTGACGGCGCCGGGCGCGGAGTCGCGGATGTCGGCGACCTCGCAGGACGGCTGGACGCCGTCGTCGGTGGGCGAGACATCGGCGAGCGTCGTGGTGTCGAGGCAGGTGTCGCCCATCAGCTTCTTCGCGGAGTCGCCGATCAGCTGCATCGGGTTCGTGAGGTCGGCCGAGCAGATCGAGGTCAGCGCACTGCGACCGGGGAACGACTCGAGCAGGCCCGCGAGGCGGACGCCGGGATCCGCGACGGCGACGCCGGCCGGCGAGTCGAACGTGCAGGAGTGCGCGAGCGCGGGCGCGGGCGTGCCACCGCCGGGCGGCTGGCGGAGCTCCACGGCGACGGGCGTGGGGTCGCCGACGATCGCGGCGGTCATCACCATGCGCGCGTCGGACTTGGCCGCGAGGATCGCGTCGACGAACGGGTTCAGATCGTCGACGTACGGCGAGGCGGTCGCGGCCATGCATCCGGTCTTGGGTCCGATGGTGTTCGTGTCCTCGGCGCACTCGACGCCGAACCGGAAGCAGCGGAACGAGTCGAGCGGGCCGAGGTTCTGCGAGTCGGGGCCGAGCAGCGCGCCGGTCGCGAGCGAGCAGTCGTCCTCGTCGGCGAGGATCACGATGGCGAGGTTCGCGCCGTCGCGGAGGAAGCCGGCGTTCGCGGGATTGCCGAGCGCGCGCTTCATCGCCGCCAGCGGCTGCTCGATGCCGCAGCCGGTGTAGCCGACGTGCGCGAGCTCGCCGAACACCTCGCGGAGCGTGCCGCTGTAGTTGCGCACGCGCGTACCGCCGGGCCCTTCGACGTCGGACAGGAACGCCTCGGTCATCGTCGGCGTGCGCTTCAGGGCGCCATCGTCGCCACGGCCGGCGCAGCCGCCGGCGCCGAGCTGGCCGATCGCGGGCGCGGGGAGCGCGTCGCCCGACGAGGACGTGCCCATGTCGGTGGTGACCACGCCGATGTGGAGGTTCGGCAGCCCGCCGTCGATCTGCGAGAGCACGTCCATCATCCGCGGGAACGCGGCGGCGAGCGCGGCCTGCTTGTCGCCGGTCGAGGCGGAGTTGTCGATGACGAACAGGAGGTCGAGGTCGCGGTTCGGGATCGAGCGGACCGCCGCGACCTCCTGGAGACCGCCGACCACGATCGTGTCGTGACAGGCCGCGAGCGAGAGCGCGAGCAGCCCGAGGCGCTTCACGGACACTCCGTGGTGAGGCGCGAGCGCTGCGCGGAGCGCGGGAACCGCGCGTCGAACGCGTCGAGCTTCGCGGAGACCGCGGCGTCGTGCAGCCGGCACAGTGCCTCGATCTCGATCGCCGCGGCATCCTCGGCGAGCTGGCCGGAGCCCCGCGTCTCCTTGCCGTGCGTGCGCACGTGCATGAGCGCCTCGCGCGCGTCGCCGGCCTTGAGCGCGACCATCGCGCGATCGATCAGCGCGACCTCGCGCGCGAGATCGGCGCGCGCCTCGGATCTCGGCATCGCGATCGCGGGCACGGGCACGGGCGCACGCGCGGGCGGCGCGGGGTCGGCGACGCCACCGCTCTGCACCTCGACCGGCGCGGACTCGCTACCGCTCGATGGCAGCGCGATCGCCGGCGCGGCGTGACCGTCGCCGCCGCCGTCGCGCGAGGCGTGCACGGCGCCGCCGATCGCGACCGCCGCGATCACCGAGAGGACGCCGAGCTTGAGCGCGAGCGCCACACCCGCACCGGCCGCGGTGCCGGCGGCGACCTTGTCGCGGACACGGCGCACGGCGGCCGCGTCGGGGGTGAGGCCATCGCGCGCCGCATCGAGCAGCGCGCGCGCCGAGGCGCTGAGCTCTCCGCCTTGCTCGATCATCGCTTCACCTGGGCTTTCACCGCCGCCTCGAACGCCGCGCGCGCGAGGCGCAGCCGCGAATAGGTGGTGTTGAGGTTGAGGTCGAGCATGCGCGCGACCTCGGGAACACTCAGCTGCTCGAGCTCGACGAGCGCGAACACGACCCGCTTGTCCTCGTCCATCTTGTCGAGGATCGCGAGCACCTGGGCGGCGGCCTGCGCGCGCGACAGCGCCGCGAACGTGTCGGCGCCGCCCGCCGGCTCCTCCTTCAGCTCCTCGGTCCGATCGCCCGCCCGCTTGCGCCGGTGCGCGCTCGCCACGCGGCGCGCGATCGCGAACAGCCACGTCGTGATCGCCGCGCGGCCCTCGAACTCGGGGAGGCGTCGGTGCACGACGATGAACACGTCCTGCACGGCGTCCTCGATCTGCGCGTCGGTCACGCCGAACGTGCGGAGCACGCGCCACACGAACCCGACGTGCTCGGCGTAGACCTCGTCGAACGACGCCGCGTGGCGTTCGTCGGCCGGGGTCTCGAGCGCGTGGGCCACGGCGGGCATCTGCAGCGTGAGTGCCGCCGGGCCGCCGGATCCGTCACGGAAAGTTCGCCGAGCCTGCGAGGCGGTAAGCGCGCTCATCGCCAGCCGAATTCCAGGCCGAGGGCGCAGCGGGCGGCCGCGGCCGCCGGCGTGAAGAGGCTGCCTCCGTTCTCGAGCATGAACGTCGTGCGCTTCAGGGGGATCGCCAGCTCGAACGTCCCGACCAGGCGGGCGTGCTGGGACATCGGCCAGGCCACGCCGAACCCACCTCCGAGCGCGAACCACGAGCTCGCCGCCGTCCGCGGGTCGATCACGTCCATGCCGGCGCCGGAGAGCACGCCCGCCTCGGTCATGAGCCACGCGCGGATCGGGAGCTTCTCGGTCGCCCACCCCCCGCGCAGCGTCACCACCTTCAGGCTGACGTCGACTCGCGCCGGGCCACCCGGATCGAGCCGCGCGTCCTGCGGCACCCAGATCCCGGCCGCGAGCTCGGCGAACGCGGTCTCGCGCCGCGCGTACGCCCCGAGCTCCACGCCGATGTTGATCCGCGGCAACGCACCGACGCCGGAGAGCCCGAGCAGCCGCACGCCCCCTCCCCACTTCTTGGCGCGCACCGCCGGCGGGGACGCGACGACATCGCGGCGCACGAACGCGGCCGGCAGCTCGCGCTCGGACGGTGCCGATGGAAGCTCGACCGCGAGCACCGGCTCGGGCGCGGTGGTCACCCGCTCGCGCTGCTCGGTCGCGAGGCGCGCGAGGATCACCGCGATCGCATCGGCGAGCTCGTCGCAGCGCGCGCTGCGCAGCGTGCGCACGTCGTTCGCGACGGTGAGCGCGCGCGCGTCGATCTCCGCGACGAAGCCGGCGCCCTCGCGCGTGATCCGGATCTCGACGCCCCGCACGGCATCGCCGACGGGCGCACCGAGCCGGCGCTCGATCCGCGCCACCACGTCGTCGGCGCGCGGGCACTTCGCCGGCGCCTTCCAGGTGAACGGCTCCGCGTATGCGGAAGGCGCCACCAGGGTTGCCAGCAACAGCAGTGCTCGAGTCACGCGCGCCGCCACGGGTACGTCGACACACCGTAGCGCTCGCGCGTTGCGATTGGCGAGCCCTTTGTGACCTCGCGCGCTCGGTCGACCGCCTCGGGGTCAACTGTCACCAGCACTGCCAACTAGCTTGGCAGGTGCTGCGAGAGCAGCTCGACCACCGGCGCGGGCGCTTCGATGTGAAGCCAATGCCCGGCATTCACGTGATGTGCACGGACGTGCGCGGGCTCACGCGGGATCCGCGCCCGATCGTCGTCTCCGAACACGCGCGAGCGATCCGCGATCACGAGCTCCACGCCACCTTTTGCCGGATCGTCCACGCTCGGCCACAGATCGACCGCGTAGTAATCCGCGAGCACCTCGCGCAGGGCCGCCAGGTCGAAGCGCAGCCGCAGCACGTCGCCGGCGGGCACCGCGCTCATCGCGAGCCACTGCGCGAGCGCGGTGTCGTGGCCGCGCTCCACGAGCGCCGCGACCATCTCGTCGCGCTTGCCGAACGTCTTTGGCAGCCGCTCGAGATCGCCGAGCACCCGCAGCACGCTGTTGTCCCGATCGGCCAGCGCCTCGGGGCGCGCGCTCGGGCTCGAGTCGAGCATCCACGTCTGCCGCACGTCGAGCTTGGCGCGCGCCGCGGCCATGACCTTGCCGCCGAGGCTGTGGCCTGCGAGTGCCTCGACGCCGCCGAGCTCGCGCGCGAGCGCCGCGACGTCGTCGGCGAGCGCGTCGATCGTGTGCGGCCGCGCGCCGTCCTCGGAGCGCCCGTGCAGCCGCAGGTCGAGGATCACCACGCCCCACGCGGGGCGCCGCTCGTTCACCTTGCGCGCGATGCCGCGCCAGTTCCCGCCGCTGCCGAAGATGCCGTGGGTCAGGAGCAGCCAGCGCTCGGGCTGCGAGTCGCTCCGCGCGATCCGTTCGTGGTGCAGCCGCGCCGGCACGCGCGCAGCATGCCACACTCGCCGCGTGAAGGAGCTAGAGCAGCTCGCGACGCGCGGCTTCGACCTCGCGCACGCGTTCGACGCGCACGCGGCCGCGCGCGAGCCCGGCTGGGAGCGCCTCGCCGCGGGACCACGCGTCGGGATCCTGATCGCGAACACGCGCGCGCTATGGGCGCCGTTCTGCGCCGCGCGCCGCGACGAGCCCGATCCGCTCGATCGCTACACCGAGCGCGCGATCGCCGAGGCGTTCCCGGCCGCGCCCGTGCTGTTCGCGCACCGCTCCTACGACGGCGCGTTCCTCCCGTTCGGGCGCCTCGCGCACGCGGTGGGGTTCGGCGCGCTGGCTCCGAGCAAGCTGGTGATCCATCCGATCTACGGCCCGTGGATCGCGCTGCGCGCCGTGATCGCGATCGAAAGGTACGGCGGCGAGCCACCCGTGCGAGCGCCGATCGCGAAGCCGTGCGCCTGCGGAGAAGCGTGCCGTGCCGCCCTCGCCGCCGCGCTGCCGACGACGGACTGGCGCGCGTGGCTCGCCGTCCGCGACGCCTGCGCACTTCGTGCACACCGCTACGACGAGGACCAGATTCACTTCCATTACTCCCAGGCGTGGAGCCACCGCTCTCCAGGCTGACGCGTCCTGACCGCGCCTAACCGCGCGCCACTGCTGGGTCCGCGGGCGGCACCCGCCTTGCAACCTCGGAGAGCCGTGAGGCCCGGGACCCTCTTGTTCATCCTCGTGCTCGCACCGGCGTGCGGGTTCACGGCTCCCGAGCCGGGGCAAGGACCGGATCCCGAGGATCCGTATCCGGGCGGCGCCGGTCCGGACCCGGGCTCGCTGCCGCCGCCGACCGCGCGGCGCTGCGCGATCACGGACACCGCGCTCCGCCTGTGCCTCGACTTCGAGGACACCAGGGCCGGCGATGACGGCTCGCCGCTCGGTCACGACGCGGTCTGCACGGACGTCACGGTGATGACGCGCGACCAGGAGAAGGCCGGTCAGCTCGCGGCGACGTCGCGCATGGTCGTCGCCGAGACCGCGGATCTCGACATCACGGACAACCTCACCGTGTCGCTGTGGGCGCACCCGAACAGCAAGCCGGGCCGCGGAAAAGCGTACTGGGCGCTCGACAACAACAAGCAGTACTTCGTCGAGTACCTGGACAACGGCAAGTTCCGCTGCGGCGTCGGCACCACGACCGTCGACGCCGCGCTCGGCGTCCAGCCGGGCAGCTGGTACCACGTCGGCTGCACGTACGATCGGGCACGCGACGCGCTGCGCATCTACGTCAACGGCCACCTCGCGGGCTGCGAGAACTACAACAACCCGATCCCCACGGACGGCGCCGAGGGCCTCGCGGTCGGCGGAAATATCGACGCCGGCCCGAGTTTCTCGCAGCCGTTCGTCGGTGGGCTGGACAACATCTCCGTGTTCGCGCGCACGCTGACCGCGAGCGAGCTGTGCGACGCGGCGAGCAACAGCGACTGCTGGGCCGCCTGCCCGCCGGACTGGTAGCGATCACCTCCGCGCCAAGCCGGGCCTTGCGATCCCCCGTTCTCGACGGAGATCGTACCGGTTTGATAGGCTGTCCTGCCGTGCCCGACGTCCTGGACGCCTTTCATCCGCTCGTCCGCGGATGGTTCCGCGAGCGGTTCGGTGCGCCCACCGAGCCGCAGCGCGAGGGCTGGCCGCGGATCGCCGCCGGCGATGACGTCCTGATCGCCGCGCCCACCGGCTCCGGCAAGACGCTCGCCGCGTTCCTCGCGTGCATGGACGAGCTGGTGCGGCGCGGGATCGAGCAGGGCCTCGAGGACCGCACGCAGATCCTCTACATCTCGCCGCTCAAGGCGCTGTCGAACGACGTGCACAGGAACCTCGAGGCGCCGCTGGGCGAGCTGCGCGCGTACGCGGCGGCGCGCGGCGAGTCGATCCCGGAGATCCGCGTCGCCGTGCGCACCGGCGACACGCCCGCGAGCGAGCGCGCGAAGTGGGCGAAGCGCCCGCCGCACATCCTGGTCACCACGCCGGAGTCGCTCTACATCCTGCTGACGACCGAGCGCGGCCGCGCGGCGCTGGGCGAGCTGCGCGCCGTGATCGTCGACGAGATCCACGCGGTCGCGGGCGACAAGCGCGGCGCGCACCTCGCGCTGTCGCTCGAGCGGCTCGAGCGGCTGGTCGTCCAGTGCACCGGCAAGGCGCCCACGCGCATCGGCCTGTCCGCGACGCAGAAGCCGATCGAGCGGATCGCGCGGCTGCTCGTCGGCGCGCGCCGGCCGCTGCCGCACATCTGCAACGCGGGCCACCGGCGCGAGATCGATCTCGGCATCGAGATCACCGATGACGAGCTCGGCGCGGTCGCGTCGCACGAGCAGATGGGGCGCGTGTACGACCGGATCGCGGAGCTGGTCACGCAGCACCGCTCCACCATCGTGTTCGCGAACACGCGCAACCTCGTCGAGAAGGCGTCCGCCGCGCTCGAGCAGCGGCTCGGCGAGGAGCACGTGGTCGCGCACCACGGCTCGATGTCGCGCGCGCTGCGCCTCGCCGCCGAGCAGAAGCTGAAGCTCGGGCAGGTGAAGTGCGCCGTCGCGACGGCGTCGCTCGAGCTCGGCATCGACGTCGGCGCGGTCGACCTCGTCGTCCAGATCGGATCGCCGCGCTCGATCGCGACGCTGCTCCAGCGCGTCGGCCGCTCGGGCCACACCCTCGGCGGCACGCCGAAGGGCCGGCTGTTCGCGCTCACCCGCGATCAGCTGATGGAGTGCGCGTCGCTGATCCGCGGCGTGCGGCGCGGCAACCTCGACGAGATCCACGTGCGCGACGCGCCGCTCGACATCCTCGCGCAGCAGATCGTCGCGACCTGCGCGGCCGAGGAGATCCGCGAGGAGGAGCTCCGGGACCTGATCGCCGGCGCGGTGCCGTACGAGCAGCTCGACGAGACCAAGCTCGAGCAGGTGCTGGAGATGCTGTCGGAGGGCGTCTCGGACCGGCGCGGCCGCACGGGCGCCCACCTGCACCGGGACCGCGTCGCGGGCGTGCTGAAGGCGCGCCGCGGCGCACGGCTCGCCGCGATCATGTGCGGCGGCGCGATCCCCGACAACAACAACTACGCGGTCGTCCAGTGGCCCGAGGAGACCAAGGTCGGCGAGGTCGACGAGGACTTCGCGATCGACAGCTCCGCGGGAGACATCTTCCAGCTCGGCAACACCGCCTGGAAGATCCGGCGGATCGAGATGGCGAAGGTCTACGTCGAGGACGCGAAGGGCCAGCCGCCGACCATCCCGTTCTGGTTCGGCGAGGCACCCGCGCGCACGCGCGAGCTGTCCGACGAGGTCAGCGACCTGCGCGGCGAGCTCGACGCGCGGCTCACGCGCGGTGATGACGAGCACGCGCTCGCCACCTGGCTCGCGACCGAGACCAGCATGCCGCTGCGCGCGGCGCAGCAGCTCGTCGCGTACCTCGCGGCGGCGCGGATCGCGCTCGGCGCGCTGCCGCGCAAGGACCTCCTGATCGCGGAGCGGTTCTTCGACGAGGCCGGCGGGATGCAGCTCGTCATCCACGCGCCGCTCGGCGGCCGGATCAACCGCGCGTGGGGCCTCGCGCTGCGCAAGAAGTTCTGCGTCACGTTCGACTTCGAGCTCCAGGCGATCGCGACCGACGACGGCATCGTGATCTCGCTCGGCCAGCCGCACTCCTTCCCGCTCGACACCGTGTTCGGCTACGTGCCGTCGCACCAGGCCGAGGCCACGCTCGTGCAGGCACTGCTCGACCGCCCGATGTTCGAGATCCGCTGGCGGTGGAACGTGACCCGCGCACTGACGGTGCTCCGGCGCAAGAACGGCAAGAAGGTCGCTCCGCACCTCGTCAAGATGCGCGCCGCCGACACGCTGAGTGTCGTGTTCCCGCAGGCCGTCGCGTGCGGAGAGAACATCACCGGACCGCGCGAGGTGCCCGATCACCCGCTGGTGTTCGAGACGGTGCGCGATTGCCTCGTCGAGGCCATGGATGTCGAGGGCCTGCGCGCGACGATGGAGCAGCTCGAGCGGGGCGAGATCCAGATCCTCGCGAAGGACACCGTCGAGCCGAGCCCGCTGTCGCACGAGCTCCTGAACGCGAACCCGTACGCGTTCCTCGACGACGCGCCGCTCGAGGAGCGCCGCACCCGCGCGGTGCAGCTGCGCCGCGGGCTGCCCGCGCAGATCAAGAGCTCCGATGACGTCGGCGCGCTCGATCCGAACGCGATCGCCGCGGCGGCCGAGGAGGTCGCTCCGACCGTCCGCGACGTCGACGAGCTCCACGACGCGCTGCTCGCGCTGTGGCTCGTCCCCGAGCCACAGGGGAAGGCCCTCGCCCCGGGCGCGGAGGACTGGTTCGCCGCGCTGGCGGCCACCGGCCGCGCCGTGCGGCTGCGCTGGATCGCGAGGTCCGGCGAGGACCGCGCGGCACCGCCGGAGGCGGCGGCACGCTCGAGCGACGACGGCGTCGAGCACGCGGCGTGGTGCGCGACCGAGCGGCTCGGCGTCGCGCGCGTGCTGCTCGGCGAGGGCGTCGAGTGCACGCCGATGATCGCGACGCCGAGCTGGGCGAAGGTGCCGCCGCGCGAGGACGCGATCGGCAAGATCGTCAGCGCGCAGCTCGATCACCGCGGCCCCGTGACCGCGCGCGAGCTGACGGCCGAGCTCGGCCTTCCGATCGGGGAGATCATCGGCGCGCTGCTCGCGCTCGAGGGCGACGGCGCGATCCTGCGCGGGACGTTCCGCCCGGCGGCGGCGCGGCCCGAGCCCGCCACCACGATGCGCGCGGCGCTCGTCGCGGCCGACGCGGCCGGGACGTCGCCGGATCTCGAGTGGTGCAACCGGCGCGTGCTCGCGCGCATCCACCGGCTGACCCTCGCGAAGCTGCGCAAGGAGATCGAGCCCGTCGGCGCCGCGGCGCTGATGCGGTTCCTGCTGCGCTGGCAGCGCGTCGCGAAGCACACGCAGGTGATCGGCGGCGACGGCCTCGCGCGCGTCATCGAGCAGCTCCAGGGCTTCGAGACCGCCGCCGGCGCGTGGGAGCGCGAGGTGCTGCCGGCGCGGGTGCACGGCTACGACCAGACGCTGCTCGACCAGCTGTGCCTCGCGGGCCACGTGGTGTGGTGCCGCCTCTCGCCGCGCAGCTCGCAGGCGATCCCCGTCGAGGACGCGATGGCCGAGCTGCGGGCGGATCGGCAGCGCTACCAGCAGGACCCGCACGATCCCCAGCACCCGTACAACCTCGCCGAGGTCGCCGCGATGGCCGCCGCCACGGCCGGTGGCACGCGCGCGCAGATCAAGGCGGCGGCGACCGCGGCGCTGACCGGCGGTCGCGAGCCGGGCTACGGCGAGCAGATGATCATCCACCTGGTGACGTCGTCGGCGCTGATGCGCCTGCGAGATCCGGATCTCCCGGCGGACATGGCAGGCACGCTGCCGCCGAGGCGGACCACGGCGCCGTCGCGCTCGGCGCCGCTCGCGCTGATGCTCCGCCGGGATGCGCAGTGGCTGCGCGCCGCGGCGGCGATCGGCAACGAGGAGCCGCCGGTGCTCGGCTCGTTCGCCACGCAGGTGCGCGACTACCTGGCGGCGCACGGCGCGTCGTTCCTCGCGGACCTCGCCGGCGCGTTGAAGCGACAGCCGGCCGAGATCGAGGAGGCGCTGTGGGAGCTCGTCGGTGCCGGCCTCGCGACGGCCGATGGCTTCGCCAGCCTGCGCGTGCTCGTCGATCGCAAGCGCGGCGAGGTGAAGAGCCTGTTCGACAAGGCGCTCGATGCGCGGTCGCGCAATACCCCAGGCGCGGTGCCGCCGGTGCGCAAGTGGGCCGATGCGATCAAGCGCGCGCGCACCAAGGACTCGCAGCGCCCGGCCCACGCGTTGCGCGCGCTGCCGACGGCAGCGGGCCGGTGGTCGCTGCTGCCGCCGGCGAGCACGGCCGAGATCGACGCCGAGGCCACCGCGCGCCAGCTGCTGCTCCGCTACGGCGTGGTGTTCCGCGACCTCCTGTCCCGCGAATCGTCGCTGCCGCCGTGGCGCGACGTGCTGGTCGCCCTGCGCCGGCTCGAGGCGCGCGGCGAGATCCGCGGCGGCCGGTTCGTGCACGGCTTCGTCGGCGAGCAGTTCGCGCTCCCCGAGGCGCTCGACGAGCTGCGCGCGGCGCGCAACCCGTCGCCGGGCACCGAGGTGTGCCGGGTCGCCGCGACCGATCCGCTGAACCTGGTCGGCGTGCTGTCGCCCGGCCCCCGCGTGCCGGCCATCGTCGGCAACGCGGTGCTGTTCCTCGACGGTCAGCCGGTCGCCTCGTTCGAAGGCGGCCAGCTCGTCCACCGGGCGCCCCTGCCGCCGGGCGCCCGCGTCGACCAGGATCTGACCTACCACCCGCCACCTCGGCCGCCGCTGATCGCCTCCCAGGCGGCACTTCCGCTGTAGCCTCTCGCCGTGGTCACGCTGCTGCGCTGGTTGTACGCGACACCCCACGTCGGGGCGCTGCTCTCCACGTGGCGCGGCCGGCTGATCCTCGCGTTCGTGGTGCTGCAGCTGCTCCTTCCGCTGGCGTACTTCGCGCGCAAGGACCCGCACGACGAGCGGTTCGCGTGGCGGATGTTCTCCCCGATGCGCATGGCGCGCTGCGTGCCGAGCGCGACGCTCGACGATGCGCCGCTGAACCTCGCCGGCGAGTTCCACGAGGCGTGGCTCGAGCTCGCCTCGCGCGGGCGCTTCCAGGTGATCGAGGCGATGGGCGCGCGGCTGTGCGAGAAGTACCCGAGCAAGGCGGTGCGGATCTCGATCGACTGCACGTACCTCGATCGCGAGCAGCGCACGTACGGCGGCTACAACATCTGCGACGTGCCCGAGCTGTAGGCGATGGCGAAGAAGAAGGGCAAGAAGCCAGCGAAGACGGCGCCGTCGGCCACCACGGAGAAGCCGGCCGACAAGACCGCGCCCTCGATCGACTCGGCGCCGCCTGCGGCGGTCCGGCGCGACCCAGCAAAGCGGGGCCTCGCGATCGCGAAGCCCAGGGCGGCGGAGCCACCGCCCGAGCCGCCCGCGTTCTGGTTCGGCTTCGACGTCGCGTGGGCGAAGCTGCTCGCGTTCCGCCTCGTGTTCTTCGGGCTGCTCGCGCTCGACGCGCTGCTGCAGCTGCGGCACGCGCCGCGGTACGGAGCCGGCGGCTTCAACGTCGCACAGCTGCCGCTGCTCGACGGCCTCGGGCCGACGCGCGTGCTCTATGCCATCGCGCAGCTGGTCTGTGCCTACCTGTTCGTGCTCGCCGCGCTCGGCGTCGCGACGCGCATCGCCGTGCCGCTCGTCGCCGCGATCTACGCGTGGCTGTACTTCGGAAGTCAGCTCGACGGCTACCAGCACCACTACCTCGTCGCGCTGCTGCTGGGCATCGCGTGCTTCGTGCCGTGGCAGCGGCCGGCGGAGGCCGGGCACGCCACGACGGTGCGGACCTGGGCGGTGCGGCTCGTGCTCGTCCAGCTCGGCATCCTCTACCTGTGGGCGGCGATCTCGAAGCTCGACGCGGCGTGGCTCGACGGCAGCACGCTGTCGGTCCAGATCCAGGGCTCGGTGCGCGAGCTGATCGACGACACGGTCGGCATCAAGCTGGTCGCGCGGCTGACCATCCTCGCCGAGCTGGTCCTCGCCGTCGCGATCTGGGTGCGGCCCGCGTGGTTCGTCGCGCTGCCGCTCGGGGTCGCGTTCCACGTCGGAATTCTGATGAGCAACCTCGAGATCGGGCTGTTCGCCTACCTGATGCTCGCGATGTACCTGCTCGTGATCCCGGATCGCGCGTACGTGTGGCTCGCGGAGCGGCGCCCGCTCGAGGTGCTCCGCCGGCTGTTCGCCCCGTCCGCGACCCGCGACCTGCTCGTCGGTCTCGTGACGCTCTCGGGGATCGCGATCGCGACCACGCTCGTCGCCCTGATGTGCCGCCTCCCGTTCTCGCTCGGCGTCGCGCTCGGGCTCGGCCTCGTACCGCTCGCGCTCGTCGCGCACCGGCGGCTGCGCGGCCGTCCCGGCGGCGCGGCGATCGGCGCGGCGCACCTCGTCGCGCTCGCCCTGTGGGTGCTGGTCGATCGCACGACGTCGGTGTCGGTCGACTACTACCGGTTCTGGGGCGGTTCGTCGCGCCGGCTCGGCGATGCCGAGGCGGCGGAGCGCGCGTACCGCAAGATGGTCGCGCTCGCGCCCGACGAGGGCTCGGGTCACTTTCAGCTCGGCCGCCTGCTGCTGAAGCGCGGCGAGGAGCGCGAAGGGCTCGAGGAGCTGCGCCGCGCGCAGGAGCTCGAGACCGCCCGCGCGCGGGCGTACGTCGCCGAGGCGCAGTACCTCGCGGGCAAGGGCCGCACTGCCGAGGCGCTCGCGAAGGCCGAGGAGGCCACGTATGCCGAGCCGACCGACCAGACCGCGCTCGACCTCGTCGACCAGCTGTCCGGGAAGAAGCGGCCGCCGGCGGGCGCGGGCTCGGGCGCCTCGGACGACGATCAGGATCAGCGATGAACCGCGCCGAGCGCGCGGCGAAGATCGGCGCGATCCTCGAGGAGCACTTCCCCTCGCCGGCGATCCCGCTCGATCACGGGGATGCGTTCCAGCTGCTGTGCGCCGTGATCCTCTCCGCGCAGTGCACGGACGAGCGGGTGAACCTGGTCACGCCCGCGCTGTTCGCGAAGGCGCCGGATGCGCGCGCGATGGCGAAGCTGACGCCCGCGCAGATCCTGCCGTACATCAGGTCGTGCGGCCTCGCGCCCGCGAAGTCGAAGGCGCTCTCCGGGATGGCGAAGATCCTCGTGAGCACGTACGGCGGCGAGGTGCCGCGCGCGCTCGACGCGCTCGAGGAGCTGCCGGGCGTCGGGCACAAGACGGCGAGCGTCGTCATGGTCCAGGCGTTCGGCGTGCCCGCGTTTCCGGTCGACACCCACATCCACCGCCTCGCGGGCCGCTGGCAGCTGTCGCACGCGCGCTCCGTCGAGGAGGTCGAGCGCGACCTGAAGGCGCTGTACCCGCCCGAGCGGTGGCATGCGCTGCACCTGCAGATGATCTACTTCGGGCGCGCGAAGTGCCCGGCCCGCGGCCACGAGCCGGCGAGCTGCCCGATCTGCTCGTGGGCGATGTCGGCGGCGCGCGCACGTGCCGAGCGGGTGCAGAACACCGGGAAGCCGACGCGAGCCCGGGCACCGCGCGCCCGGAGGTCGTAGCAGTCCGCGCCGTAGCTGGGCCGCGTCGAGAATTCCCCAGGTGGAGAGAGCGGCAGCGGGCGGCAGCGTGCGGCGCCGAGCAACCGCGGGCCCGCGATCGTGATCAGCATCGACGGATGCTCGGAATGCGCCTCGCCGCCCTCACCCTCGCCGTCGCTTCCTCGGCCTGTCTCGTCCGCGCGAAGCCGCCCGACACCAGCATCGAGACCACGTTCCCCGCGACGGCCGCCGCGCGGTCGCTGCCGCGGACGCTCCGGGTGGTCACGTTCAACGTCCACCGCGAGACACCGAGGAACGTGATCCGGGGAATCGAGTCGGATCCGAAGCTGCGAGAGGCAGACCTGATCCTCCTGCAGGAGGTGCATCGCATCGAGCCGACGACGGTGCCGTGCAGCGCGGCGTGCATGCTCGGCAAGCGCCTCGGCTACTACACGCTCTACGCACCGGGTCACATGCAGGGCGGTGGATCCGACGGCGTCGCGATCCTCTCGCGCGCTCCGATCCTCTCGGGCGAGGTGATCGAGCTCCCCGACATCAAGACGAACGTCAACGACGGCCGCCGCGTCGCGCTGGTCGCGACGGTGCTCGTCGACGGGACGCCGGTGACCGTCTACGGCGTTCACCTCACGAACCGCCTCACCGTGAAGGAGCGCAAGGTCCAGATGCGCCCCGTGCTCGAGCACGCGGCGCGCCAGAGGACGCCCGTGATCATGGGCGGCGACGTCAACACGAGCCCGTTCACCTGGGTCGCCGGAGTTCTTCCGATCCCGATCGGCACCCAGGACGACCACCTCGAGGAGCTGGTGCGCTCCTACGGCCTCGACACGCCGGTCGCCGACAGTGGAGCGACGTCACGCTTCCTGGGGATGAAGCTCGACGCGATCTACACCCGCGGATTCTCGACGCGGAGGTTCGCGGTCTCCGACGCTCGTTCGGTTTCCGATCATCTCGCGCTGTGGGCCGAAGTTTCCTTGCCAGTGGTGGCCGGATCGTCCCAAGGTGTCGTGTGGCAACCGAGATCGATGTGTTCTCTGATTTCGTCTGCCCCTGGTGCCTGATCGGTACCCACCGGCTCGAGCACGTGCTCGACGACCTGGGGATGCTCGAGTCGACGCGCATCCGGTACCGGCCGTTCATGCTCGATCCGAACACGCCGCCCGAGGGCAAGGACATCCACGAGGACCTCCGCCGCAAGTACAACCGTGATCCCGCGCCGCTGTTCGCGCGGGTCGAGTCCGAGGCGAAGGCGAGCGGCATCCGGCTCGATCTGTCGAAGCAACCGAGGATGTATCCGACCGCGCGCGCTCACACGCTGATGCGCCACACCGAGGTGGCGCGCCAGCACGCGCTCGCGACGGACCTGTTCGAGGCGTACTTCCTCGAGGGCGCCGACATCTCGGACGTCGAGCTGCTCGTGGAGCTCGGCGGAGATCACGGCCACACCGCGGACGAGGTGCGCCACCTGATGCAGAACGAGACCGAGCTCGCCGCGTCGCGCCGCGAGGCGCTGCTCGCGCCGGGGATGGGGATCCACGGCGCACCGTTCTTCATCCTCGACAGCTCGATCGCGATCTCGGGCGCGCAGCCCGAGGACGTGTTCCGGCGCGCGCTCCAGAAGCTCGCGACCGCCGACGCATCCTAAGGGTTGTCCCGAAACTGGATCTGAAGATTGTGTAGCGCGGCGATCGCGTCGGTGGTGTGTTGGAGATGGCGGCCCCGCCGCCGATTGTCACGTAGGACCCGCCAGTTCTTGAGGCGAGCGATCGCGTGCTCGACCCGCGCCCGGCGCCGGCGATGTCGCCGCCAGCGCCGGTCGCAGCTCAGCAGCAGCAGCAGCTCGTCAGCAGCAGCAGCTCGTCAGCAGCAGCAGCTCACCAGCAGCTCGTCAGCAGCAGCAGCTCACCAGCGGCTCAGCAGCAGCTCACCAGCTGTCGGTCTCCTTGCGATCGAGCTTCAGCGTGAGCGTCTCGCGCATCGGCGGCACCATCGCGTCCTCTTCCATCCACGCACAGCCGAGGCGCGCGCCGACGAACAGGCGCGAGACCAGCACGCGCATGCGCCGCAGCACGTCGGCGGGGTCCTCGCCCCGCACCACGGTCTGAAGGTCCGGCAGACCGAGGTCCGCGAGGCCGACGGTGTCGGCGAGCAGCTCGCCGGGACGCCCCGTCGCGTTCGCGATGCGGATGTTCACCGCCGGCCCGCACGGGCCGAGGTCCATCCGCAGGTCGCGATACCGCGCGTAGGTCAGGAGCTGCTGCGCCGGCATCCAGTGCAGCACGGCGCGCTCGCGCTCCTCGTCATCGAGCGAGGCGAGCACCGCGTCGAGCACGGCGAGGAACCCGAGCAGCAGCGACGCGTGGTTGAGCTGCCGCTGCGGCCGCATCGCGACGACGATCGACGCGTGATAGCGCTCGGCCATCGTCGCCCAGCCGTCCTCCCAGCGCGGCGTCCACGTCAGCGCGTCGCACAGCGCCTGGGCGTAGACCTCCGGCGGTGCGAGCGACACCTCGACGGCGACCGGCAGATCCTCGGTCGGCACCGCGAACCACACGCGGTCCGACGTGCCTCCGACCAGCGCGACGTCCGGCTTCCAGGCGAGCAGCCGCCCGTGAAGTGCGTACGGATCGATCCCGGGGTACTGCGAGACGAGGACCTGCACGATGTAACCCGCCGACATTGCGGCTCTCCTAGCACAGTGGCCGAATGGCCGAACCAATAATCGCGCACCGGACGCCGAATCCCCCTTGCGGCCAGCGCGCGGAATGAATATTCATTCCTCACCCCCGATGGCGACCCACGAGACGACGAAGCGCGAGGCCAGGCCGGCCGACAAGCGCGAGGCGATCCTCGGCGCGGCGCTCGAGCTGTTCGTGGAGCGCGGGTTCTACGGCACCGCGGTGCCCGAGATCGCGGAGCGCGCGGGGGTCGGCGCCGGCACCATCTACCGCTACTTCGAGTCGAAGGAAGCGCTGGTCAACGTGATCTACCGCGAGGAGAAGACCCGGTTCGGGCGCCTCGCGCTGGTCGACTTCCCCGCGACCGCACCGACCCGCGAGCAGTTCCGCACCCTGTGGATGCGGATGGCCGAGTTCGCGACGGCGAACCCGAAGGCGTTCGTGTTCATGGAGCTGCACCACCACGCGCCGTACCTCGACGCCCAGAACGTCGCGCTCGAGGCGCAGCTGCTGGTGACGTTCACCAACGTCGTCGTCGCGGCGCAGGCGCGCGGCGATCTCAAGCAGGGACCGCCGTCGCTGCTGATGGGCATCGTGATGGGCGCGTTCGTCGGCGTGATCCGCAGCTGCGTCGAGCACGGCACCACGCCCGAGCACGCGAACTGGAAGCTCGCCGAGCAGATCATGTGGGAGGCGATCCGGGCCTAGCGGCGGTGCCGTTCACGTCCCGCCCTGCCCCCGCCCCTCCTCCAACCCTCCTCTCTCCCTCTGTCTTTGGCACCCCGCGGGCTATCCCCGCGTTTTTTTGGACCTCTCGCGGAATGAACATTCATTCCCAGCCACCCTTCGAGACCTCAGGAGCCCCCGAAACATGTCGAACACGTCCAAGACCGTCCTCATCACTGGCGCCACCGCGGGCATCGGCCGCATGACCGCTCTCCACCTCGCGAAGCTCGGCCACCACGTCATCGCGTCGGGCCGCAAGGTCGCCGAGCTCGCGAAGCTGAAGACCGAGGCCCAGGGCCTCGGCACGCTCGACACGCTCGTGCTCGACGTGACGTCGAAGGAGTCGATCGACGCGGCCGTCGCCGCGGTGACGGAGCTGACCGGCGGCAAGGGCCTCGACGTGCTCGTCAACAACGCCGGGTTCGGGGTGCTCGGACCGACGTCGGAGATCGACGACGCCGAGATGCGCCGCCAGTACGAGACCAACGTGTTCGGCCTGATGGCGGTGACGCGCGCGTTCCTGCCGCAGATGCGCGCCCGCCGCGCCGGCCGGATCATCAACGTGTCGAGCGTCGGTGGCCGGATCACGCTGCCGTTCTTCGGCGTCTACAACTCGACGAAGTACGCCGTCGAGTCGCTGTCGGACGCGCTGCGCTACGAGCTGCGGCCGTTCGGGATCGACGTCACGCTGATCGAGCCCGGCGTGATCCGCACGAACTTCGAGGCCACCGCCGTCGGCAACCTCTCGCAGTTCGACGCGACGCCGTACGCTGGTGCGGTCGCGAAGTACGAGCAGATGTCGAAGACGGCGGACCGGTTCGCGTCGAACCCGATCGTGATCGCCAAGGCGATCGCGCGCGCCGTCAACGCCCGCCGCCCGGCGGCGCGCTACGTCGCGCCGCGCTCGACGAACTTCGCGCTCCTGATGAGCGCCCTGCTCCCCACGCGCGTGTGGGACTGGGCCATGCGCAAGGTGGCCTTCCTGAACCCGAAGACGCTCGGCGTCGACGGGGCGGCGCTCGCCGACGCGACGCCAGCGTTCCCGGTGACGCGCGTGCACGGCAGTCCGAACGCGCAGCCACGCGCGTCTGCCAACTGAGGGCGAGTATCCTCGGGAGGTGACGCCGTTGCCCCCGTACGTGCCCGGAACCCAGGACACGCGGAACTTCACCGTCGAGGGGCACGGGTTTCACGTGTACCGCGGTGACCACGGCGGCGGAGAGGTCGCATTCTGGGGCGGCGGGCGCGATGGCGACTACGTGACCGCCGACGACCCGCGCATCGACATCCTCGCGCGCGCGATCGCCGGGATCGACGGGCTGTCCCCGGCGTGGATCGGGCACCGCTCCGACTCGGCCACCGTGATCGACGCCGTCGAGCGGCGGATGCTGGAGCTCGCCGGCAGGTACGGCACCATCTACCGGCAGGTGTGGGGCAACGTCGAGGCAGCCCGGCGCGCCGTCGCCGTGCCGCGCGCACCGCTCGTGAAGCGGAACCTCTACATCTCGGGCGGCTCGTTCTCGCTCTCGCTCGACGTCCCGGAGCACGCGGATGCCGTGGTCTCCTCGTGGGCCTGGGGTAACCCGACCGGCACGTTCGTCGAGGAGACGCTGACCGAGCTCGGCGCGCCGCTCGACCGGGTCGCCGGCTCCGATGTCAACAAGCACTACGTGGTCCCGGCCGGCTGCCTCGCGGCGTTCCTCGACAAGGCGATCCTCGTCAACAACGCGAGCGACGTCCGCGTGGTCGACGACCCGTGACCGTGGCAGGCTCGCCGTGATGACCCGGGTGGCCCTGCTGTGTCTCGCGCTCGCCGCGTGCAAGGACTCGCCGCGCGAGCCGACCGTCGAGGAGATCACCGAGCGCGGCTGGGCGGCGCACGAGCTGGTCGTCGCCGCCGGTGAGGCGCAGCCCACGTGCGCCGGTGCCGGCGCCGCCATGCAGAAGGTGTTCGTCGCGAACCGCCAGGCGTTCGTGGACGCCATCGCCCTCGACCGCGACAAGGCCCGCCTGGAGCAGGCCACCACCTACATCGAGGCGCATCAGGCCCGCTACCTCGGCCTCGAGGAGCGGATGGAGAAGCTCCAGGATCGGTGCGCCCAGGACGCGACCGTGCAGGCGGCCTTCGCGCAGATGGGAAACCCGTAGTAGGGTGCGCCCCCTATGGCTGCTGACGACGAAGACTTCGCGGCGATGCTCGCCGAATCGGAGGCCCAGGGGGGCGCCAAGCGCGCGAAGCGCCCCAAGGTCGGGGACGTGATCTCCGGGAAGATCATCTCGATCGGAAAGGACACCGTGTTCGTCGATGCCGGCGGCAAGGCCGAAGGCACGCTCGACAAGAGCCAGGTGTCCGACAAGGACGGCAAGCTGCTCGTCAAGGTCGGCGACACGATCGAGGCGCGCGTCGCGGGCGATGCCGGCGGCGTGCTCGATCTGCGCGTCAAGGTCGGCCGCGGGCCCCAGGCGAGCGCGGAACTGCTCCAGGCCGCCGAGCTCGGCATCCCGGTCGACGGGACCGTCACCGAGGTCGTGAAGGGCGGCGTGTCCGTCGATGTCGCCGGCGTGCGCGGGTTCTGCCCGGCCTCGCAGCTCGACGCGCGGTTCGTCGAGGACGTCGGCGTGTTCGTCGGCCGGAAGCTGACGTTCAAGATCACGCGCTACGAGCCCCGCAACCTGGTGCTGTCGCGCCGCGCGATCGTCGAGGAGGAGAACGAGAGGCGCGCCGCCGAGACGCGCAAGAAGCTCGAGGTCGGCGCCGTGCTGAAGGGCAAGGTCGTCGGCTTCAAGCCGTTCGGTGCGTTCGTCGATCTCGGCGGCATCGAGGGCATGCTGCACGTCTCGGAGCTCGGGCACTCGCGCGTGGCCAAGCCCGAGGACGTCCTGGCGATGGGTCAGGAGGTCGAGGTCGCCGTGCTCAAGATCGAGCCGGGCGAGAAGGGCCAGCGGATCGCGCTCTCGCTCAAGGCGCTCGCGACGGACCCGTGGCAGGAGGCCGCCACGGGCTTCACCGTCGGCCAGCGCGTCAAGGGCACGGTCACGCGCCTGCTCGCGTTCGGCGCGTTTGTCGAGATCGCCCCCGGCGTCGAGGGCCTCGTGCACATCAGCGAGCTCGGCGCCGGCCGCCGCA
>JAEUJX010000493.1 GCA_016794545.1 Myxococcales bacterium
CAGCTGTTCGGGCTCGCCCACCGCGCGACCGGGCAGTAGTAGCATCGGCGCGATGCGCCTCGTCTCGCTGCTGCTGATCGCCTCGTGCGCGAGCACGCCGCCCGCGCAGGAGCCCGCACCACCCGCGCCGCCGGTGCCCGACTCGACGGCCGCGGCGCCTGCCGGCCCACCCCTGCCGCCCCCACCGCCGACCGGCGGGGCGCCGCACTCGCCCCCGCCGCCGATCGCGGCTCCGCCGACCGGCTCGCCGACCGCGGCTCCGCCGACCCGCCCGCCGGCGGCGGCTCCCCCGACCGGCCCCGCGGCCGCCCCGGTCGCGGCCGGCGGCTTGCCGGTGGCGAGGGGGACGCGGCGGGCCGACGTGCGCGCCGCGTTCGGGACCGCCGATCCGACGGGCGCGGGCTTCGACACGTTCGGGGCGAAGGGGCTCGTGATCGGCTACCACGAGGATCTCGTCGATACGGTCACGGCGACGACGCTCGCGGTCGGGACGACCTACCGGGACCGCGTCCTCGGTGTCGCCATCGGCGACACCGTCGATCACGCGAACGCGACCTGGGGACCACCGGTCTCGACCTCTCCGGGCAGCGGCGACTACGGGACCGCGACCTACCAGACGGGCGCGTACCGCGTCGCCGTCGAGATCTGGAGCAAGGACGGCAAGCAGGGCGGCAGCTTCGGTGCGGTCCGCGCCCGGACCATCAAGCGCATCGAGGTGACCCGGCGCTGAGGAAGCCCGGCTCCGGGGGAAGAGCCACGGTGGGAGATAGTGCGGCCGCGCAGCCAGTACCAAGTTCTGTGCGAAAGGGAGGCTCAGGACTGGCTGCGCGGAGTGCAGCAGTCTCTTGGAGCAAGATGCGTGCGCAGCGGTTGCCTGCGATCGTCGGCTGCAGCCTACTGAAATGGCTCGCTACCCGAGCGAGTGCGATCTCGCGTGCGACCGTCGCATGTTCGTCGCTGCGACGACGCAGCGAGGACTAGCGGTAGCTGCCGGGATCGAGGTTGAAGCGTTTGATCCAGCGCTGGATCTGCTTCCGATCCTTGTCGAGCGCGCGCGCGACCGCGGACACGTTGCCCTGGTGCTCGCGGAGCGCGGCGACGACCTGGTCGCGGACCTTCTGATCGGTCTCCGACAGCACCACGGGGCGGGGCGCGCCTGGTGGCCGGCCGGTGCGGACCGAGTCGGGCAGGTGCTCGGCGCGGATCAGCTCCTTGCCGGCGAGGACCTGCGCGGTCGCGAGCGCCTGCTCGAGCTCGCGGACATTGAGCGGCCATGGATACCGGAGGAGCAGGCGCGCGGCATCGATGTCGAAGCCCGGGTGATCCTCGGCGAACAGACGCTCGTGGAGCGCGCCGATCAGGAGGCCGAGGTCGGCGCGGCGGTCCGCCAGCGGCGGCACGGTGACGCGGAACCCGGCGAGGCGCGCGAACAGGTCGTGGCGGAAGCTCTGGTCCGCCACCATATCGTCGAGGTCCCGGTGTGTGGCGGCGACGACGCGCAGGTCGATCTCGACGGCACGCGTGCCGCCGACCGGCATGACCTCGCGCTCCTGCAGCACGCGCAACAGCGCGGCCTGCGACGAGGGGGGGAGGTCCCCGATCTCGTCGAGGAACAGCGTTCCGCCGTTCGCGGCGCGGACGAGGCCGTCGTGGTCGGACTGGGCTCCCGAGAACGCGCCCTTCTTGTAGCCGAACAGCTCGGACTCGACGAGGTTCTCGGGCAGCGCACCGCAGTTCACCGGGACGAACGCGCCGCGGCGGCCGCTCATCTGGTGGATCGCGCGCGCGATGACCTCCTTGCCGACGCCACTCTCGCCCTCGATCAGCATCGGGATCTCGGACGACGCGATCTGCTTGAGGCGCGTCAGCTCGGTCTGCCACGCGGGCACGAGCGTCACGGTCCCGGGGGCCGTGTCGGTCGGCACGATCTCGACGAGCGCCGGCGCATCGGCCTCGATCGGCATCCGCTCGAAGAAGACGAACAGCGTGTGGCCGAGCTCGATCAGCGAGCCGTCGGTGAGGACCGCGCGCTTCGTGGTGTGGCCATCCACGATCGTGCCGTTCTTGGACTCGGTGTCGGTCAGCACCCAGCGGCCGAAGCTCGGCTCGATGCGCGCGTGGCGCGACGACATCCATTTGTCCGGGACACGGACGGTCAGCTCGTTCCCGGAGAGCTCGGCGCGCCGCTCCGGACCGCGGCCCAGCGCGACCCCGGTCAGCTCGCCGAGCCGATAGCGGACCGACCCGGCTCGCGGTCGCCCGCACTCGAGGACCAGGACCAGCACGGGCTCGGGCTTCGGCCCGACCCGTCCGCTCTTGCCATCCTCGTGAAAACTGAGGGTGGTGCCGTGCGCGTCGCCCACGGCGCCATCTTACAACACACCGCGTAGCGGCTCGAATGTCAGACGCATTCGATAGCGTCGGTGCGTGGGCGATCTTCTCCGCTTCGAGCTCGGACCACGGCGTGGCCTACGCCGCGGCACGAGTGCGACCTCCTGGTACGCGCAGGGCTGCGCGCTCGAGGCCGCGGATCCGGCGCGGGCGGCGGCGGCCTACCAGCGCGCGCTCGCGGGCCGGCCGGACTTCGCGGACGCGCACAACAACCTCGGCCGGCTCCTGCACGAGCGCGAGCAGCCGGCTGCGGCCGAGGCGCACTACCGGCTCGCGATCCTGTGCGACGACTCGATCGCGCTCTACTGGTTCAACCTCGGCGTCTCCGTCGAAGATCAGGGCCGCGTGGCCGAGGCGATCGCGGCGTACGAGCGCGCGCTCGCGATCGATCCGCTGCTCGCGGACGCGCACTTCAACCTCGCGCGCCTCTACGAGCTGATCGGCAAGACCGCCGGGGACGAGCTCGTCCTGCGCCGGGCCGTGCGGCACCTCGTCCGCTACCGCGACCTCGCCCGCGTGGGCTGAGACCCACTCCGCGGGAGTGCTCGGGCGATCGCGAACGGGTCTCATGCGACGCCGTGCGACACCGCTGCGATGTCGCGGCATCAGGTCCGGCGGCGGAATGTGAAGATCTTCAAATAGTCGGCCTGCGGGAAGCTGACGGGGTGATCCGGCTCCGGTGGGAGGTCCTGATCGAGCGCGAAGGAGGCTCCGAGCGTCTCGGTCACCACGCGCTTGAACGCCGCGCGCTCGACGCGGCTCGTGCAGCACGCGGCGACGAGCACGCCGCCGGGCGCCACGAGCGGCGCGGCGGCCTTGTAGAGCTTGCGATAGCCCGCGAGCACCGCGGGCACCTGCTGCTTGTTGCTCGTCATCGACGGTGGATCGACGATCACGAGGCCGTAGCCCGGCTCGGCGGGCTGCGCGGGCAACCAGTCGAACACGTCGGCCGCGACGAGCTCGTGTCTCGCCGGATCGCCGACGTGATGAGCGCGCGCGAACGCGAGCGCTTTCTCGCTGATGTCGACCTGCGTGATGTGAGCGGCGCCAGCCAGCTCGGCGCAGCGGCCGAGCATTCCCGAGAACGCGAAGGTGTTGAGCACGCGCGCGCCGGAGAGCGGCATCGCGCGCACGGTGCGGCGGAGCGCGCGCAGGTCGAGGTACGCGCCGGACTTCTGGCCTCCGGCGAGGTCGACGGAGAACGCGACGCCGTCCTCGGTGAACGAGCCGACCGCCGGCGGTGCGCCGCGCAGCGTGCGCGCGACCGGCTCCGCTTCGCGGCTCTTCCGCCGGCGCGCGGGCGCGAGCAGGACGTTCGGGACGTGGAGCTCGGCGGCGAGCACGCGCGCGGCGAACCGGGTCAGCGCATCCGCGCCGCGCGCGTAGCTCTGCGCGACCAGCGTGTCGCCGAACCGATCGACCACGACCGCCGGCAGACCGTCGCTCTCGCCGTGCACGAGCCGCACGCCGTCGGTGGTCTTCGCGAGCTGCTCCCGCTTCGCGAGCGCGGCGGCGAGCCGCTCCTTGGCCCAGGCGGCGTCGGGCGCGACGCTGCCGCGCCGCAGGAGGCGGATCGCGATCGCGCCCTCCGCCTCGTACATCCCGAAGCCGAGGACCTTGTTGTGGCCGTCGACGAGGCGCAGCCAGTCGCCGTCCGCGAACACGGCGGCCGCGCTCGACAGGGTGTCGCGAAAGATCCACGGGTGGTGGCCCATCACGACGCCGGCGGCTTCCTTCTTCAGCTGATAGCGGCGTGGGGTCATTGGGGACGAGCTCGAATGCGGGCCATCGTGTAGCAGTCGGTCAGCTCGCCGGCACGCAGCGAGTACTTCCGGAACGTGCCCTCCATCTCGAAGCCGAACTTCTTGTAGAGCGCGATCGCCGCGATGTTGTCGGTGTAGACCGACAGCTCGACCCGCGCGAGGCCGTACCAGTTGTCCGCGAGGTCGAGCAGCGCGCCGAGCAGCTTGCTCCCGACGCCCTTGCGCTGGTGCGCCGCCATCACGCCCATGCCGATCGACGCCGCGTGCATGCGGCGCGGCGTCTTCAGGTTCGTGTGGAGGCCGGCGTTGCCGACGACGGTGCCGTCCTCCGTGCACGCGACCAGCATCAGCGGCGCGTCCGGCGCGGAGAGCCGGTCCTTCCACAGCTGCGGCGAGGCGAACGGCAGCTGCAGCGTCCCGGCGATCACAGACGGATCCGTGTAGAGCGCGGTCAGGCCGTCGGCGTCGGCGACGACGGCGCGGCGGGTCGTGTAGCTCACCGGTGACCCCTCAGCCGACCGACCACCACCACATCCGCGCGCCCCGCAGCGATCGCGGCATCGAGATCCGGCGGGAGCGCATCGGCGCCGTCGACGATCGTCGCGACCCCGAGCTCGTTGCGCAGCCGATCCGCGAGGGGCGCCGCGGGCAGCCGCGCAGACCCATCGCTCGATGCCGACACCCACAGGACGTCGGCGCCGGCGCGGACGAGCTGCGCCGCGTGACCGAGGATCGCCGCCCGGGCCGTGGGCCGGTCGCGCACGTGCGCGCCGAGCCAGCGCGTCCACCGCGTGCGTGCGGCAGCGACCGTCGCGGGC
>JAEUJX010000501.1 GCA_016794545.1 Myxococcales bacterium
GTCCTCTGTAAGGCCCGTCGACCGCGGCGTCGCTCACGTCCTCTGGGAGCGACCGTACGACTTCTTCGAACTCACGCGCTGCTGCGGCTTTTTCGGCGTCTCGGTTCGACATTTTCGAACGGCGGGACGTGCGCCCCGGCCTTACGTCCGGGGGGACCAAGGAGACCGCCCATGACCTGTCCTCGCTGCTCTACCAGTGCCCTCCACGAGCTCGATCGCGACGGCATCACCATCGACCGCTGCGAGCGCTGTCGCGGCATCTGGCTCGATCGCGGCGAGCTCGAGAAGCTCCTCGCGCTCCGATCGCCCGCCGAGGCCGCGCCGCGCGGCCGGCGGGACGACGACGACGATGATGACGACGACGATGACGATCGCCGCTCGAAGCGCACCGGTGGCCGGCGCTCGTGGTGGGAGATCTTCGACTGAGGCCGAGCGAGTCGCGCTCGCGCTGCAGCGCGCGGTCCGACGTCGCAGCGTCCCGGCCCGGCGCGCAGGGATTGCGCGCCCCGACACGCGCGTTTCGGAACATGCGCGTTGTCGCCGGCGGAATGGCACTTGCTTGTCTGTTCCACCATGGCGACGTACCGCGCCGTCAGGGTGGATCCAGTGACCGAGCGTGACGCCTTGCTCGCGCTATGGGCGAGGAACCTGCCGGTCCACGGCGATGTCGCCGCGAAGCACCAGTGGCTGTATCTGGATTCACCGGGCGGCCACTCGGAGGCGTTCCTGCTCCGGGCGCCGACCGGCGAGGCGGTCGGCTGTGCGGGGATCGTGAACCGGGAGCTGTGGAGCGCGGGTCACCCGGTGCGCGCCGGGCTGTTCGCCGATATCTCGGTCGATCGCGCACATCGCAGTGGGCTGCCGGCGATCGTGCTCCAGCGGGAGGTCAAGCGTCACGTGGATGCGACGTTCGACCTCTGCTACGGCTTGCCCAACACTCACGCGATCGCGCTCTATCGCAAGCTGGGCTACCACGAGCTCGGCAAGATGAAGCGCTACGTCCGCGTGCTGCGGCGTGGTGGGTACCTCGCACGCTACGTCGCGGGTCGCCAGCTCCCCGCCGGCCTGAGCGGGGCCGCGACGGCATGCTCGCGAGCGGCAGGTGC
Source organism: Myxococcales bacterium (assembly GCA_016794545.1). Taxonomy (GTDB): domain Bacteria; phylum Myxococcota_A; class Polyangia; order Haliangiales; family Haliangiaceae; genus JABFXX01. The sequence continues at coordinate 1,107 of JAEUJX010000501.1, forward strand.
GCTGATCGACGGTCCCGTGCACCTGCTGGAGGTCGCGCGCGCATCGCTCTCGTCGGTGACGTCGTCGCTGACCTGGCTTCCGGACTTCGACACCCGGTTCGACCGGCTGTGGGAAGCCACCCGCGACGCGGTCGGGATCGCATGTCGCCGCGACGCGGCGTTCCTGCGCTGGCGGTTCTCGCGCAAGCCCAGCGAGCAGAACGCGATCGCGGCGCTGATCAACCGCACGACCGACCGACTCCGTGCGTATGCGGTCGTGCGCGGCGCCTCCGGCGAGGCCGCCGAGCTCGGCGACTTCTTCGGCCCGCGCGACGCTCTCGACGATCTGCTGACGCTGCTGCCGCCGGCGCTCTACCGGCGCGGTCACACGTCGATCGGGGTGCGGTTTCTCGGCGATCCGAGCATCGCCGCGTTGCTCGAGGCCCACCGGTTCTCGCCGCGCGATGCACAGCGCTCCGTGATCGTGAGCCAGGGTGCGAGTGGTGCGATCGCGACCGCCACCCTGCACGATCCGGCAGCCTGGTACCTGACCGATCTCGACGAGGACACCTGACGTCACGGCGCCGCGAGCGTCAGCGGCGCAGCGTGGAGGTAACGCGCGGCGGCGCGCTTGGCGTCGATGTCGCGATACACGCGCTCGATCTGCTCGGCGGTCAAGCCGAGCGCGGCGGCGAGCTCTCCGGTGGACACGTCGTGATCGCGCGCGTACAGGCACGCGTCCATCGCGCGGTACGGCAGCGAGAAATAGAACTCCTCCTGCGTCTGCGGGAGCGAATAGGTGTCGGTCGTCGGCGGTCGCGCACGGATCTCCTCGGGGATGCCGAGCGCGGCCGCGAGCTCGTAGACCTGGGTCTTGTAGAGGTGCGCGATCGGCTTGACGTCCGCGGCACCGTCGCCGTTCTTCACGAAGAAGCCCTGGTCGTACTCGAGGCGGTTCGGTGTGCCGGCGACGGCATACACCAACCGGTCCGCGTGGAAGAACTCGAGCATCTTGCGCGTGCGCTGCTTGAAGTTCGTGGCGGCGACGACCTCGAGGTAGGCGGCGGGTGTCAGCCGGGCCGAGAGCTGCTCGCCGTCCGGCGCGCGCACGACGATCGAGAAGATCCGATACCGATCGCCGTCGAGCACGCTCGGCAGCACCAGCTTGCACTTCCAGTCGTCGCCGTAGCGCGGTACCACCGAGCGGATCGCGGCGTCGCGGCGCGCGTAGCACCCCGCGGCGACCAGGATCGGCGAGATGTCCTCGTTCGCGGTCGCGATGCCGAGGTGGTCGGTGATCACGCGCGCGAGCCGTGCGGTGTCGCCGGCGGTCTCGCCCTCGTTCATGAACAGCCCGAGTACGCGCTCCTTGCCGAAGGCGCGGGCGCACAGCGCGGCGACCACGCTCGAGTCGATCCCCCCGGAGATTCCCAGGACCGCGCCGCGCCGCCGCAGCCTGCCGAGCACGGTGTCGCGGAGCCACGTGCAGATGCGATCGATCTCCGCGTGCACGCGATCTCCGAGCGCGAGCTCGTCGAGTACGAACGCCATGGTCAGGCGCGCTTCCGGTTGACGAACGCGACGATCGCGTCGATCGAGTCGAAGTTCGTCGGCACCAGGTCGTCATCGGGAACGCTGATCGTGTACGCGCCCTCGACCCAGGTGACCAGCTCGAGAACGCCGGTCGAGTCGATGATCCCCTCCCGGATGAGGGAGACGCTGTCGTCGAACGCCGTCGGATCGGCGACGTAGAAGTTGCGGGTCACGAACTCGCGCACCTGCGCTCGAACATCGTTGGTCTCCATGCTGCCTCCGGTCGGGTTCGTCATGTCAGCCCCGTCTTCTGGATCTTCCCGGTCAAGCCCTTCGGGAGCTCGCTCACGAGCTCGACGTACTTCGGCACCTTGAAGCTCTCGAGCCGCGCTCGGCACTCTTGCTGGATCGCCTGCGCGTCGAGTGGTGACGCCGGATCGAGTGCCACGAACGCCTTGATCGCCTGGCCGAGCAGGTCGTCGAGGACACCGATCACCGCGGCTTCGCGTACCCCCGGGATGTCCACGATCGCGGCCTCGACCTCCTTGGGCGCCACCTTCTCGCCGCGCGACTTGATGATGTCGTCCATGCGGCCGACGAAGTAGAGGTAGCCCTCCTCGTCGAGCCGGCACAGATCGCCGGTGTACAGGACCTGCTCGCCGGGCAACGGACCCGGGCGCAGCTTCTCGGCGGTCAGCTCCGGCTTCTCCCAGTATCCCCTCATCACGGTCGCGCCGCGGATCACGAGCTGACCCACCTGGCCCGGACCGAGCCGCCGGTCGAGCTCGTCGACGAGCCACAGCTCGGTGTTGGGGATCGCGATCCCGACGCTCTCCGGCTTGCGCGCGAGATCCTCGGGCGGCAAGTACGTGCAGCGCTTGCACTCGGTCAGGCCGTACATCGAGTAGATCCGCGCGTGCGGGAACAGGTTCCGCAGCATCGTGATGTGCTTCACGGGCAGCGCCGCTGCGGTGTTGGTGACATAGCGGATCGCCGAGAAGTCGTGGTCGCGCAGGGACTTCATGCCCGCGAGCTGCGCGAACATCGTCGGCACGCCGGGAAACCCGGTCACGCGCTCCTCGACCACGGTCTTCAGGACCTGGGCGGGAAAGGCGAACGAGCGCTCGAGCACCAGCCGCGCTCCCTGCGCGAACGCCATGATCATCTGATACAGCCCGTAGTCGAACGCCAGCGGCAGCGCGCCGAGGATGACGTCGTCCTCCGCGAGCCGCAGGTACTCGCGGATCGACGCGCAGGCCGCGAGCATGTTGCGGTGCGTGAGCATCACGCCCTTGGGCTCGCCCGTCGATCCGGAGGTGTAGATGATGGAAGCGAGGTCGAGGTCGATGCATCTGCGGCGCGGGGGCGCGTGGTCGCCCGAGGTCGCCTCCGCCCAGGACGTCACGGGAAGACCCGCGATCCGAGCGCGCACGCCGTCGTCGAGCGTCCCCGCCATGATGATCGCGGACACGTGCGTCGTCCTGCGCGCGGCGTCCGCGACGACACGAGCGAGATGCGCCTCGCTGATCAAGGCGCGGGCGCGACAGTCGTCCAGCAGGTAGACGAGCTTGTCGAGCTTGGTCTGCGGATTGACGATCGAGACCACGGCGTTGGCCTTGAGCACCGCCCAGAACGCGATCACGGTCTCGGCGGTGTTCTCCGCGAACACGACGACGCGGTCGCCGCGCGTGACTCCGCGCTCCACGAGGGCGTGCGCGAGCGCGCTGGAGCGCGCCTCGAGCTCGCGGTAATCGAGCCGCTCGCCATCGCACACGAGCGCGGTCTTGTCGGGGAGGCGGCTCGCCGAGTCGGTGAGGTAGTCCTGCAGCAGGAACGTGGCGCGCGTCATGGGGTCACCGCCTCCACCAGCACGCGGGGTCGCGCGGAAGCTCGGTCCCGCACCGGCGTCGGCTCCACGAGCTCGCGGTGCAGGAGCTGCGTCGAGAGCACCCCGACCAGCGCCATGTTGTCGGCGTTCGACAGCTGCGCCTCGCTGGCGCGGCACTTCGCCCACAGCTGCGCGACCGCGCGTGGATCGAACACGCCGGCTTCGCGGATCGCGCGTTCGTCGAGGGCGTCGGCGATCCAGCCGGGTGCGTCGCGCCCCGTGAAGGCGAGCGCATCGGGAGCACGATACGGCTGCTTCGGCCGCCCGATGATCGACGGCGGGACGAGGTCGGCGGCGAGCCGCTTCAGCACGTGCTTCTCGTCGAGCACCCGGAGCTTGTAGTCGGCGGGCAGCGAGCTCGCCAGCTCGACCACGTCGGGGTCGAGGAACGGGAACCGGCCCTCGACCGAGTTGCCCATCGCCATGCGATCGCCCTGCGAGGACAGCAGGTAGCCGGAGAGCAGGGTCCGGATCTCGAGGTGTTGGTCGCGCGCCAGCGGATCCCAGCTCGTCAGCTCCGCGGGCAGGTCCGCGAGGAGCCGCGCGATCGGATCGGGGCCCCGCGCGATCTCGCGGCGCACGTCCGCCGAGAACAGCCGTTGCAGCGCCTGCGCCGAACGCCAGCGGGGGAGGTGGGCGAACTCGGGCTGGTCCGCCCGGTCGAGGTCGCGCCCGAAGAACTCGCGGGCCATCGCGCGTGCCCGCACCGGGGAACGCGCGAGGTAGGGATACAGCTTCTCGAGCAACCGCGGACGCCGCTGCGATGCCGGCTCGCGTGCCCAGAACCGCCGGACGCGAGCCTCGCGGAACAGATCGTAGCCGGCGAACATCTCGTCGGCGCCTTCCCCGGTCAGCACGACCTTGATGCCGTGGTCGTGCACGAGGCGCGACAGCAGGAACAGCGGTGCCGGCGCGGTCCGCAGGATCGGCCGCTCGGTGTGGCGGATCACCTCGGGGAACGCCGCGGCGATGTCCGCGCGTGACACCAGGATCTCGGCGTGGTCGCTCTCGAGCCGCGCG
>JAEUJX010000523.1 GCA_016794545.1 Myxococcales bacterium
GAGCGATCGTCGACGTCGACGCGCGCGACGTACGCCTGCGAGAGCACGGTGCGCGCCCCGCCTTCGAGGCCGCCGCAGCCCGCGAGCCGGGGGAACAGCCCGCGCGCGACGAGCGGCGGGTGGCCACCGCGCCCCTCGAACCGAGGCTGCGCGACGTCGTGATCGCCGAGGGCGTGCACGAGCGAGTCGAGCGTGCGCAGCTCGACGTTCGGATGATCGACCGGCCAGAGCCACGCCGCATCGACGTCGTACTCGTGCATCGCCGCGAACCCGAGCGCGACCGAGCTCGCCATGCCGCGCTCGGGCAGCGGGTTGACGACGACACCGAGACCGAGCTCGCGCGCCACATCGCCGACGGCGTGGCCATGGGGGCGTCCGACGACGACGATGATCCGGTCCGCGCCGGAGAGCCGCGCGATCCGTGTGATCCGCTCGAGGTACGTCTGCTGGCCGGTGCGGAGCAGCGCCTTCGGCACGCCGCCGAGGCGGGTGCCCGCCCCCGCCGCCAGCACCACGGCGCCGAGCTTCACGGCACGGCCTCCGCGCGGCGGGGCGACCAGTCGCCGACCACGCCGCCGACGCGGCGCCGCGCGACGAGCTCCGCGGCGATCGCGATCGCGATCTCCTCGGGTGTCTCGGCGCCGAGGTCGAGGCCGACCGGCGCGCGCAGCCGGGCCCAGCGCGCCTCGCCGGCGGGTCCGTCGATCAGGCCGCGAGCCTCGAGCCGCTTCCGGAACCTGCCGACCTTGCCGCGGCTGCCGATCATCCCGAGGTATCCGAGGTCGTCGCGGACGATCAGCGCCTCGAGCAGCTGCTGATCGATCGCGTGATCGCGGGTGACGATCAGCACGACGTCGCCCGGCTGCACGACCCTCGCATCGAACATCTCGTGCAGCTCGGTCGCCCACGGCGGCGTCTCGCGCGTCGCGCCGGTCTCGCCGTCGTCGCAGACGATCACCGCGAACCCGAGGCTGGCGAGGAGCGGGCCGAGGCTCTTCGCGACGTGACCGAGCCCGAAGACGATCGCGCGCTCCTTGCCGCCGACGCGCTCGACGAGCGCTCCGTTCGCGAGTCGCGGGTGATGGTGCGGCGGATCGCCGGGCGACGCGGCGCGCAGCGCGAGCGGCTCGCCGTCGACGGGCGTCACCAGCACCTCCGGCGCCTGCCCCGCCGCCAGCTGCGCGATCACCTCGCGCGACGGCGCCGCCGGCGTGAGCACGACCTCCATCGACCCGCCGCAGCACATCGCGAGGTCGCGCGTGAGGTGCTGGCGAACCACCCGCGGCGCGGCGCCGGCGGCGACCTCGCGAGCAGCAGCCACGACCAGCTGCTCGATCTTGCCGCCGCCGACCGTGCCCCACTGCTCGCCGTCCGACGCGACGGCCATGCGCGCGCCGAGGTGCCGTGGCGTCGACCCGTGCGCGCCGATCACGCTCGCGATCGCGACGCCGCGCCCGGCGTCCAGCGCGCGGAGCGCACGGGCGAATACGTCGGAGCGCGACGACATCGCGCGCACCGTACCACTACTTCATCTGCTTGAGATTCGTGCACGCGAGGTCGAGGCCCGCGTCACAGGCCTTGCCGAACAGCTGCTTCGCCCTCGGCAGGTCCTTGGCGCCGCCTTCCCCTCGATTCAGCATGTCGCCGAGGTTGTTGCAGGCATCGGGCTGACCGGCGTCGCAGGCGACCGCGTACAGCTCCGTGGCCCGCGCGAGGTCCTTCTCGATCACGCCCTCGTGAAACGATGCGGCGAGGTTGAAGCAGTAGCGCGGCGCGCGGTCGCACGCCCTGCCGTAGTGCTCGACGGCGAGCTTCTTGTCGGCCGTCACGCCCTCGCCGTTCAGGTACGCGGTGCCGGCGAAGTTGCACGCCCAGGCGAGCGCGCCCTCGTCGCCCTGCGTCCAGGTCGTCACCGCGCAGGCCTTCACCGCGAACGCGGTCGCTTTCGCGAGATCGACCGCAGCGCCGGTGCCGTCGCGGTGGACGATCGCCAGGTTCTTGCAGCCGAGGCCGTGGCCCAGCGCGCACGCCTTCTCGAAGGACGCGACGCCCTTCGCCTCGTCCTTCGCGCCGCCTTCGCCCTGGAAGTGCATGACGCCGAGCTCGTTGCAGGCGTCCTTGTGCTTCAGCGTGCACGCCTTGTCGAAGAACTCGCGCGCCTTCGCCGCATCGTCCTTGCGCCACGCCTCGGCGGTCTCCGCGCACCCGTAGCCCGCCCCGAACCCGCACGACCGCGCCTTCGCGATCCGGTAGGCCGCGAGGTCGGTCTTCTTCAGGTCCCAGGCGAGGTTGTCGCACGCGTTCAGATCGGGACAGCTCGCCGGGTCCTTGCTGACCGGCGCCGCGGGCGGCGGCTCGGTCGGCGACATCGGCCTCGCTCCGGACCGCTCCTCGACGGGCGGCGTCCAGAACGCGCCTATGCCGCGCGCGATCTGGTAGCCGCCGAGCGCGGCGATCGCGAGACCGGCCGCGGCGAACGCCTTGTTCGACCGCGCGAACGTGGCGATCGCGGCGAGCCCGAGGATCACCGCGGCGGTCCCGCCGCCGACCGCGATCCAGTCGCGGTAGGTGGCAGCGACGACCTCGCCGTTCACCACCGAGTAGCTGCCCCGCGCGTTCGAGATGACGAACGGCACGACACCCGCGATCGCACCGGCGATCAGCGTCACAGGCGACGGCGTGGTGCGCTCCATCGAGCGACTCTATCAGCGGTGCGTCAGCGGTGCTTCATCAGGTGCTCGATCAGCTCGCGCAGACCGGCACCCTCGGGCCGCTCGGTCAGGTACGCGGGCTTGAACGCGAGCTCGTCCCACCACTGCTTGATGTTCGCGACGCCGACCGAGGTCGGGAAGCCGTTGAACATCGGCGCGTCGTTCAGCGCATCACCCACGTAACAGTACGGCGAGAGGTCGTTGCCATCACCGCCGAGCACCTGGCGCACGACGGTCATGCACGCGCTGAGCTTGTCGAAGTGCGGCGGGCCGAAGTTGATGTGCACGCTCGAGCGCGACGCGAGGAAGCCCGCCTTCGTCAGCATGCGCACCGCGGTGTTCGCGTCGTCCTTGGACAGCGAGACCTCTTCGTTCCAGTCGATCGCGAGATCGACCTCGCGGTACTTCGAGTCGCTCGACAGCCGCGCGCCGTGGATCTTGTTCGTGACCTCGAGCGCCGTATCGGTCATGCGGCGCCGCCACTCGGGCAGCGACGCGGGAGGCACACCGTAGATCTTGGTGAGCTTGCGACCCTCGCGGACGAACGTCACGCCGCCGTTCTCGGTGACGCAGGCGAGGACCGGCGTCATCTTCATGAACGCGTAGCCCAGCCCCGCGGGGCGGCCCGTCACCATCACCACCGGTACACCCGCCTCGCCGAGCCGCTCGAGTGCCGCGTAGGTCGAGGCCTCGATCCGGTCGCCGGTCGTCATCGTCCCGTCGACATCCGAGAACAACGCGCGGACCGGACCGCGCAACTCCGAGAGGGGCCGTGTCATCTGGGGGCGGTTCATAGCACCCCTGACCGCGCCCAGCGCCCGCGCGAGGGCGCCTTTACGCGATCAGGCGCAGACCGAGATCCTCGGTCGTGGTCGGCGCAGGCCCCCGCATCGAACGATCGCGCTGCCGGGAGAGCCAGTCCTCGAGATCCGTGTTGTTCAGCCGAACGATCCCGCCGACCTTGAACACCGGGAGCGGATCACCCGCGCGGCGGGCCATGTAGCGGCACCAGCGCTCCGAGCGACCCAGTGCCGTAGCGATGCCCTTCCACGTCTCGACGAAATTCGACATTTCCATTCCTCCGTGTGACCGACCCGATGTGCAGTGGTCGTGCCGAGGTCCGACCAGCGGCGCAAGTCGTGGAGTTTCGGAGGATTAGCGAGCGATCCCCGCGTTGGACGTAGACGGAGGTTAACCACCAGTCTCAGAAGAACGATGTAAAAGCTGACACAGTTGTCCTACCATTTCCCGGGACGGCCGCAGTTGCGGCGTCGACGGGCGCCCGGCGGCTTCCATTCACGGCTGCCGCAGGCCGTCGCACTGGCAGAACCCCAACGCCGCCAGTATCCTGTGAGGACATGCGTGGAATCGCGCGGCTTTGCGCCGCCATCGGGGTCCTCGCGGGGGGCGTCGCGTACGCCGGACCCGCGGAGACCTATCCTGTCTCGAAGGTCCAGCGCGGCCAGGTCGGCTACGGCATGACGACCTTCGCCGGCACGACGCCGGAGAAGTTCACGTTCGAGGTCGTCTCGGTCGTCCGCAACTTCCTCCCCAAGCAGGACATCATCCTCGTCAAGTCGACGGATCCGAAGCTGGCCGTGTCGGGCTTCTGGCAGGGCATGTCCGGCAGCCCGCTCTATCTCGACGACAAGCTGCTCTGCGCGTTCTCGTACGGATTTCGCTTCAACAAGATCGCCCTCGGTGGCTGCACGCCGATCGAGTACATGAAGAAGGATGGCGACACGTACCGGCGCAACGCGCCCGTGCAGGCGTCGCAGAAGCCCGGCTCGCCGAAGCTCGTGATCCCGGCGACGTCGTCGTCGATGTCCGACTGGAAGCGGCTCACGCCGAACGTCGACGTCGCCGAGGCGATGGCCGCGCTCGGACCGCCGCACCGGAGCTGGCTCCTGTCCGCGCCGCTGCCCCCGCCGCTGCCGAAGGCCGCCTCGGTCGATGGCAGCGATCAGATCATGCAGGCGTCGGTCCCGCTGTCGATCGCGGGGTTCTCGGCGCCCGCGTTCTCCCAGCTCGAGCGGATGTTCGGGGAGTCCTCGCTCGTGCCGGTGCGCGCGGGAGGCACCGGCTCGACGGGCGCCGCCGCCGGTCAGTGCAGCGAGACCGGCCCCAACAAGTTCGTGATGGGCGGATCGATCGCCGTCGAGCTGATCCGCGGCGACATGAGCGCGGCGGCGGTCGGCACGGTCTCGTACGTCGACGGCGAGAAGGTGCTCGCGTTCGGCCACCCGATGTTCCAGACCGGCGAGACCTACGCGCCGGTGTCCACGGTGTACGTCCACACCGTCATCCCGTCGGCGATGTCGGCGTTCGTGATGGGCAGCGCCGTCAACGAGATCGGCTCGCTCGTCCAGGACCGCCAGAGCGCGATCATGGCCGACACCGGCCTCCGCACGCCGACCATCCCGGTCGACATCACGATCACGACGACCTCGGGCAAGCACACCGAGAACGGCACGTTCCACGTCGAGCTGATGGCCAACAAGTTCCTGACGCCGTCGCTGACCGGCGCGGCGCTGATGAACGCGATCAACTACTACCTGCCCGACCGCGACGACGTCACCGCGCGCGTCGACAGCAAGGTCACGCTGAAAGGCCACGACCCGATCACGTTTGTCGACTACATGCACGCCAACGACGGCGCCGCCTCCGTGATGGGCGCGGTGCGCGGCCTGCGCGTGCTCGTGCCGCTGATGTTGAACCCGTTCGCGCCGGTCCAGATCCAGCGCGTCGAGCTGAACGTCGACCTCCGCTTCGAGGCGAACTTCGGCGAGATCAAGCAGGTGAAGATCCCGAGCGGCGACCTGATCCCCGGCCAGCGCAACCTCATCCGGGTCGCCATGAGCACGTGGGACGGCAAGGACATCGTCGAGGACGTCCCGGTCGATGTCCCGGCCAGCCTCGCCGGCAACATCGTGCAGCTCGAGGTCACCGCCGGCGACTCCGCGAAGCTCGACGCGGCGCCGCCGGTCGATCTGCCGTCGCTGCTCGCGGCGTTCAAGAAGCTGCTGCCCGGCAACGTGTGGGCCGTGACGCTGTATCCCGCCGACGAGGGCGTCGCCCTCGAAGGCAAGCTCGTGCGCGACCTGCCCGCGAGCGCGCTCGACAAGCTGCACCCGCAGAGCCAGACCCAGCGCGCGCAGGCCTACAAGCCGATCACACGCACCGTCGCGCCCGCGAAGCGCGTCGTCGAAGGTTCCAGCACCACGCTCGTGCGCGTCCGCACCGCGCGGTGACACTCGTGGCCTCTCACGCTCGGGCAACTTCTCTGGGGGAATCGTGAATTCAGTCCGCCGCAGTCTCCTCGCGGCCGCCGGTCTCGGCGGCCTCGCCCTGTTCGCCTCGAACGCCAACGCCGTGGTCACGGCGACCTGGAACGTCGAGACCTACCAGCAGTTCGACGCCGGTGACGCGACCGACGCGTTCATCACCTCCACGGGCGAGCTCCGCCCGGGCTGGGACACCAAGCGCACCGCCCTCGAGGGCGACGCCTCGTGGTCCGCGCTCCGCCTCGCCGATGGCTCCGTGCTGATCGGCAGCGATGCCGGCGGCGCGATCTTCCAGGTGAAGGGCGACTCGTCGAAGAAGGTCGCCTCGATCCCCGGCGCGATCGCGGTCGTCTCGCTCGCCCAGACCAGCGACGGCACGGTGTGGGCCGGCGCGATGCCCGGCAACAAGCTGTGGAAGATCGACGTCGGCGCCGGTAAGGCGACGGCCGGTCCGCAGCTCGGCAAGGACCCCAAGGATGTCGAGACGATCTGGTCGCTCGCCGCCGCCGGCAACACCGTCTACGCGGGCACCGGTCCGTCGGGCAAGCTGTTCGCCGTCACCGGCGGCGCGGCGAAGGAGGTGTTCGACACCGACGACAAGCGCATCACCGCGCTGACCGTGACGAGCGACGGCAAGGTGTGGCTCGGCACGTCCGAGCGCGCGCTCGTGTTCCGCTTCGATCCCAAGGACGGCAAGGGCCGCGCGATGGCCGACTTCGCCGGCAACGAGGTCAGCTCGCTCGCGCCGTATCGCGACGGTGTCGTCGCCGCCGCGAACGATCTGGCCGAGGCCGTCGTTCCGACCGGCAAGACCGCCGCGCAGATCGAGGCCGCCGAGAAGCCGACCGCGGCGAAGGGCCAGGCCGCGAAGGCGCCGGACGTCGGCACCAAGCCCGGCGCCGACAAGGACACGCCGCCCGTCGCCGACGTGGGCCGCAAGGGCGCGAAGAAGGGCAAGGGCGCGCTGTTCAAGATCGGCGGCGATGGGCGGCTCGATCAGCTGCACGCGCTGACCGCGACGTACTTCACCTCGGTCGTCGTCTCGACAGACGGCGCCGTGTTCGCCGGGGCCGCCGACAAGGGCCGCGTCTACATGGTCGATGGCGACGGCGCGGTCGCCACCGCGTTCGACGTCGACGAGCGCTCGGTCTCGCAGCTGTGGACCGACGGCAAGTCGATCTCGTTCTCGACCGACGACTCCGCCGCCGCGTACCGGACGACGGGCCGCGCGGGGCAGGCGAAGTACCTGAGCGACGTCCTCGACGCGAAGGCGGTCTCGAAGTTCGGCAAGCTCACCTGGGTCGCCTCCGGCAAGACGAAGATCGAGACGCGCAGCGGCAACACCGCGAAGCCCGGCGTCGGCTGGAGCGAGTGGCAGTCGCCGACGCAGGTCGGCAAGCTCGGCGGCGGTGCCGAGGGCGGCAAGGTCGCCTCGCCGCCCGGCCGCTACCTCCAGTTCCGCGTCGCGCTCGAGGACGACTCGGCGCGCGTCCGCAGGGTCAGCGCGTACTACGTGCCGCAGAACCTCGCGACCGCCGTCCAGGAGGTCACCGTCGAGCTCGCCACCAAGGAGACCACGCCGACGCTCAAGGACTCGGCCGCCAAGCCGCGCTCGCCGGTGCTCAAGGTGAAGTGGAAGATCGAGAACCCCGACAGCGACGAGACGCAGTACACGCTCGAGGCGCGCCGCGACGGAGAGGCGAACTGGCGCCCGGTCGCGACCGGCAAGACGCCGCTGACGGCGACCACCTGGGACTGGAACACCGAGACGTATCCCGACGGCTGGTACCGGGTCCGCGTCACCTCCTCCGACACGGCGGCGAACTCGCCGGACCGCGCGCTGACCTCGTCCGCCTCCACCACGATGTTCGCGATCGACAACACGCGCCCCGTGATCGAGAACCTCTCGATCACCTACCCGCGCGCCGCGGCGCGCGCCGCCGACGCGCTCTCGACGATCTCCGAGATGGCGTTCTCGATCGACGACGGCCCGTGGCAGCTCGGCACCACGTCCGACGGCCTGTTCGACGACCTGTCCGAGGACCTGCGCATCGACCTGCCCGCCGGCCTGCCGCGCGGCACGCACACGCTCGCCGTGCGCGTCGCGGACGCCGCCGGCAACGTCGGCTCGACGTCGGCGACGTTCGTCATCAAGTGACGAGCGCAGCGTCGAGGTCGAACGCGATCGCGTAGGGCCGCGGCTCCGCGTCGCGCGCCCGCCACGTGGTGTGCAGCGTGCCCGTGATCCGCACCCGGCCCTGCCCGATCTCGACGAGCGACAGCTCGGACTCGCCGGGCACGAGCCGGCCGCGAACGCCGTCGATCACGACCTGCGCGGGCTCGTCGAGGTACGCGACGACGAGCGGGCTCGGCCCGGGCAGCGCGGGGCGCGCACCGGTGCCGGTGATCGAGAGCGTGCCGTACGGCCCGCTCGCGAGCTCGACCTCGAGGTCCCAGCCCGGGCGCTGCGAGTACAGGTGATAGAGGTCGAGCACCGCGCTCGACACGCGCGCGACCTGATCACCGAACGAGAGCTCGCCCACGGCGCGACTCTAGCCCGTGTCCGCCCCGAGTACTGGATCGTCGACATCTCGCGTTCCGAGATGTCGGTCGAGGTCCATCGCGAGCCGAGCCCGGATGGCTATCGCCTCGTCGAGCCGACCTTCCGGGCGCGTGAGCTCAGGGCGTCGCGAGCGAGACGCCGGCCATCTGCAGGATGCTCGTCAGCTGCTGGTCGGTCATCGCCAGCGCGACCACGACGTCGGCGTTCTCGGTCGTGATGTCGAGCCGGGTGAACATCGAGCGCGCCATGCCGGCCTGCTGGTTCGCCATCGTCGAGAGCTGCTGCGCCTGCGCCGGCGTGTCGAGCCGGAGGTGCAGGTCCATCGCCACGCCGGAGAGCACGGAGACCGAGCCGAACGCGGCCTTCGGGCGCGAGCCGACGGCCTGCGCCATCTGATCGAACACCGACGAGCTTCCGTTCATCACCATCCAGCCCGAGGCCTCGAGGTTGGTCTTGGCGACGAGCTCGGCGAATGCCGGCGAGCTGCGGAGCGGGCTGCCCGCGGCGAGCACGGCCTTGAGCTGCGCCGCGGACGCGGACGGACCGACCACACCCACGATGGTGGAGGCGTCGACGAACGCGAACGCGACGGTGCTGCCGTCGTCCGAGCGGACCGTGACGAGGCCGTTCTCGATCTGGGTCTTGCCGCCGCTCTGCGCGCCCTTCTCCATGCAGGCCATCAGCGCGCCGCGGTCGACCCCGTGCACGACGAGGACGCCGTCGGGCGTCTTCTGGCCGAGGGTCTTGATGCCGAGCGACATGGCGCGGATCGTCTGCATCGGATCGAAGCCGCAGACCTGCTGGAAGGTCGTGAGCGCCGGGCCCCCGGCCTGCGAGATCCTCGCGGCGAGCGGCGGCCAGAACATCGACTTCTTCACCTGGTCGACATCGACGCCGAGCACGAGCTCGGAGTCGACCGGGAGGAAGCCGAGCGGATCGGCGATCGTCGCGCTGTAGTCGACGCGCGCCGTGGCCGGCGGGACGCCGTTGGACGGAGGCACCTCCGTGCGCGGCTTGTCCTTGTAGCAGGACGTGAGGAGCAGCGAGGCGACGACGAGCGCGCGCGAGTTCATCCCCTGGTCGTAGCACGCCACCGGCCGCGTCGTCTCAGGGTCGCCAGAGCGGCGCGCGCGAGCACGGCTCGAGCAGGCGGCCGTCGGGCTTCCTCACGCACAGCTCGAGCGTCTTCGCGGTCAGCGTGAGCACCGCGTAGTGGTGCTCGCGGGCGATCGCGATCATGCCGTCGTCGAGCTTGCAGGCCGGCTTGCCAGAGACGCCGCAGCTGAAGCCGTAGAGCGACGCTCCGCCTCCGCCGGTCACCGCGTAGCGGAGGCCACCGGCCTCGCCGCGCTGGTAGAGGTGGTCGTGTCCAGAGAACACGTAGTCGACGTGGTGCTGCACGAGGATCGGCACGTAGCGCTGGCGCGCGATGCCGTTCCCGCGGTGATAGCCGCGCGAGTAGGGCCCGTCGTGGGTGAACGCGATGATCGCGCGCACGCCCCTGGCCCGCGCGGCCACGAGGTCGGCGGCGAGCCACGTCTCCTGCTCGGGGCGCTCGTACGCGTTCGAGTCGAGGAACACGAGGTGAACGTCGCCGACATCGAGGCTGTACCAGTTCGTCCCCGCCGGCCGATCCGGCGGCCCGGGCGGCAGCGTGAACACCTCGTTCGCGTTGCGCGCGGTGTCCGCGCCGTCCCAGCCGAGGTCGTGGTTCCCGACGGCGGGCAGGTACGGCACCTGCGCGACGAGCGGCGCGGTGATCGTGAAGAACCGCTGCCAGTCGGCCTCGTCGCTGCCGTGCAGCACCATGTCGCCGGTGACCGCGACGAGGTCGAGCGGCTCGGCGAGCATCTGGTCGACCAGCTTCTTGTGCACGGCGTGTCCGCCGCGCACGTCGCCATAGATGCCGATGCGGATCACGTCCCCGGCCGCCGGTGCCGTGTGGAACGCGTAGATCGGCGACTGCGTGGCGCCGCCGCGCACGCGGTAGCGCACGACGCCCTTCACCGGCAGGTTCGCGAGCTCGAAGCTGTGATGGTGCCCGGGCGGGCTCGCGGCCTTCTGATCGAGCGCGCCGCCCACGCCCCACTCGATCGAGGCGTCGGTGTTGAGGTCGGTCTCCACGGCGATCCGCGCGGTCGTCGCGCCGACCGCGGCGACGATCGGCCCGCGCAGGATGCCGCGGTCGCTGCGCCCGTAGAGCTCGGCGGCGAGCGCCGGCGCGTCGTTGCGCGCCGAGGGGTGGACCTCGATCGCGAGCGTGTTCACGCCCGCGCGCAGGAGGCTCGGCACCACCGGGATGTAGAACGTCTCCCACTCGGGTCCGTGCGGCCGCAGCGCGAGCGAGGTCGGCGCCAGCTCGACGCCGAGCGAGCGCCGCGCGACAGGCACGCCGTTGATCCACGCGATCAGCCCGTCGGTGTAGCGCACGCGGAGCTCGAGCATCTCGACGCCCCGGTCGCCGTCGCCGAGCGAGAACGTGGTGATCCCGTAGCCGACGGCGACTCGCTCATCCGCCGTCGCCGCCGGCAACGCCGGCGCGCGAAGGCCCTCGTCGAGCGCGAACGGCCAGTCCGGCGGCGCGGTGCCCTCGCCGAGCACGCGCAGCGGCGCCTCCGCGCGCCCCGCGGCCACGTCGAGACCGCTGATGCCGAGCGCGCCGATCGACGGCGCGAGGTGCGGCGCCGTGATCGCGATCCAGCGCCACGGCGAGAGCGCATACGGCGTGCCGCGCGGCGCGACCGTCACGCTCGTGACCGGCTCGTCGGGCTCGTCGGAGTCCGCGGCCAGCGGCGTACACGCGGCCAGAGAGACGCAGAGACCAAGGACAGCGCGCTGCACGCGCCGTGATTGTACCTAGCTACGCGCGCGGCGCTCGTTGGCGTTCGCCAGGTCGAGCAGCTGCGGGAGCGAGTACGAGTCGAGCTTCGCGAGGTAGTCCTTGTCCTTGGACTTGTTCTGGGCCGTGCCGATGGCGGCGATCAGCTTGCCGCGATCGCCCCACTTCGCCTTCACCGCGTCGACCGCCTTCGACAGGCGGAGCAGCTGCGCGTTCGACGCCGTCTTCAGCTTCGCCTCGACGTCGGCCGCGTCCTGGCCCTCGCGCGCCACGCTGGACGCGAGCGCCTTCGCCAGGTCCGCCTTGGTGCCGTGCGCCGCCGCGAGCTTCGCGCGCGGATGACGCGGACCGGCTGCGGCCTTGGGCGCCTTCGCCGTCTTGGGAGCCTTGGGGGCCGCCGCCGCCTTCTTGGAGGTCGCCTTCGTCGCGGTCTTCTCAGTCTTCTTCGTCGCCATGGTGTTCCTACTTCGGAGCCTCGGGAGGGGGGGAACCTTGCTCGGATGCTGGCTTTTCGTCAAGCACAGACAGGAGTTGATTGACGTCCTCGACCGTCAGCGGCGCCCGGAACCGGACCACCGTGCCCTCGGCCTGGACCGTGACCTTCGCGACGATGGGTCCGAGCGACTTCATCTGCGCGACCATGGCCACGACCTTGAGCTCGTTGTTCGCGAACGTTTCCAGCGACTTGGCATCCTCGGCGCTCGCCATCACGGCCCCGAGGCTCAGCCTGGCACCGGTGGTCGGGTCGATCGTTCCGACGATCGCCGACGGACCCGCCTTCAGCTGCCCTCCGGATGCGTTGACGAGGCCCTGCTTCACCCGGTCGTCGACCATGCCGATCGCCCACAGCGGCGCGTTCTGGTCGATCAGCGGGAACAGCGCCTTCAGCGCCGGCGCGTCGGGCGCCTTCTGGCCGGGGCCAAGCGCCTCGGTCAGCCACGCCTCGCTGGTGCTGAGCACGACCGTGTCCGGCCGGCCGAACGCGAACAGCATCGTCCGGTTGCCGTCCTTGACCTCGTAGATCGATCGGCCGCCGACCGTCTTCACGGACAGCGAGCCGCCGCCCTTGCCGACCAGCGTGCGCACGCACGCCGCGAGATCGGGCTCGACGAGCTGTCCGGTGGCGACCATCAGCACCGGCCCGGTGCCGGTCGGCTGCGTCTGCGGCGCCGGCCCGAGCGCGAGCATCACGCGCTTCACCTGACGGGTCAGGTCGATCTTGCAGCCGTCCTTGACGTCGTTCCAGCGCGACGCGAGCTGCACGTCGCGCATGAGCAGCTGATCCACCGCGCGCGTGACCAGCGCCGAGTCCGACAGCTTGGTCACGTCCGCCGCGATCAGCACCTGCGCGGATGCGGGGACCGCCGCGAGGCCGGTGACCTCGGGCGGCGGATGATCGGCGCCGGCGGACTTGTTCTTTCCGCACGCCGACGAAGCGAGGCCGAGCACCGCGACGGCGGCGATGCAGAGCCTCGCGTGCATCAGGGGCCGCCCATCGGGTCAGCGCCGCCGCCACCACCACCCATGCCGCCGCCGCCGCCCATGCCACCCATCATGCCCGCGAACTGCTGCACGAGCTGCTCGAGCTTCTGCGCCGACATCGCGACATTGATCTTCACGTCGGCCTGCTCCGCGACGATGTCGAGCTTGTCGACCATCTTCACGAACTGCTGGGTCTGGCCCTTCGCCATGTCCGTGATCTGCTTCGCCTGCTCCGGCGTGTCGAGGCGAACGCGCATGTCGACGGCGAGGCCGTCGGTGACGTTGACCGAGCCGAACACGGCCTTGGGCTTGAAGCCCATCGCCGCGGCCTTGTCGAACGCCTTGCTGTTGCCGTTCATCAGGATCCACAGCGAGTCGCCGGTCTTGATCTTGCCGTACATCTCGACGAACGCGGCCGACGTCTTCAGCGCCGAGCCACCCGCCGCCGCCTTCTTCACGCCCGCGCTGTTCGCGTCCTTGCCGACGACGCCGACGATCGTGCTGTCGTTCACGTAGGTGAACGAGAACTGGTCGCCGTTCTTGTTCTTGATGCTGACGACGTCGCCGTCCTTCTCGATCGTCGAGCCGTCCTTCGCCGCCTCCTCCTTCATCTTGTCGAGGCAGGCGAGCACCTTGGTCTTGTCCGGCCCGTGGACGACGATGACGCCGTCGGGGCTGTCCGCACCGAGGCCCTTCAGGCCCATCGAGATCGACGACACCGACGCCATCGGGTCGAAGCCGCACTTGGTCTTGAACTCGGCGAGCTTGGCCTGGGTGTCGCCCTTCATGAGCTGCGGCTCGACGAACTTCTTCCACAGCGCGCTCTGTTGCAGCTGCGCGAAGTTGAGGCCGAGCACCATCTCCGAGTCGACCGGCAGGAGCGACAGGTCGTCACCGGTCGCGGCCACCGCGGGCGCGGGCGCCTCGGCCGTCTGCCCCGCGGGCTTCTCCGCGACCTTGTCGGTCGTGGTCGGCGCGGTCTTGGTCTCTCCCGAACCGCCCTCCGCCTTCTTTTCGTCCTTCTTGCAGGCGCCGACGAGGCCGATCGCGAGCGCGGCTACGAGCCAACCATGACGAGTGCGAACCATTGCTGTCTCCTTGGGGGTTCCGTGCGGACGCCCGGACGTATAACACGGCGATCCCCGTCGGTCGATCTCGGTTGACGCGCGGTCCGATCTGATAGGGTGCGCCGGAAATGCCGTGGAAGCCCCATCGCCTGCGCGACGCGGACGTGTGGGCCAACGTCGACGACCGGGGTGTGCTCGTCACCGACAAGGACGGGCGCGTCGAGGTGGTCTACAAGGCCGTCGACGGCGCGAAGGTCTACCGAGCGGGTGCGAGGAACCTCACACCGCTCGAGGGCCCCATCCTCGCGCTCGCCGCGGGAGAGCGCGCCCCCGAGAAGGACAAGACCGGCGCCGCCGCGACCGCGAAGGCCCCCGAGAACGCGATCCACGTGTGGACCGACGGAGCGTGCTCCGGGAATCCCGGGCCCGCCGGCATCGGCGTCATCGTGATCGACGGCAAGGAGCAGAAGGAGCTCTCCGAGTACCTCGGCCAGGGCACGAACAACATCGCCGAGCTCACGGCGATCCTGCGCGGCCTCGAGGCCGTGACCGACAAGGCGCGCCCGGTCATCGTCTACTCCGACAGCGCGTACTCGATCGGCCTGCTCACCCAGAACTGGAAGGCGAAGGCGAACCAGGAGCTCGTCGCGAAGCTCCGCGCGAAGACCAAGGAGTTCCCCGATCTGCGGTTCGTGAAGGTCGCCGGGCACGCGGGCGTCGCGCTGAACGAGCGCGTCGACTACCTCGCGACCAGCGCGGTCTCCCGGCGGCGGTGACCGGCGTCAGTGCGCGAGCTGGACGGCGGCGGCGACCTCGCCGAGCGTCACGCACTCCCACGTCGCCTTGAGCTCGTCGAGGATCGCCGACATGCGCGCGAGCTTCTCGGCGATCGGGATCCGGAGGTCGGGCTGGTGCGCGACCAGCTCGCCGGGGATGCCGTCCTTCTCGGCGTCGGCGAAGTCGATCCCGTGCAGCTCGAAGTTGAAGAACGGCCGCTGCGCCATCGCCGCGATGACGCGCCGGCGGATCGCCTCGGGCGCCACGAGCAACGACGTCCCGATCGCCGGGATGCGCGTCCACGGCGTGACCGCGATCGGCAGCTCGACGAGCGGCGCCTGGCCGCGGCGCCACGGCGCACTCATCGCGGGCCGGTACGGCTCGCTCGGCGCGGCGAGCAGCTTCGGGTTCGTGAGCACCGCGCCGCTCGGGCGGCGGAGCACCGCGAGCGCGGCCATCACCGCCGCCTTCGCGGCGTAGTAGCCGGGGGCCGGGAACACCGACGAGTCGTAGCGATAGCCGCGCTGCGCGAGCGCGTCGAGCATCGCCGGCGATACGTCGTAGCCGGGCGCGCGGAAGCCGTGCACCGCGCGCTTGGTGATCGCACGCAGCACGCGATCGCAGCTCGCGATCTCCTCGGCGACGGTGTCGGCCGAGAGCCGCGCGAGATCGTACGGGTGCGTGTAGCTGTGGTTGCCGAGCTCGTCGCCGCGGGCGTGGAGCTTCGCGAGGCGGTCGGCGTTCGCGGCGCGCGCGGCGCCGTCGCGCACGTGCGCCTGCCAGTCGACGTCGCGGCCGACGACGAACCAGGTGACGCGCAGGCCCTTCTCGGCGAACAGCTTCGCGGCGCGCGGCAGCGCGCGCTCGAGGATCACGTGCTCGAGCTCGGCGGGGTGCGCGCCGAGCCCGTGGATCCGGTAGTAGCAGGCGATCCCGTCGAGATCGATCGAGACCGCGCAGCGCGGTCTCATGGCTTGCCGCCGAACCGGATCACGTACGTCATCTTCGCGATGCCGCGCAGGACGTTCGGGACGCGCTTCACGAGGTTGATCGCCGGGGGGCGCTTCTCGTGGAGCCGGATCGGGATCTCCATCACGTGCAGCTTCGCGAGCCCCGCGCGGATCACGAGCTCCGAGGCGAACAGATCGCGATCGATCACGCACTGCTCGACGATCGGCAGGAGGCGCTGGCGGTGGAACGCCTTCAGGCCGTGCGTGTCGGTGCCGCGGAAGTCGAGGGCGACGCGCAGCATGCCGTTGATCACGCGCGTGGCGGCGCGGCGGAACAGCGGCCGCTCGTCGCTCGCGCCCTTCATCGCCTTCGAGCCGACCACCATGTCGCAGTCGCCGTGGCGCAGGTGCTCGAGCGCGCGGCGGTGGAAGTCGAGGTCGCAGAGGTCGATCTCCTCGCAGATCACCCACGTGCCCGTCGCCTCCAGGATGCCGCGGCGGAGCGCCTTGCCGTAGTTCGGCTCGCCGAGCGAGAACGTCCGCACCTCGGTGCGCTCCTCGGCGAGGTGCGCGGCGAGCGCCGCCGTGCCGTCGGAGCTGCCGTTCTCGGCGATGATCACCTCGAACGTCAGATCGGGGGCATCGAGCGCGTTGCGGACGATCTCGAAGCCATCGACCAGCTCGGTCACCGCTTCGCGAAGGATGCCTTCCTCGTTGTAGACCGGGATGACGATCGAGACGTCGGGCATCGGGCGGCCCTGTTTATCACACAGTTGATCCAGCGGCTTGCGGCGGATCGACGAAGCGCTCGGTCTGACCCGCCGTCATCACGACCACGTGGTCGCGGATGCCGCGCTGGACGGCCAGCTCGACGAGCCAGCGCGCGGGCTCGTCGAGCCGCTCGTACGACAGCGGGAACGCGCCGTGGTGAATCGGGACCAGCATCCGGGCCCGCAGGTCCTCGAACGCGAACAGCGCGTCGAGCGGCGACATGTGCCGCGCGCGGAACGACGCCGGCAGGAAGCCGCCGATCGGCAGCGCGGCGACATCCGGCGCGAAGCGCGCGCCGACATCCGCGAAGCCCGAGAAGTACCCCGAGTCCCCGCACAGAAAGGCGCTCGGCCCCGGTCCCCGCACCACATAGGACAACCCGCGCGCGAGCTCGCCGTCGCCGTGCGACGCGGCGACGGCGATGATCTGCACGCCGCGGAGCTCGAGGTCGCTCCCGGGCCGGAGCTCGACCACGCGCGCGAAGCCCAGGGGCCCGACCCACGCGGCGGCGCCGGCGGGCACGACGATGGTCGCGGTCTTCGGCAGCCGCGCGAGCGTGGGCAGGTGCAGGTGATCGGCATGGCGGTGGGAGATCAAGATCAGGCCGGTGTCGGAGAGGTCCCCCGGGGCGAGGCCGGGCTCGACCGCGCGCCGGACGCCGCCGATCCACCGCCCGAGCATCGGATCGAACGCGATCGCGAGGTCCCGGTAGCGCAGGACGAGCGTCGCGTGACCGCCGAACGTCATGACGAGCTCCCCGGCGCCGACGGCCGGCACCGGCTCGTGGTTGGCGGGGCGCGGCGGCCGGAACCAGCGCGCCAGCCAGTGGCCGACGAGGCTCCGGTAGCGGCGCACCGGGATGTTCCGGTGGAGCCGCCCCAGCTCGGCCGCGCGCGCGGTCGCGGTCACCCCTCGTGACGACATGATCTGCCTCACGCGGACTCTCGCCGGGCTTTCCGAGCGGCGCAAGTCGAGGGTAAGTTCGCGCCGTTGAGGTCGTACCTCCAGAACGTCGCCGCGTGGCTCGGCCGCTGGCCGGTCGCGCTCGCCACCGTGTGCGTGCTCGGCGCGGTCGTGCTGCTGCCCGGGCTCGGCGCGAGCGGCCTGTGGGAGCCGCACGAGCGCCAGCTCGCCGATCGCGTGGCGCCGCCGAAGGAGCTCGAGCCCCCGCCCCAGCCCGAGCCGCCGCCGGGCCAGGAGCCGCCCGAGGAGGAGTGCCTGCGCGCGCCGCCGAAGGACGCGACGGCGCGGCTGCTCACGAACCGCGCCATCGCGTGGGGCCGCGACACGTTCGGCGACAGCGACACCGGGCGGCGCCTGCCGTTCGCGCTGATGGGCCTGCTCACCGTGCTCGCGACGGCGGGCATCGCGATGCGGCTCGGGCGTGCGCGCTCCGGCGTGATCGCGGGGCTGATCGTCCTGTCGATGCCGCTGCTCGTGATGCAGTCGCGCATGCTGACCACCGAGATCGGCACCGCGTGTGGCGGCGCGCTGATCGTCTATGGCTTCGTCGCGCTCGGCCGGCTCGGCGCCGCGTACGGCGGTGCGGGGCGGACCAGCGCGGTGGTCCTCGCGGTGGATGCCGCGGTCAGCGTGGCGGCGCTGGCGCTCGGCAGCTACCTCGCCTTCCGCGGCGGCGGCGCCCTGCTCGGCCTGATCGTGCCGATCGGCGCGTGTGCGGCGGCGGCCGGCTTTGGCGTCGCGCCGCTCGTCCGGCGCGAGGGCGTGATCTCCGCGATCCCGGGGATCGTCGCGACGATCGCGGCGGGCGTGCTCGTCGGCTGGCTCGCGTACCAGCTCTACTCGCTCGAGACCCCGCGGCCGGGCATGCTGCCGGCACCGCGGGCGATCTTCGGCAAGGCGATCGTCACCGAGACGTGCTGGTCCTCGCTGCTCGGCGGGATGTGGCGCCCCGACGACGACCTGCGGATGGCGTTCGACTCGATGTTCGAGCAGATCGCCTACGGCACGTTCCCGTGGGGCGTGCTCGCGCCGATCGCGATGGTCGCGCTGCTCGCGTCGGCCGACCGGACCAAGCGGAGCGCGGGCGCGGTGACCGTCGCGTGGGGCGCTGGCGCGTGGATCGCGTGCGAGGTGTTCCAGCGCAAGGTCGGCTTCACCATCTACGCCGGGTTCCCGGCGATGGCGGTCGCGCTCGGCGTGTGGCTCGACGACCTGCTCGCGCGCCGTGCGAAGGGCGACGCGTCCGCGATGCCCGCGGGCATGATGCTCGTCGGTCTGTACTTCCTCCTCGCGGTCCTCGACCTCGCGAAGGACCTCCAGAGCTTTCCCGATCACGTCACCTCGCTGCTGATCGGCAACGACCAGCTGCCGTATCCCAAGGAGTCGAAGCTGCTCCTGCTGCCGACGAAGCTGTGGATCCTGCAGCTCGGCATGCTCGTCGGGCTCGGCTTCGGGCTGGCGATGCTCGTGTGGCGGCCCGCGCACGCAGGCGCGCAGCGCTTCGCCCAGCAGTGCGCGGCGGCCGCGCTCGCGGCGACCGTCGTGATGGCCGGGTTCTGGGCGTACGTGTGGCAGCCGCGGATCGCGCTGTCGGTGTCGAGCAAGGCGCTGTTCGAGACCTACAAGGACCTGCGCGCCGCGGGCGACCAGCTCGTCATCATGGGCGACCTCGGCCACGCGCCGCGCGCGTACGCACCGGACACCAAGCCCGAGATGGTCGCGACCCGCGAGCAGGTCGTGAAGGCGCTCGCGCGGCCGGAGCGCGTGTTCGCCGTGGCGCCGCAGAGCGAGCTCTGCACGCTGCACCGCGAGCTGTCGGGCAAGCGCTACTACGTGGTCGAGGACCGCAACGTTCGCAACCTCCTCCTGTCGAACAAGGTCGATGGCACGACCGACAAGAACCCGCTCGCGACCGCCATCCTCCACGAGGAGCCGAAGCAGATCGGCGCCAGGCCCAAGGGCCGGATCGTCTGGGACAACAAGATCCAGCTGATCGGCTGGGACGTGCCGGCGACGATGTCGCGCGGCTCGAAGCAGACCGTGAAGCTCTACTTCAAGATCCTCCAGCCGGTCGGTGGGACGTGGAAGGGCCTCATGCACTTCGATGGGCCGCTGCGCTTCAACGGCGATCACGAGCCGATCAAGGGCCGCTGCCCGACTGCGACGTGGCAGCCCGGTGACTTCATCGTGGACACCGTCACCGTGACCGCGGGCGGTGGCGCGTTCCCGGCCGGCAAGTACGATCTGTGGATCGGGTTCTTCACCGGCTCGGCGCCGAACTGGAAGAACATGAGCGTCAGCGAGGCTCCGGGCGACATGCGCGACACCGCGGATCGCGTCAAGATCACGTCCGTGATCCTCGATTGATCGATCCCTCCGCACCGCCTTCGGTGCTGCTGCGCGGCCCGGCAACGCCGGGCCTTGCCCATGTCGATTGACGCCCCCTCCGCCCGGGGTTATGACGGCCCCGAGATGGGAGCCAAGGCCAAGGGGGACGTGATCGAACCGGTACCGGTTGCGATCAGCGACGCGGAGCGGCGGCGGGCACCTCGTGTCTTGCTCAACCTCGAAGTCGACTACGCGAGCGAGGACAACTTCCTGTTCGCGTACATCACGGACATCAGCGCGACCGGCATCTTCGTGCGGACGACCACGCCGGAGCAGCCGGGGACGCACCTGAACCTCAAGTTCGGGGAGCTGGAGGTCGAGGGCGAGGTCATCTGGGTCAACCCATACCGGCCGGGCGCGCCGGACAACCTCCATCCCGGCATGGGCATCCGGTTCGTCGGTCTCGACGATGAGGTCCGCGGTCAGCTCCTCGAGCTGATCCGCCGCTTCGCCTATCTCTCCTGATGTCGATCATCTGCGGTACCGATCTTTCGGCGGCGAGCGCGGGCGCGCTCGAGGTCGCGCGGGCGCTGGCGAGGCAGCGTGGCGAGGACGAGGTCGTGCTGGTGCACGTCATGGACCCCGCGGGCTCGCCCGGCGAGCGCGAGGCCGCGATGGAGCACGCGCGGACCCAGCTCGATGCGCAGGTCGCGGCTGCCACGGGTGGCCCCGCCATCCGCGGCGAGCTCGTGATCGGCGCGCCGGAGGAGGCGCTGGTCAGCTTCGCGGAGACCGAGGGCAGCGACCTCATCGTGATCGCGTCGCGCTCGGCGCGCACCGAGAAGACGCAGCTCGGCACCACCGCCGCCGAGGTCATCGCGCGGACCACCGTGCCCGTCATCGTGATCCGAGATCCGGCGCCGTGGCTCGCGTACCTCGAGGGCAAGCGCCCGCTGCGGGTGCTGCTCGGCATCGACGACTCGGCGACGTGCGACCTCGGGATCCAGTGGACGCAGGCGATGCGCGCCCGCAGCCCGATCGAGGTCGTGCTCGGCGCGATCTACTACCCGGACGACGCCGCCGCGCACTACGGCCTCCACGCGAAGAACATGGTCGATCGAGATCCGCAGATCGAGGCGCTGATGACGCGCGACCTGCTGCGCCGCTTCGGTGGCTCGAAGACCGGCGTGACGGCCCGCGCCCAGCGCGGCCTGGGACGCATCGGCGATCACGTGCTCGAGCTCGCGAACGAGGAGAAGGTCGACGCGATCGTCGTCGGCACCGGTCAGAAGACCGGCCTCGGTCGTCTCGGCTCGGTGTCGAGCGTGATCGTCAACGACGCGAAGCAGTCCGTGGTGTGCGTGCCGCCGCAGGCCGCGGTGCCGACCGCGGTCGTGCCCGAGCTGCGCTCGACGCTCGTGCCCACGGACCTCTCGACGTTCGCGAACCGCGCGGTCGCCTACGCCTTCGCGCTGACGCCGAGGGACGGCGAGGTCCACATCGTCCACGTGGTCAAGGACGACGCCGAGGTCGACGAGGCGGAGCTCGTCCGCCAGCTGCGCGCCCTCGCGCCGCTCGGCTCGACCCAGAAGGTGCACGCGCACATCGTTCGCGGGGACGACGCGGCGGACACCCTCGCGCAGTGCGCGGCGAAGCACGGCGTCGACGTCATCTGCATCTCCTCGCACGGCCGGTCGGGTATCGCGCGCGCGCTCGTCGGCTCGGTGGCCGACCGGCTGCTGCGCGCGACGCGCCTGCCCGTGCTCGTGCTCCGCCCGGCGTAGCCGCTCTCAGCGGAGCTCGCGGCGGCCGCGCAGCTTGAGGAGCCCGCGCACCTCGACCTGCCGGATGCGCTCGCGCGTGAGGTTCGTGATGACGCCGATCTCCTCCAGCGTCTTCGACCCCTGCTCGGCCACGTCGAGCGCGCACGTGTTCTCCATCTCCCACGGCTCGAGATCGGGGAAGTTGATCTTGATCGAGCCCGTCTCGGGGTTGATGTCCAGGTAGAGGTGGTGCTTGCAGGCCACCCACGGACACGGCCGCGCCTCGTTCTTGCACTCTGCACGAGTGCGAGGACGCTCGACGTCCTCGACGGGCGGATACATCAGCGCCCCGAGCTGGAGCTCGGCGCGCGTCATCCGCTTCATCGCGATCGTCTTGCTTCGCGGCCGGGTCCGCCGATTCCGCCGCCGCACCTTCTGACTGAGCTCCGGCACCCCCTCCGGAAGCTCCGTCTCGATCTCGTCGGCGTTTTCCCCCACCTCCATCACACCCACCACCGCCATCACCCCCTCGCAGGAATCGTCACCGAAGTCGCCCTCACCATCGTCGGCCTTCATGACTCTCCTTCGTCTCGCGGTCGCCCACCTCGCGCTCGCGTGAACCCACCTTAAAGAAGCCGTTACGCAAGTGACAAGATCTTCGTTACAAAAGTTGCTCCGGAGAGATCTCGGCGATTTCATGTTGTGCGATCTGCACCCACACGCGTACGGATCGATCGCCGACACCGATGCCTCCGTCTTCCTCCTCGCCGCGAGCGCCGCGCTCGACCACGCCGCGCTCGACCACGCCGCGCTCGACCACGCCGCGCTCGACCACGCCGCGCTCGACCACGCCGCGCTCGACCACGCCGCGCT
>JAEUJX010000529.1 GCA_016794545.1 Myxococcales bacterium
TCCGTGGGTCGTCGACTCAGGAGGAAACCTCCGAGAGCCACGAGATCGCGCGCTGGCGAAGGCGCGCGAGATCGCCCATGTCGATGCCGGTCGTCGTCGCGATCGACTCGATCGGCGTCTTGATGAGGTCCTCGGGCGAGTGGATGTTCGCCGTCGCGAGCACGTTCAGCACGTCCTCGTCGACACCGTCGAGCTCGAGGAGCTGGGCGGTGCCCGACATGCTGGAGCGGCGCTCCTGCTCCTTGCGCGCGTCGTCGCGGCGGCGGCCGCCGGACGCGATGTAGGCCTGTGCGGCCGTGATGACCTTGCGAGCGCCATCCGGTCCACCGATGCCCGGCAGCCCCGCGATCTCCTCGACCGCGGCGCGCGACAGCTCGTTGACCGAGCGCCAGCCGAGCTTGAATAGGTTGTCGGCGACGCTGGTGTCGAAGCCCTCGGAGGCGACCGCCGACGCGATCTGCTCCTTGGCGCGGCGCTCGAGCTCGTAGATCTTCGACTCGGAGTGGATGTCGATGCGCCAGCCGGTGAGCTGCGACGCGAGGCGGACGTTCTGGCCCTTCTTGCCGATCGCGAGCGAGAGCTTGTCGTCGGGGACGATCAGCTCCATGCGGTGACCCTCGGCATCGATGATCACGCGCGACACCTCGGCGGGCGCGATCGCGTTGCAGACGAAGCGCGCGGGATCGTCGTCGTACGGGACGATGTCGATCTTCTCGCCGCGCAGCTCCTGCACGACGGCCTGGACGCGCGAGCCCTTCATGCCGACGCACGCCCCCACGGGGTCGACGTCGCGGTCGCGCGACGACACCGCGATCTTCGCGCGGGCACCGGGCTCGCGCGCGCTCGACTCGATGCGCACGATCTTCTCGTAGATCTCCGGGACCTCCTGCTCGAACAGCTTCTCGAGCAGGCCCTTGTGCGTGCGGGACAGGATGACCTGCGGGCCGCGCGCGTTGCGATCGATGTCGAGGCAGTACGCCTTGATCGTGTCGCCGACGCGGTAGCTCTCGCGGGGCACCTGCTCGCGCATCGGCAGCACCGCCTCGGCCTTGCCGATGTCGACGACCAGCGCGCCGCGCTCGAAGCGACGGACGACGCCCGAGATGATCTCGCCCTTGCGGTCCTTGAACTCGTTGTAGACGTTGTCGCGCTCGGCCTCGCGGACGCGCTGGTAGATGACCTGCTTCGCGGTCTGGGCCGCGATGCGGCCGAACTTCTTCGACGCGTTCTTCAGGTCGATCAGGTTGCCGAACTTCTCGTCCTGCTCGCGCGCGCGGTCGTCGTCCTCGGCGCGATAGAACACCTGGAACAGGAGCTCGTCGCCGAGCTCGGCCTCGAGGCCGGCCGTGTGGGCCTGGGCGACGGTGATCTCGCGCCCCTCGATCGCGTCGTCTTCCTCGACGACGTTGACGATCAGGAACAGGTCGACGGACCCGGTCTCCGGGTTGAACTTCGCCTCCATCTCGCGGTTCATGCCGAACGTGCGCTTCGCCGCCGTCAGGATCGCCTGCTCGAGAGCGTTGATGAGGACGGTCTTGTCGATGTTCTTGTCCCGGCCGACCTGCTCGAGGACCATGTCGAGTTTGGCTTCCATGGCTATCCCTGTTCCTTCGTGTGCGTCGTCTTCTTCTTGGGCTTCGCTGACGGGCGATGCCCCGGCTTGATCGGCTTGTTCATGCGCGGCCCGATGCCGCTCTTGCCCGCCATCACGGCGTCCCAGTCGGGGACGAGCTTCGCGGAGTCGATGTCGTCGAGCGGCAGCTCGAACGTCTGGCCATCGACCTTCACGGAGACCTTGCCGTCCGTGATCCCGAGGAGCTCGCCGCGGAAGTTCTTCCGCTCGCCGGTCGGCGTCATCATCGGTACGCCGAGCTGGATCTTCACCTCGCTGCCGGCGAAGTGCGCGAAGTGCCCCGGCGTACGCAGCGGCCGGTCGATGCCGGGCGAGCTCACCTCGAGCGAGTACGCCTGCTTGATCGGATCGTCGACATCGAGCACCGCGGACAGCTCGCGCGAGAGGTTCTCGCAGTCCTCGAGATCGACGCGATCCTCGGGGATCTGGCTCAGGTCGGTGGCGTCAGACAGCGGAAGATCGACGGCGACGCGGAGCACCGGCCCGCCCTGCTCCACCAGAAATCGCAGCTCGACCAGGTCGTATCCCGCGGCGTTGACCACGGGCTCGACGATCGAGATGAGCTTCGTATGAAGGGGGTTACGGGACATGGGGGTGGTGCGAGGGCGAAAAAAAAGGTGGCCGAATGGCCACCCCATCGCGGTGCGATAAAGCTGGCGGATGGGTACCACCGCGTAGCGGCGCCCGCAAGAGGGATGTCGCCGCCTGGCGACAACGGTCGTGGTACGTACGTCCTCATGACGTGGGAGCTGCGGGTCGGCGCGGTCCAGATGCGGTCGACCGACGATCTCGACGCTAACCTCGCGACCGTCCGAGCCCTGACCGCCCAGGCGGCCGCCGACGGCGCCCGCCTGGTCGTCCTGCCCGAGTGTTTCTCGTTCCTCGGCCGGGGCGAGGGCGACAAGCTCCGGATCGCGGAGTCTCTGGACGACGGCGGCCCGATCCTGTCGACGCTCCGCGAGCTCGCCACCAAGCACGGTCTCTGGCTGGTCGGCGGCGGCACTCCCGAGCGCATCCCCGGCGATCCGAAGCGCACGTACAACTCGGCCATCGTCCTCGATCCGCAGGGCGCCCTCGCCGCCCGCTACCGCAAGATCCACCTGTTCGACGTCGACATCCCGGGCGGTGCCACCCTCCGCGAGTCCGACGCCACCGCCGCCGGCGATGCCCTCGTCACCGTCCCGATCGAGGGCGCCACCGTCGGCATGTCGATCTGCTACGACGTCC
>JAEUJX010000568.1 GCA_016794545.1 Myxococcales bacterium
TCTACGCGAAGCTCGAGGATCGGATCACCACGTTCATCGTCGAGCGCGCGTACGTGGGGTTCTCCACCTCGCCGAAGATCCCCAAGCTCGGCATGCGCGCGTCGACGATGTCGGAGCTGATCTTCGAGGACGTCCAGGTGCCCGCGGACAACCTGGTCGGCACCGAGGGCGGAGGCATCACGAACATGATGCGCAACCTCGAGATCGAGCGGCTCGGCCTCTCGGCGATGTCGCTCGGCATGGCGCGGCGCTGCCTCGACGTGATGGTGAAGTACTCGATGGAGCGCCGCAGCTTCGGCAAGCCGCTCGCCGAGCACGGCCAGATCCAGCGCTACATCGGCGAGAGCTACGCGAAGGTCGAGGCGATGCGCGCGCTGACCTACAACGTCGCCGCGACCACCGGCCCGACGCAGCGCAACCGCCTCGGCACCGACGCCGCGAAGCTGTTCTGTGCGACGGCGGCGAAGGAGGTCGCGGACGCGGCCGTCCAGGTCCTCGGCGGCTACGGCTACTGCACCGAGTACCGCGTCGAGCAGTTCCTGCGCGACACGAAGCTGATCGAGATCGGCGGCGGTACCCTCGAGGCGCACCAGAAGAACATCACCCGCGACCTCACGCGGCCGTGACCCGGAAACGCCCGCCCGACGATCCCGATCGCGACACGCTCGTCGACCGTCGCACGGCGATGGGCGTCGGCACGAGCAAGGAGATGCCCGCGGTCGATCTCGTCGGCCAGGTCGTCGGCGGCTATCTCGTCGAGGAGCAGCTCGGCAAGGGCGCGATGGGCGCGGTGTTTCGCGGCTCGCACATCGACACGCATCGCGTCGTCGCGCTGAAGGTGCTGCACCCGCACCTGGTGTCGGAGAAGAGCGTCGTGGCGCGGTTTCGCCGCGAGGCCAAGCTCGCCGCGCGGCTCGAGCACCCGTACATCGGCTCGGTGATCGAGCTGGTCGCGGCCGAGGACGGCCGGCAGGTGATCGTGCTCGAGCACGTGGAGGGCGAGCCGCTGTCCTCGATCATGACGATGCCGCTGCCGCCCGAGCGCGTGACGGTGCTCGTGCGCCAGCTGTTGCTCGGCCTCGAGTACGCGCACGGCGCCGGCCTCATCCATCGCGACCTCAAGCCCGACAACGTGCTCGTCGAGTGGCGCAACGGCCGCGACCACGCGCGCATCGTCGACTTCGGCATCGCGATCCTGCGCGACCCCGGCGAGGGCGAGTCGCAGGAGCGGCTGACCGCGACGGGTCAGATGATCGGCACGCCGCTCTACATGTCGCCGGAGCAGGCGCGCGGCGACGCGATCGACGAGCGGACCGACCTGTTCTCCCTCGGGGTCATGGTCTACGAGATGCTCGCCGGCGTGCTGCCGTTCGAGGGCCGCGCGCTCGACATCCTGTCCGCGTCGCTGACGCGCGATCCGCCGCCGATCGAGAAGCGCGTGCCCGGCCTGCTCGTCGAGCCGCTGCTCGAGCTGTACAGCCGGAAGCTGATGGCGCGCGACCTGAAGAAGCGGTTCGCCTCCGCGCGGCACGCGCTCGAGGTGCTCGAGGCGATCGCGCGCGGCGACACCGCGGCCGCGAAGCTCGGCCTGGGCATCATGGACGTCGAGCGGGCGCTCGCCGTCGTCTCGCTGCCTGCGGCTCCCGGGCTCGCGAGCCGGGGCCGTCGGCCGTAGCCGCGCGTCCCGGGGGCGTCAGTGCGGAGAGGCCGGAGGTGGCCCGCCCGCGCCAGAGCCGCGGTTGCCCATCATGACCTGCATGATCGACTGCTGGAGCCGCTGCGCTTGCTCGGGCGGCAGCTTCTCGCGGCACTTCTTGATCGACGGCTGGTCGGTCGCGCCCTGGAAGCACTGGAGCACCTCGGCCGGCCAGTGATCGAGCTTGCACGCACCGACCATCACCGTGCGCAGCTGCTCCGAGATGGTCTTCATCTGCTCCACCATCTCGGGCGGTCCCTTGCGCGAGGCGATCATGGCGTCGATCGCCTTGCCGATCGAGGTCTCGCACGGGTCCCCGTCCGCGCCGCCGCTCTTCGACTTGCTGCACGCGGCGACCACGACGAGGAGGAGAGCGATGCGCTTCATGAGGAAGACTCCGGAAAGAAGAAGGGCCCGTAGCGAACAGCTACGAGCCCTAGTCTAAGCGGGAACCCGCGGCCTCGCTTGCGAGGCCGATGGCGACCTTAGTTGCAGGCCGCGGCCGACTGCTTGACCGCGTCCGCCGCCGACTTGCACGCCGTGCCGAGCGCCGCGCGGCCCTCGGCCGGAACCGACGCCCACGCCGCCGACGTCTGCTCGTACGACTGCTTCAGCGCGTCGCGCGTCGCCTGCGGGAGCTTGTCGCACTTCGCGAGCGCCTCGATGGCCGCCTGGTAGTCCTTGCACTCGGCCGGGAGGTCACCGCCGCCGCCGGCCGGAGCCGCCGCCGCCGAACCCTCGCCGCCGGCCGGAGCCGCCGAACCCTCGCCGCCGGCCGGAGCCGCCGAGCCCTCGCCGCCGGCCGGAGCCGCCGAGCCAGCCGCGCCGCCCGCGTCAGCGCTCATCGCCTTCTGCGCGCACTCGGCCATCTTCGTGGTGGCCTCGGTGTACTTCTTCTGGTCGTCCTCGGACATCGGCTCGGGCTTCTTGTCGCCCGCGTTCTTCGCCATCTCCTGCGACCACTTGGTCATCTCTTCCTGGACGCCGGTGGCGCACTTGCTGTCCTTGCAGGCGCACATCTTGTCCTTGAACTCGGTCATCTTGGCCATCGCCTCGCCGGCGCCGCCCTTCTTCTTGCAGCCAAAGGACGCGATGGAGACAGCAGCCAGGAACGCGATCGAGAGCTTGTTCATTGGAGATCCTTCCTCGTTGTTCAACAGAGGTGTGGGTTGAGGATCGAAGTTGTAGAACACCGCGCGCTCCGCCGAAACGAAACGAGTGGTTTCAAGCGTCGAAGATCGTTGCCGAAACAATCGGCGCGGGTGACAAGTCGCGACGATTGCACCGGCATCGCGACAACCGATCGGTGAAGGCGGAGAAGCCTCCGTCGTGACGGACGTGATCGCTGTTCAGGCGTCCACGAGGAAGCGCTCGTAGGCGCCGAAGTCGTACTCGCGGCCGAGGAAGTCCTTCACGAGCTCGGCCGCGTCGCGGGAGCCGCCCGGCACGAGGACCTTGTCGCGATAGGCGAACGTCACGTCGGTCGACATGAGGCCGCGCCCGGCGAACGGCGTCAGCAAGTCCTTCGCGATCACGAGGGACCACTGGTACGTGTAGTACATCGCCGAGTAGCCCACGAGGTGCCCGAACGAGGCGTGGAACCGCGTGCCCGGCACGTAGGAGAACGGCGTGTACTTCTTCTGGAGCCGCTGGACCTCCGCGAGCTGGTCGAGCGCCGCCGGATCCGCGCGATGGAACGCCAGCGAGATCGCCGCGTAGAAGATCTGCTGCACCGTCTGCGTGCCGAGCCCGAACTTGTCGGCGCGGCGCATCTTGTCGACGAGCTCCTCGGGGATGACCTCGCCGGTCTCGTGGTGGCGCGCGAACCGCGCGAGCGTGTCGTGACGCCACGCCCACTCCTCGAACATCTGCGACGGCGCCTCGACGAAGTCCCACTCCGTGGCGACACCGCTCTGCGTGATCCAGCGCTGATGGCCGCCGAGCACGTGGTGCATCAGGTGCCCGAACTCGTGGAACATCGTCACGACGTCGTCGTGCTCGAGCAGGCCCGGATCGCTCGCGCTCGGCTGCGGGAAGTTGCAGACCAGCACGCCCTCGGGGAGCTGCACGCCGCGCACACCGTCCTTGAGCGGGAACTGCGCGGCGTGCTTGTACTTCCCCTCGCGGGGGTGCATGTCGAGGTAGATGCGGCCGAGCTTGGTCTCGCCCCGCATCACGTCGTAGGTGAGGACGGTCGCGTGCCAGGCGGGCCGGTCCGTGACCGGGAGGTAGCGGATGTCGAAGATCGCGCTCGTGATCTCGAGCAGCCCCTCGAGCACCCGCGGATACGGGAAGTACTGCCGGACCACGCTCGCATCGACCTCGTAGCGGTCGCGCTTCACGAGGTTCTCGAGCCACACCTTCTGCCAGTCGGCGACCGCGGACGCGCCCGGCTCGACCTTCTGGAGCTGCCGCAGGAGCTCGGCGTAGTCCTGCTCGGCGCGCGGGGCAGCGAGCCTCCACACGCGCTCGATGAACTCGGCCGCGCGCTCGCCGCTCCCGATCATCTTGTCCGCGGTGATGTAGTCGGCCCAGTCGGAGTAGCCGAGGAGCTTCGCCTTCTCGGCACGCAGCGCGAGGATCGCCTTCAGCACGTCCTCGTTGCCGGCATCGCCGCGGCTGCGGAACGCGACGTAGAGCTGCTTCCGCAGCTCGTCGTCGTCCGCGTAGGTCATGAACGGGTTGTAGTCGGGGTAGTCGGTGGTGACGCGGATCTTGCCGTCGGCATCCGGCGCG
Organism: Myxococcales bacterium; assembly: GCA_016794545.1. Classification (GTDB taxonomy): domain Bacteria; phylum Myxococcota_A; class Polyangia; order Haliangiales; family Haliangiaceae; genus JABFXX01. The sequence goes on from JAEUJX010000568.1 coordinate 4,433, forward strand.
TGCGACGCCACGAAGTCCGCGGGCAGGCCGACGAGCCGCTTCGGATCGACGACCTCGATCGCGCGCACGTCCTCGCTGATCGTCTTCGAGAACGCCTGCCCGAGCTTCGTGAGCTCCTCGTCGATCGCCTCCAGGCGCGCGCGGATCTCGGGCGGCTGGTCGACGCCGGCGCGCCGGTAGTCGCGGAGCGTGTGCGCGTGGAAGCGCTGCGTGTCGGCGTCGGCCGCGGAGACGTCGATCGCGGAGAGCGCGTCGTACATCTCGCGATCGAGCGCGAGCGCCGAGTAGAACTTGCTGACCTCCTGCTCGCACTCGCGCGCGACCTCGCGGATCGCCTCGTCGGGATGGACCTCCGACATCAGCCCGGCGAGGGCGTTCGACGCGCTCGCGCTGGTCAGGAGCTGGTTGTAGCGATCGAGACCCTCGTCGATCGTGCGCGCGCTGTCCGAGATGATCTGCGGACGGAGCGCCTGCGCGCGGTGGAGACCCGCGAGGCATTCACTGCGGAACTGCTCGGCCTTCTTCGACACCGCGAAAACTGTAACATCGATCCCGATGGACGAGAGCGAACAGGTCCCGCAGCTCGGCGATGCACTACCGCTCGTGCCGAGCGATCCGCGGTGGCTGCCGATCGCGCTCTCGGATCTCGATGCCGTGCACGCCGACCACCTGCACTGCGAGCGCAAGGCGGCGCAGTCCGCGCTCTCGCTGATCCGCAGCTATCCCGAGCGGGCGGATCTCGTCGCCGCGATGGCGCGGCTCGCGCACGACGAGACGCGCCATGTCGTGCAGGTCTCGCAGCTGATGTCGCGCCGCGGCCAGGTGGCCGCGTACGACTTCGGCGACGACTACGCCGCCGCGCTGCGCGAGCTGATCCGGAAGCCCGAGCCGGCGCGCCTGCTCGATCGCCTGCTCGTGTTCGCGACCATCGAGGGCCGGTCCGCCGAGCGGCTCGGCCTGCTCGCGGAAGCGCTCGAGGATCCGAAGTCCCGCGACCTGTACGCCAGCTTGGCGACGGCCGAGGTCCGCCACCGGGACATCTTCCTGTCGCTGGCCCGGGATACCTCACCCGACACCTGGCGCGGGCGCGCCGCCGAGCTGGCCGCCCGCGAGGCCGAGATCCTCGCCGGGAGAGCCATCTCGGCCCGCATCCACTAAACTAGGCCCATGGCGGACACGCGGTTCACCACGCACGAGCGCGCGCTGCGCTCGCTCGTCGTCGCGATCACGAGCGTGACCGCGGCTGCGCTGGTGGTCGCGGTGATCCCGCACGTCGGCCGCACGCGGGGCTTCGTCCCGTTCATGGGCTTCGCGGCGTGGGTGATCGCGCCCGGCCTCGTGGTGTGGCTGCACCCGCGGGTCTCGATCGCGCTCCTGTGGTCCGCGCTCGCGTGGTTCGGCTTCCTCATGTCGTTCGGGATGCCGTGGCCCGGGCCGGCGATCGCGGCGATCATGGCGCCGGTCGTCGCGGTGCTCCTGTTCGGCATCCCGATCTACGCGGCGGTCGGCAAGCTCGCCGCCGTGCGCGCCGCGCGTCGCGACCGGCCGCAGCCGCCGGTCGCGCGCGTCGTCACCCGTCGTCGGGCTTGAGGTCGGCGAGCGGCGGCATCGTCGCGAGCGCGCGCCACTTCACGGCGACCACGCCGACCACGACGATCGCGAGCGCGCCGCCGCCGACGATCGCCGGGACGGTGCCGAACAGATCCGCGGCGAGGCCGGACTCCGCGGCGCCGAGCTCGTTGGACATCCCGATGAACACGTAGTGCACCGCGCTGACGCGGCCGCGGATCCGATCGGGGACGACGAGCTGCTCGAGCGTCAGCCGGATCACGACCGAGATGTTGTCGAGGGCACCGCAGATCACGAGCAGGACGACGGTGAGCGGCAGCGAGCGCGACAGCCCCACGCCGATCGTGCCGGCGCCGAACAGCGCGACGACGACGAGGAGGACGCGGCCCGGGCGCTGCCACGGCGCGATCCGCGCGCCGATCAGCGCCATCAGGACGGCGCCCACGCCCTGCGACGCGCGCAGGATGCCGTAGCCGAAGGCGTCGGTGTGGAGCACATCCGTGGCGATCGCGGGGAGCAGCGCCGTGACGCCCGCGAACAGCACCGCGAACATGTCGAGCGTGAGCGCCGGCAGGAGCAGCGGCGAGCGCCAGATGAACCGCAGCCCGACGCGCCAGTCGCGGCGAGTCGCGGCGGCCTGCGGATCGTCGGGCGTGCGGACCGCTGGCAGGCTCCGGTAGAGAACGGCGGAGGTGATCGCGGTCAGCCCGACGAAGGCGTAGATCGCCGACGGGGCGATCCACGTGAGCGCGAGCCCGGCGAGTGCGGGTCCGACGATCGCCGAGAGCTCCTGGAGGGAGGAGCCGATCTGGTTCGCGCGCGTCAGCTCCCGCCGCTCGATCAGCATCGGGATCAGCGAGCCCGACGCCGGCGCGTGCACGACGTTCATGCAGCCCTGCAGCGCGAGCAGCACGTAGAACGCGGCGACGGGCGCGGCGGTCCACGACGAGATCGCGAGGCCGACGCCGACCGCGCCGGTCACCGCGACGGCGGCCGTCGCGAGCAGCCGGCGATCCGACCGATCGACGAGCGTGCCCGCGGGGACGAACAGCAGGATCACCGGAAGCACCTGGACGAGGCCGACCCCGGCGAGCACGAGCTTGCTGCCGGTGCGCTCGTAGAGCTCCCACAACACGGTCGCGTTGATCACCGCGCGGCCGAACGTGTTCAGCGATCGCGCAGCGACGACACGCGAGAGCACGCTGGCCACGAGAGCTCGATGCTAGCGCCTGTACCAGCGTTGCACAGGTGGCTGGGCGCGTTCTTGCACTTCGTGGCGGCATGCGCGCATCTCGCTGGATCGTCGTGGCGGTCACCGCATTCACCGGGGTGGCGGCCCCCGCCGCCGAGGCCGCGACCCTCACCGCGACGTTCACGACCACGGCCAACGGCGGGAACTACGCGCCGAACAACGTCGTGGCGGTGTGGGTGGAGGGTCCGGGTGGCACGTTCGTCAGGACGATCGGCCGGTGGTCGCTGGCGCGCACCCAGCACCTGGTCGCGTGGAACCTGAAGGCCGGCGCCGGTGACGCGGACGCGGTCTCGGGCGCGACCCGCAGCAATCACGTCGCGCCGCTCACGGTGAGCTGGAACCTGACCGACAAGCAGGGCCAGGTCGTGGCCGATGGCACCTACACGATCCGCATGGAGCTGGCCGACGCGAACTCGAACACGGCCGCGCAGAACCGGCAGGGCACGTTCACGTTCGTGAAGAGCGGGACGATGCAGGTGCAGTCGGGGCTCGCGAACGGCGGCTTCAACAACGTGTCGATCACGTTCGATCCCGCCGGCGCGACGCCGCCGCCGACCAACCCGCCGCCGTCGACCCCGATGCCGCCGTCGGGCGGGGGGCCGGATGCCGGCGTCGGCACGAGCAGCTACGACGCTGTCGAGGGCGGGTGCTCCGCCGGCGGCTCGACGGGCGCGGGCCTGTCGGTCGCGTTCGCGCTGCTCGCGCTCAGGGGCAGCTCGCGGCGCGCCAGGCGTCGTTCCGGTAATCGCTGAACGTGCCGGCGTACGCGCCGCCCGGCGCGGGCCGCAGCTCGCCGCCGTTGACGGTCACGTAGTACTCGAGGCGGATCTGCTCGTACTGGCCGCTCGGATCCGGCGTGCCGGCGACCTCGGGGCAGTGATAGCTGCGGAACGGATCGACATCGCGCAGGCCGAACCGATACCGCGCGTTGTTGCCGACGCGACGATCGAGGTTCACGTGCGCCATCTGCCAGCTCTGCTGCCCGGCGTAGCGCCAGTGCAGCTGGGCGTCGAGCTTCTGCCACAGCTCGGGGTCATCGCGATCCGTGAGCCCCGGCTGGTAGACCTGGAAGCACAGGTTCGTGTGCACCGCGCGCTGGCGCGCCCAGGTGTCGAACGAGAAGCCCTGCTGCGCCGGCAGTCCGCCGTCGCACGGATCCGCCGAGTCGCGCGTGATCGACGTCTGCGCGTCGCCGATCCACTGCGGCGGCACGAGGGCGTCGAACGTGTAGTTCGCGCCGAAGTTCGAGTCCCATGCCTGGCAGCCGCTCGCGCTCGTGTTCTCGAACCACAAGGTCACGCGGCGCGCGTCGCTCGGCACGCCGATCGTCGGCGCCGTGTCGCGCACGCTGACGTCGCGGCGCTGGCCGCCCGGCGAGAACACCACGTGCGCGGTGATGTCGTAGAGCGGGTTGCCGTTGCGCCAGTGGCGGCACTGCGTGAGCCGGTCGTTGTCGTAGACCACCGTCAGCTCGCCGCCGGGCGCGAGCACGCCCTCGCGGCGGTGCTGGAAAGAAGCATCGAACACCAGGCGCGCGCGTGCCGAGCCCGCCGGCGGCGCGCACACCGCGCCGTCCGACCACACCGCGAAGTCCGGTAGCCTCAGCACGTAGTTGTCGAGGTCGTTCGGGTTGCGGTTGTGATCGAACAGCCGGCCGCCCTCGGGCATCGCGAGATACGGCACGACCTCGAGCTTCGCGTTCGACAGCGACGTACCCGACCACCCCGGGCCCGGCAGGTTCTGCTCGAGGCGGATCGTGAAGCGCACGAAGCCCGGCGTCGCCGCGGCGCTCGACGGCGTGCCGGTGGCCGTGAACCACGGTCCGCTCGGGGCGAGGTGATACAGCGCGGACGGCACGAGGCCCTCCGCCGCTGCCGCCTCGGAGATCTCGACCGAGCCCTGCCACACCCACGACGAGCCGACGGTCTCGAACGTGCTCCCGGTCCAGTTGCGCGCGAGGTCGCGAAGCACGACATGACAGCTGCGATCCGCCGCGTCGCGGCTCCCGTCGACGCCGACCAGGGGCGCCTCGGTCTCCGAACCATCTTCGAAGCCATCGCCCGCGTCGGCGCAGGCGGCGATCAGGAGGAGGACGCAGGCGAAGCGCGGCGACATACCCGCGCCGGAGGCAGGTGATGTGCCACGTGGAGGCCGAGCGGATCCGCAAGGTTGCATCTCGGCCGATCGGCACGCGCTGCGGATCGCAACGAGAGGTGGCTAGCGCCGTGTCCGGAAGGAGGGACGGTCTCAACTTGAGCAACTTCCGGGTTGGAAGTCCCCGTGATCACTACAGCTGAAGGGACGGACTCAAACATCGAAACCACCCGGTCCCGATCGGTCCGTCCCGCATGGCAAACCGACGGTCACCTTCGTCGTTCTACGTTGAGACCGTCCCCGACGGCCTAGCAATCTCGCGGTCTTGCCGACCGCAAGTTGTCCAAGTTGAGACCGTCCCTAGCTCTTCGCGAGCACGCGGCCCGAGCGCGGCGGGACGGTGACGGCGACGGTGCCGTCGGACTTCACGGTGAACGTCTTGCCGTCGCTGCCGGGCATCAGGTCCTTGAGGACGGTGCCGGCGGGCAGCGTGGTCTTCAGGCACGCGCCGCCGTCGGCGACCGGCGCGCAGCTCTCGCTGTCCTGCGCGCTCGTGTTGAGGACGACGAGCAGCGTCTCGGCGCCCGGGACGCTGCGCTCGAAGGCGAAGATGCCGGCGTCGCGGCGCGGGCCGGCGACGGTAGTGGACCAGGCGGGCGAGATGGTGCCGCGGCGGAGCGCGACGTGATCCTTGCGCAGCTGGATCAGCGCCTTCACGTGCTGGAACGCGGCGTGGTCGGTCGCGAACGGAGCAAAGCCCTTCGCCTCGTTGCCGCGGAACATGTCCTCCCGGTTCTTCGGGTCGACGCCGCCGGCGAACAGCTGCTCGGTGCCGTAGTAGATGCACGGGATGCCGTCCCACGTGAACAGAAAGCCGAGCGCTGAGGTCATCACCCGCTCGTCGGTCTTCTCGAACAGGAAGCGCGGCAGGTCGTGGTTGTCGAGGAAGTTCACGTTGAGCGCGTTCGGGGGCAGGCCGACGCCGCCGGCGTCGCTCGCCGCGTGCGGCATCGCGGGATACGTCGGTCCGGCGGAGTAGCCGTTCGACATGCACCACGCGTCGGTGGGGTTTCGCCCCATGCGGCTGTTGTAGAGGCACTCGAGGTTCTTCGTCGGCTGGTCGTTCGCGAACACCGGGTCGATGCCGCGGTACTTCTGCGGGAAGTTGAACATCGAGTCGAAGCGGCCGAACGTGCCCTGCGCGTCGGTGCCGCCCCAGGTGTAGCTGCCGATCAGATCGTCGTTGCCGTCGAAGCCCTCGCCGAAGATGAAGAAGTTCTGCTTGCCGAGCGCCTTCGCCTTCGCGCGCATCTTGTCGTTGAACACGCCCCAGAAGCCGCGCACGTTGCGCGCGATCTCGGGGCGATCGATGTGCTTGACGGTGTCGATGCGGAAGCCGTCGAAGTCGGCGACCTGGATCCAGTACTCGAACGAGCGGACGAGCGCGTCCTTGACGTCGGGGTTGTCGGTCGCGAGGTCCTTGAGGCCGCCCGGGAAGTCGCCGGTGGTCTCCTGCTCGCGCACGAAGTTCTTCGAGTAGTCGCCCTCGTGCCACCACACGTAGACGCGGCCCTTGCGGTGGTACCAGCTCGGGTCGTCGAACCACGGCTTGTCGTCGGGCCAGTCGAACCAGTCGGGCGGGCGCGGCGGCGGCGTGCGGTTCTTGTCGGGCCAGTTCGTGAACCGGACGTCCGCGGCGCCGGAGAAGCCGAGCGAGGTCCAGCCCTGCACGCCGCGCGGGTCGTAGTCGGGATCCCACTCGATGATGCGCTCGAGGTAACCCTTGCCGTCCCGGCAGTACACGAGCTCGTCGGCGGAGCACGCCGACGGCGTGTTCATGCAGATCTGGAGGCAGCTGTGCGAGAAGCCGCCGCCTGACAGGGTGTCGTCGGGCTGACCGTTGCCGTTGATGTCGTAATAGAACAGCTGCCCCATGTGGTTCGTGACCACGTCGAGGATCACGAGCATCCCGCGGGCGTGTGCCTTGTTGACGAGCTCGCGCAGCTTCGTCAGGTCGCCGAAGTGAGCGTTGGGGCGGAGGAAGTCCTGCGTCCAGTAGCCGTGGTAGCTCGCGAACCCGGCGTCCTCCTCGGTGTTCTTGACCACCGGCGAGATCCACAGCGCGGTGACACCGAGCTCGTCGAGGTAGTCGAGACGATCGATGATCCCCTGCCAGTCGCCACCGTGGTAGCGGCCGGGGACGGACGGATGGACGTTGATGTCGTTGTTCGGATCGCCGTTCTCGAACCGGTCGACGACGATCTGGTAGATGACCTGGTCGCGCCAGTCGACGCCCGCGTTCGACTGGTGCGGTTCGTCGGACGGATGATCGAAGTCCGCGGCGCCGCCACAGGCAGCAAGCGCTACAGCGAGGGCGGTCGCGGGACGCAGCATCGGGTGCATCGGGGAGCACGATTCGTGCCCCGGACGGCCGTCGGGGATCAACATGTTATTGGTCACGCCGCCCCCCTGGACGAGGGCAACGTTGCGGAACGCAACACGCCGCGCTAGCACCGGGCATGGGATCGCGGCCGGCCCGGGTGGCGTGGTTCGTCGGCAAGCACGTGCTGCGCGGCCTGTGGATCAGCACGATGGTGCTGACCCCGGCGTTCGGGTTCTGGCTCGCCTCGTCACTGGCCGCCTACGAGAACGCGTCGCAGTGGCTCGCGCTGCTGGTGGGCCTCTTGCTGTTCCCGCTGCTGCCGGTCGGCTGGGACCTCATCCACGTCTGGCGGCGCAACCGTCAGACGGTGCCGCGCAAGCAGATCCTGACGCGGCTCGACCGGCTCGTGCTGCGCACGCTGCTCGTCAACGGCGTGTTCCTCGCGGTGATGATGTGGCAGGCGCCGCAGCTGTCATTCCGCGCGCTCGCGGTGCGCGGCGACTGGATCGTGGACGGCTGCGACAACATCGTCTGCGCCAAGCTCCGCGGCGGCATCCTGTGGCTCGCGGATCGCTTCGAGGGCCGCTGGCACGAGGACGCCGCCGGTGACGACTACGGCGCCTCCGACATCCCGCCCGAGGAGATCGTGGCCGCGCCGGAGCTCCCCGGCGGCTGGCCGCTCGCGACCACCGTGGACCTCCGGGTCTCGGCGATGCCCGAGAGCGTGCAGACCAGCGTCGCCGCCGTCGGGCAGTACCTCGCGCAGCGCATCCCCGACCGGAAGCAGCTCGTGAAGGCGCTGCACGACTACGTGGTCCTGCGCCTGACCTACGACGGTGCGACCGCCGCGCTCACCGGCGAGGAGCGCTACACGAAGCGGCCGTCGCAGCAGGGCGATGACGTCTGGCGCGCGCGGACCGGCGTGTGCGAGGGCTACGCGCGGCTCATGGTGGCGCTCGGCAAGGCGGCGGGCGTCGAGATCGCGTACGTCACGGGCTACATCCGCGACACCGAGCGCGACGTCGATCCGAACGCGAACCTCGACGTCGTGAAGGCGACCCTGGAGGGGTACGGGCACGCGTGGAACGCGGCGAAGATCGACGGGGTCTGGTACCTGCTCGACGCGACGTGGGACGACACGAGCGACGGCAAGACCGAGGTGCCCACGACGTACCTGCTGACGCCGCCGAAGCTGTTTCGCCACGATCACCTGCCGGAGGAGCCGGCGTGGCAGCTCGTCGCCGTGCCGCTGTCGGCGAGCGAGTTCGCGCGGCAGCCGCTGCTGTCGCCGTCGATCGGACGGCTCGGCGTGTCGCTGATCTCGCCGTCGCGCTCGCAGATCACGGTGACCGACGGCGAGGCCGAGGTCCTCCTCGACAACCCGTATCGCGCCGAGCTCGTGGCGTACGCGACGCGCGCCGGCGGCACGTCCGAGGAGGTGAGGTGCAAGGTCGAGCCGCGCGTCGGCACGCACGCCGCCGTCGTGTGCGAGCTCCCGCACGGGCAGTACGAGGTCAAGCTGTTCGGCGCGCCGGCCGGGGCGCGCTCGCGCCGCTACGACTACTTCGGGACGATCCTGGTCAACAGCAGGTAGCATCGTCGCATGCGGACGTGGATCGCGCTTGCGGTGGTGATCGGGCTGGTCGCCCCGGCGGCGGCGCAGGGGCTGCCGCAGACCGGCAGCCTCGATCGGTTCATGAAGGAGAGCGCCGCGCAGCAGCAGCAGAAGGAGCTGCAGCAGATCGTCGGGCGCAAGCGGACGCGCGGCACCTCGGCGAAGAAGCCGTCGAAGGCGGGCAAGCACGCTCCGGCCGGCGCGACGGACTTCCAGCAGAGCGGCACGCGGCCCTATGTCGAGACGTTTCTCCAGAGCGTGAGCATCGACGAGAGCGCCAAGACGCACCTGCGTGCGGTGTTCGAGGCCGCGTTCGAGTCGGTGAACAAGGCGCTCCGTCCGAACAGCGTCGCCGCGGCGATGGGCTACGCGCTCGGCGTGGCGATCCAGATCGTCAACGAGGTCGAGCTCCCGGATGCCGATGCGAAGGAGTTGATGACCGGGATCAATGACATGCTGGGGGTGAGCAGGGAGTTCCTGGGCCTGGGTCACGCCGAGCGGCAGGTGATCTACGAGGGGTTCGTGATCACCGGGGTGATGCTCATGCTCGCGCATAACGCGGGGAAGAACGACCCGTCGATCCGGCAGCAGAGCCAGGAGATGGCGCGCAACGTGATCTCTCAGCTGTCGGGCCTGGCCGTGAAGTAGCTGTGCAAACTCTGCACAAGTACCGTCTCGCACGCTCGGCCACAGCGACTGAAACCGGGTGAAACGACACGGGGCACGACCCCCGCAGCTGGGCTACAATCTGTGCCGTGTCCACGACCGGGGAAGCCGGCCGACTGTCGTCGGAACCCGGCCCAGCTAGCAGCGTCTCGCTCGATGTGGTGATCGATGCCGCCAAGCGGCTCGACGAGCTGTCCACCGCCCGCGTGATCTGCGAGGCCGCCGAGGCGGTCCACAAGGCGCAGAAAGGCGGGCAGCCGGTCGGCAGTGTGTCACCGAAGATGATCCTCGTGAATCAGGAGGGCATCGCGCTCGACCTGATGGCGGCCGGATCGCCCGCGTACAGCTCGCCGGAGCGACTCGAGGGCAAGCCCGGCGATCGCCGGAGCGACGTGTTCTCCCTCGGCATCGTGCTGTGGGAAGCGCTCGCGCACGAACGGCTGTTCGAGGATGGCGGCGACGTGATGGCGAAGGACATCCCGTCGGTGTCGGAGCTCAACGCGAACGTGCCGACCGAGCTCGACGCGATCGTGAAGAAGGCGCTGTCGCGCGAGCCCGCCGAACGCTTCCCGAGCGCGAAGGTGTTCGCGGCCGAGCTGTCGACGCTGCTCGACGACGCCGGCTATCCCGACTCCCACGAGGAGATCGCGAAGTACCTCGCAGCGACGTTCCCGGCCGGCGCGAAGCTGGTCTCGACGCCGGCGAGCTCCGGCCCGATGCCGAAGCAGGGCAAAGCGCCGCTCAACCAGACCGTGCTCGGCATGGCGCCGATCCGCGAGGCGGATCTCGCGGCCGCGAAAGCAGTCGCCGACAAGGCCGCTGCCGACAAGGCCGCCGCCGACAAGGCCGCCGCCGACAAGGCCGCCGCCGACAAGAAGGCCGCCGAGGAGAAAGCCGCGGCGGAGAAGAAGGCCGCCGCCGACAAGAAGGCCGCCGAGGAGAAAGCCGCGGCGGAGAAGAAGGCCGTCGCCGACAAGAAGGCCGCCGAGGAGAGGGCCGCGGCGGAGAAGAAGGCCGCCGCCGACAAGGCCGTCGCCGACAAGAAGGCCGCCGAGGAGAAGGCCGCCGCCGACAGGAAGGCCGCCGCCGACAAGAGAGCTGCCGAGGAGAAGGCCGCCGCCGACAAGA
>JAEUJX010000585.1 GCA_016794545.1 Myxococcales bacterium
CGAGGTCGAGCGGTACTCAAACAGCCCTTCCCGGAACGCCGGGCTGACAACAGAATGCGCGGATGGCGGAATTGGTAGACGCGCTAGCTTGAGGTGCTAGTGGGTAACACCGTGGGGGTTCGAGTCCCCCTTCGCGCACGAAAGAACCGAGCACGTTCAAGACGTTCTCGACCGAGAGGGGCCGAAGAGGGATTCGGCCCCTCTTCGCGCTCTCGGTGGCGTGGCAAATCCTTGCCACATGGCACCTGGATCAGGCCGTTCAAGCGGAGATGTCGAGCCCGGCATCGGCGCTCGGCGCAGTCGGAATCGCGACGCGTCACGGAACAGGCTTGATGGCGTCGACCACGTTCACCTGGCCGTAGTCGGCGACGAGCTCGGCGAGATCGTACGGCGTACTCGACGGTCGGTCGGCCCTGGTCGAGCCTCGAGCTCGTCTACAGGTCGGGGCCCTCTGCGCTCACAACGTTGTCCACGAGCAAAACGGTGGCGACATTCGCGCGCTCGTCACGCTCGTAGTAGACGTGATGCCGCGACTTCGGCACGAGCAATCGCCACACCGTGGCTTCGCCATGCCCCGAGTAGCGTTGCTGCGGCATTGGTGTCGTGGCGTAGCTTGCGAAGCGCCTCCCGCAGCTCGAGCCGAACAGGCCAGGCGCGAAGCAAACCCTCACAATGCGTTCAGCTCGTCGATCACGTCCGTTTCGTCGAAGGCCTCACCGTGGGCCACCTGCGCTTGGCTCTCCGCGATCTGGCGATCGCGCTCTTCGTGCGTGAGAGCGGGAGGCTGGGGCTCGTCCAGCTCGAGCAAGTCGGCGACAAGCTCGGTCCGCTCCTCGCGCGAGAGGCGTTTGGACGACGGGCATCGAAGCTGGAATCAGAGTTTCGGCGTGCCGCCTCGCGGCGCACCCCACACTGAGACGACGCTGACCGTGTCCGCGCGCTCGTCTCGCTCGAAGTACAGATGGTTCTCACTGCGCGGCATCAGGATCCTCCGTAGGTTCGGACGCCGCTTCGTGGGCCAGGCCACGCGGCGGTAGTGGTCTCGCAGATCCGGCTGAACGCCGCCTCGAGCTCGTCGATGAACAGCATCGGCGCTGCGGGTCGCTGTTCGGCCCACCATTTCTCGATCCGCACGATCTGCTGGCGAGCGCGACTACCGACTCGCAGCTTCACGTCGAGCCCTCAGCTCCCCCACCAACTCGAACCCATCGACGTGATCGCCCCGTTCGATGTCGGCGTACCCTTCCTCGATCGCGGCGTGGAGTCGATCGCGCTCGTCATCATCGAGCCCGTCGGGCTCGATCGGCAGAAGCTCGACCTCCGTGCCTTCCGGCGACTCGGTAGCCTCGTCGAGCACGAGCCTGCCGTTCTTTACGACCGCCTTGACTGCCTGCACACCGACATTCTACCTCCAAGCCGTCGGCGGCCACAGCGGCGCGTTTCTCGTCGAGAATGGGCGCCCGCCGCCGCGTGCAAGGATTTGCCAGGGGTCAGCCAATCCGACCGGATCAGGGCGGACGAGGCAGGATCGAGGGAACGACTAGCCTACCGAGAAGGCTGCAAGGCCACGCGACTCATCAGAGTTTTGTGTCTTCTCGGCAGGGTTCGAGTCCCCCTTCGCGCACGACTTACGCAGCCGAAACGGCTGCGTTTTCGTTTTCGGTCATCGTCGTCTTCGCCACCGTCGCGTCGACCAACGCTGCCGCGGGCAATGGGCCCAAGGCGATCGTGCTTCGGACTCCGATCGGGACTCCGCCCGTGTCCGATCCCTCGCTCGACGATCTCTCTCGTCATCGCGCTCGGCAGCGAGGACATCGCAGCCCTCGATGCGATCGAGTCGCTCGGGGCGAGCGAGTAGCTGTAATCAACGACGTCGATGCGTATCGTCGACAAGCGACCGATGCGCGCCCCACTCGCGAACATCGATTCGAGGCGACGTGCTTCCGAAGGTCACTGACAACCGGACCGCCTCGCCCCGGCGTCCTGGACATCTGCGATGCTCGGCACATGAGTGGATCGGGTGGAGGTTGGAAGCACGTAAGTCTCGTCGAGGCGCTGCGCGAGCCCGGCGAGGTCACCTTCCTCGCGCTGAGCAAGCCCTCGGCGGCCGAGCCGGTACCACCGGAGGAGCTCGCGGCGTTGCCGAGGCTGGGCGAGCTGACCCGACTCGAGGTCCTGGTCGCGCGCAACATCGCCGGCGCGTGGCCCTCGTTCGCGCCGCTCCGGGCGCTGCGGCGCATCACGCTCTCGGGCGCCGGTCTGCACGCGCTGCCGGATGGGCTGGCCACGCTGCCGGCGCTCGAGACGCTCGAGCTCGACGAGAACCCCGGGCTCGATCTGGCCGCCACGTGCGCGGCGCTCGCAGGGGCGCCCGCGCTGCGCGTGTTGCGGCTCGGCCATCGTGGGCTCGACGCGCTGCCTCCGGAGATCGCGGCGCTGAGCCAGGTCGAGACCGTGATCCTCGACGCCGGCGTGGCGGCCGCGGCCGCCGGGTTGGCGGCGATGCCCGGCCTTCGCCGCCTGCTGCTCACGCCGGCCAAGAAGCAGGATGCGACGCTGGGTGCCGCCATCGCGGCGCTCGCCGCCGCCCCGAAGCTGCAGGCGCTGCACCTCGGCGGGTTCAAGCTCGCCGATCGACTGCCCGACGAGGTCACGAGGCTCGCCGCGCTCGAGGATCTTCGCGCGCCCTCGTGGGAGCTGATCGAGCTTCCGGCCAGCCTCGCCGGCATGACCGCGCTGCGTTCGATCTCGATCAACGGGAAGAAGATCAAGGCGGCGGACCGCAAGGCCATCGAGACCGCGATGCCATCGGCGAGGTTCGCGTGGGACGGCGGGTTCACCGCGTGGCACGCCACGCCGATCGATCCGCCGGTGCGTCGCGTCCCCGAGGGAGACGGGCTCTCGCCGTACGAGCGCATGTGGGGCCGCCGCCTGCCGGCGCCGCTCACCGCGGACCCACCCGACGCCAATCTCGACGCCCCGGCCGGCACCGACACCTTCGCGTGGCTCGTCGCCGCCGAGCAGCAGGGGCCGCGCCTTCACCTGTTCCCGTTCTTCGCCGATCTCGCGCCGCTTCCCGAGTCGCTCCCCGACGGCGATGTCCTCTATGGGCACGTGGCGGGCGACGGCCCGGTCGAGTTCTATCGCTGGCTCCACGACGACGCCGATCCGCTCGCGCTGGTGCCGATCGGGGACGTGATGGGCGTCGACCGCCTGTGGAAGCTCGTCGACGCCGGGAAGCCGCTGACCGTGGTCGAGGTGCCGGCGACCAGCCGCGTGCCGGCCCTGCTCGCGCGATCGCGATGGATCCTGGATCTGCTCTCGGGGCTCGCCACGGAGGCCGCGGTCGTCGCGCCCACCACGGCACCCGGCGACGACGCGACCACGGCGGATCTGCTCCATGCGCTGTGGGGTGGCTACCTGGCGGGACGCGACGATCTCGTCGACGCGTCGCTGCCGCGCGCATCGGGACACCCGTCGCGGGTGGTCCGCGACGCGGCGGCGCGCCTGACGAAGATCCGGTCCGGAGACGCCGCGGCGCGGTCGCTCGGCTCGATCGCGGACGTGGCCGTGCTCCGGCGACCCGCGCCGTGAGCGGGCGGCGCGTCGAGGTGTGCTCTACGCCGAGGACGCCAGGTGCTTGCGCAGGTCGCTGCCGACCTTGAACAGCCACGATGCGGCCGAGCCGAGCGCCACCGCCAGGATCAGCCCCTGGTACTTCCCGTCCTTGATCGCGCCGACCGCCATGCCGAGCGCCCCGAGCGCGCACAGCAGGCCGGCGATGTAGAGCGCCGGCCACTTGCGCGCGAGCACGAGACCGCCGAGGCCCGCGAGCACGGCGCCGGCGACGAAGCCGAGATAGGGCTCCTTCGAGGTCGTGCCCTCCTTCAGCACGATCAGCGCGATGAACACGGGCAGTGCCGCGACGATGCACAGCCCGAGGCCCGCCTTGCGGACGGCCTCGTGGAGCGGACCCGGGAGTGCTTCCTTCACCGGCACGGAGGCGCCATCTTCCCACGAACACGAGGTGACGCGCCGGGGCATCAGGGCTGCCGGCGCTTTCCGCCGGCGCCGCACCCGATCCGCGGTAGGACATCGCGCATGCGCCGCGCCCTGCTCGCCTGCCTGTTCCTCGCTGCCTGCGGTGACGACGGAGGCCCGGCGGCGGTCGATGCGCCTGGCGGCGGCGCCGATGCCCCGCTCGACGGCAGCGCGCCCGATGCGCCCTCGACCTGCGGCGCGGCGGGGCCCGCGCAGATGATGTGCGGCACCGAGTGCGTCGACACGTCGTCGGACCCGATGCACTGCGGCAGCTGCACGATGACCTGCGCGGCCGGCTGCGCGGCGGGCCAGTGCGTGCCGTCGCTGTCGACGACCTGGGAGAAGCACTTCGGCGGACCGGACTTCGGGCACCAGGTCGCGGCGGTCGCGGTCGACGGCGCGGGCAACGCCTACATCGCCGGCATGTTCCAGGCCACGATCGATCTCGGCGGCGGCGCGCTGACCAGCGCCGGCGCGGCGGACCTGATCGTCGCGAGCTTCTCGCCGAGTGGGATGCACCGGTGGTCGAAGCGGTTCGGCAGCACGGCGAGCGATCAGGGCGCGGGCATCACCGTCGTCGCCGGCAAGGTGTACATCACGGGCGAGTTCAGCGGCACGGTCGACTTCGGCGGCGGCGCGAAGACCGCCCTCGGATCGGGCGACGTGTTCGTGCTCGTGCTCGACGCGACCACCGGCACGTACAGCACGGCGTTCACGTTCGGCGGCACGACGAGCGATGCCGGCATCGGCATCGTCGCCGACGCCACCGGCAACATCACCGTCGGCGGGTTCTTCGGGCCGGGCACGGTGGACCTCGGCGGCGGCGGCTCGCTGACCGGCACCGCCGGCCTCTCCGCGTTCGTCGCGTCGTTCAGCGCGACGGGCACGCACCGCTGGTCGAAGCGCCTCAGCGGTCTGAACGCGAACACCACGTACAACTCGACGCAGTCGCTGACCGTCGACGCCGCCGGCAACGTCACCGCCGCCGGCGAGTTCTCGGCGATGGCCGACTTCGGCGCCGGTCCCGTGACGAGCGCCGGCGACTTCGACGCGTTCGTCGTCTCGTTCACGCCGGCCGGCGGCCACCGCTGGTCGAGGACGTTCGGCGCGAGCCAGATGGACACCGCGCACGGCGTCGCGGCGGATGCGAGCGGCAACATCGTCGTCGGCGGCGGGTTCCACAGCACGGTCACGTTCGGCACCACGTCGCTGGCCTCGAGCGGTGTGATCGACGGCTGGTTCGCGATCCTCGACGGCGCGACCGGCGCGCCGAGGTGGGCCAAGAAGCTCGGAGCCGCGTCGTCGGGCGTGGTGCGCGATGTCGGCGTCGACGCGCAGGGCAACGCGATCGTGTCGGGCGACATCCAGGGCGCCGCCGATCTCGGCACCGGCGCGCTGTCGCCGTATGGCGTCTACGACATCTTCCTCGCCGGGTTCGACAAGACCGCCGGCACCGCGCTGTTCGCGAAGCGCTATGGCGGCACCGACTACGAGAGCGGCAACACGGTGGCCATCACGCCCGGCGGCGCGATGGCGCTCGGCGGCTACTTCCGCGCGACGGTCGACCTCGGCACCGGCACGCCGATCATCGGCGGCGCGCGCGACAATGGCTACGTCATGATGATCGCGCGCTGACGTCAGCCGAGCGACGGGATCCACGCCGCGATCCGGCGGCGCCACTCGGCGGTCGCCCACTGCTCGGGGAAGCACCGCTGGATCAGCTCGATCATGATCGACACCGCGGTGGACGCGCCCGGCGACGCGCCGAGCAGCGCGGCGATGCTGCCGTCCGCGCTGGTCACGACCTCCGTGCCGAACTTGAGGTCGCCGCCGCCCTTGCCATCGCTCTTGATGATCTGCACGCGCAGGCCGGCGATCTGGAGCTCCCAGTCCTCGTCGCGCGCCGTCGGACAGTACCGGCGGAGCAGCTCGACCCGCTCCTCCTCGGACAGCAACGCCTGGCCGATCAGGTACCGCGTGAGGTTCATGTTCTCGAGACCGGCGGCCATCACCCCGCGGAGGTTGTGGATGCCGATCGAGCCGAGCAGATCGAGCCACGACCCTTCCTTGAGGAACTTCGTGGTGAAGCCGGCGTACGGACCGAACAGCAGCTCCTGCGTGCCGTCGATCCAGCGCGTGTCGAGGTGAGGCACCGACATCGGCGGCGCGCCGACCTCGGCGAGGCCGTACACCTTCGCGTGATGACGCGCGATGACGTCCCGGTTCGTGCAGCGCAGCCACTGGCCGCTGACCGGGAACGCGCCGTAGCCGCGCGCTTCCGGGATACCGCTCGCCTCGAGTAGCTTGAGCGAGTAGCCGCCGGCGCCGATGAACACGAACTTCGCGTGGACCGTGCGCTCGTCGCCCGTCGCGAGGTGCTCGATCTCGAGCAGCCACCCGCCGTCGGCGCGCGTGATGCCGCGCACCTCGCGGCCGAGCTCGATCGCGAAGCCGGAGGTCTCGTCGATCCAGGTGACCAGCGATCGCGTGAGCGCGCCGAAGTTGACGTCGGTGCCGCGCATCATGCGCGTCGCCGCGACCGGCGCGGCCGGATCGCGCCCGTCCATCACGAGCGGGATCCACTCGCCGATCTCCGCCGCATCCTCCGTGTACTCCAGGCCGTGAAACAGCGGCGACCTCGACAGCGTCTCGGCGCGCGCGCGCAGGTACGGGACGTCCCCGCCAGTCACGAACGAGATGTGCGGCACCTCGCGCAGGAACGTGGCCTCCGCGGGCAGCTCCCCGGCCGCGACGAGGCGGCTCCACAGCTCGCGGCTCTGGGCGAACTGCGCGGCGATCTTGAGCGCCTTGCCGCAGTCGACCGTGCCGTCGGGGTTCGCCGGCGTGTAGTTCAGCTCGCAGAACCCAGCGTGCCCGGTGCCGGCGTTGTTCCACGCGTCGGAGCTCTCGGCCGCCGCCCGCTCGAGCCGCTCGTACGCGACCATGCGGAGCCCCGGATCGAGCTTGCGCAGCAGGGTCGCGAGCGTGGCGCTCATGACCCCGCCGCCGATCAAGGCGACATCGATGTGAGCATCAGCCCGTGCCATCCCGACGTTCGACTGTACACTGGGCGGCGTGCAGTCGGTGCTCGACTCGCTCGACGCATTCGGCGGCATCTACGTCGCGCTGTTCCTGTTCGCGATGCTGTCGGGGGTCTTCGTCCTCGCGAACGCGGAAGCCGCGGTGATCGCGCTCGGCGCGGCCTCGACCTACGAGTGGCCGAAGCTGATCGTGCTCGCGGTGATCGTCGCGCTCGGGCAGTGCGTGACGCACGCGCTGGTGTTCCAGTCCGGCCGCGGGCTCGCGAAGATGGGCGCGCGGGGCCGGCCGAAGCTCGAGGCGCGGATCGCGAGGGTGCGCGCGCTGGGCGAGAGGTGGAAGAAGAGCGAGCTCGTGCTGATCGCGGTGGGCGCGGTCCTCGGCTTCCCGCCGCAGTTCCTGATCGCGCTGCTCGCGGGCATGATCGGCATCCGGTTCCGCACGTTCATGGTGATCGACGTCGTCGGCCGCATCATCCGGTTCGTCACGATCGTGGCGATCGCGCACGCCGTGTAGACTTCGGTGATGGAGCGGGAGCTGACCCAGGCCGTCGATCTCGCGGACCCCACGGGGCGCCTGCGACCCGAGGCGATCGGCTGGTCGCGCCAGCCGCTGCACCGGCTGGCGTTCACCTCCGGCGTCACGCGCGTGCACGCGTTCGACTACTGGTGCGTCACGAACGACGAGGCCGCGCTCAGCATCGTCGTCGCCGACGTCGGGTTCGCGGGCTTCGCGCTGGTCTCCGTCCAGGACCTCGCCGGTGGCGCGCCGACCGAGCGGATCTACGTGCGCCCGCGCGGGCTCCCCGCGCCGATGCCCGCCGGCCCCGACGGCGACGTCACGTTCGAGACGCGCCGCCTCCGGATGCACGTCGGTCCGGCGCGGCTCGCCGCGAGTGCGCGCACGCTGACCGGCCGCCGCATCGACTTCGACCTCGCGATCGAGCGGCCGCCCGGCCACGAGACGATCAACGTGGTCGTGCCGTGGTCTCACGAGCAGTTCCACTTCACGTCCAAGCAGCAGGCGCTCCCCGTGCGTGGCGAGCTGCGCGTCGGCGGCCGCACGCACCGGTTCGCGCCCGACACGAACGGCTTCGCGTGCCGCGACTTCGGACGCGGGCGCTGGCCGCGCGGCATCGACTGGTGCTGGTCGTTCTGCTCGACCCGCGTCGCTGGCCACGTGCTCGGCTTCAACCTCGGCGCCAACTGGACCGAGGGCACGGGCGTCAGCGAGAACGGGCTCGTGATCGACGGCCGCGTCCACAAGCTCCCCGACGCCGTCGACGTCGACTGGGATCGCCGGGACCCGATGAAGCCCTGGCGCCTCCGCACGCGCACGAGCGGCCGGATCGATCTGACGTTCACGCCGGTCACGCTGCGCAAGGTCACGGTCCCGCCGCTGATCCGCCTGCGCCAGTGCATGGGGCACTTCCGCGGCACCGTCGTCGACGACGCCGGCCGCTCCCTGCGCCTCGACCGCGCACTCGGCCTCGCCGAGTCGTTTCACGGGCGCTGGTGATCTTGCGAGGGCGTCAGCTGCGCGGCCGCGGGATCCGGTACAGGCCGATCTTGTTCACGAGCGTCGTGCGCGAGATGCCGAGCCGCTTCGCCGCGCGCGTCTGATTGCCGGAGCACTCCTCGAGCGCGCGCACGATCTCGCGCCGCTCGGCGCGTTGCTCGTCCGTCAGGTCGCCGAACGACTCCTCGGCGTCTGCGGACGGCCGCGCGCTGGGCGCCGCAAGCGCGTTGACGGGCGGGGCCGCGGGCGCGCTGACGGGCGCGGCCGCGGGTCGCGCGGAGAACACCAGGTGCTTCACGAGCACGTCGCCACCGCGCGCCAGGAGCACCGCGCGCTCGAGCACCGCCTTGAGCTCTCGCACGTTGCCCGGCCAGTGGTAGGCCTCGAGCGCGGCGAGGGTCTCGGCGCCCAGCTCCGCGCTGCCGCGCCCGGTCCGCTCGCGAGCCGCGGCGAGGAACCGGAGCGCGAGCGCTCCGATCTGGTCGCGCCGCTCGCGCAGCGGCGGGATGGTGAGCGAGATGCCGTCGAGGCGGAAGAACAGATCGCGGCGGAACCGGCCCGCCTCGACCTCCACGTTCAAGTCGCGATTGGTCGCGGCGATGAAGCGCACGTCGACGGACACCGGCCGGGTCGCCCCGATCCGGACCACCTCGCGGTGCTCGACGGCGCGCAACAGCTTGGCCTGGAGGTCGAGGGGCAGCTCGCCGATCTCGTCGAGAAACACCGTCCCTCCATGCGCGGCCTCGAGGAGCCCCTCGCGCGCGCCCGTCGCTCCGGTGAACGCGCCCTTCTCGTGACCGAACAGCTCCGCCTCGAGGAGCGCGGCCGACAGCGCGGCGCAGTTGATGCGGACGAGCTGGCCCTTGCGCCCCGACCAGCGGTGCAGGGTCTCCGCGAGCACTTCCTTGCCGACGCCGGTCTCGCCGAGGACCAGCACGTTGACGACGCTCGCCGCGAACTCGCGGATGACCGACGACACGCCGTCGTAGGTCGGATCGCGCACGCACATCGGATCGGCCGCCGGGCTCGTGACGTGCGTGTCAGCACCGCGCGCGATGACGACGACGGTGAACGGTCCGACCTGGAAGCTGTCGCCGGCGGCAACGGTGATGGGCGCACCGCCGCGATGGACGGTGCCGCCGATCCGCGTCCCGTTCATCGACCCCTGGTCGTGCACGGTGATCGGGGGACCGCGCCGGATGACGACGTGCCGCCGCGACAGCTCGTGGTGCGCGATCACGACGTCACAGTCATCGCCGCGCCCGATCGTGACCTGGGCGCCGAGCGGGTGCGTCGAGAGCCTGCCCTCGCCGGCCACGAGCAGGTAGTCACCGGCCGGACGTCGGAACGGGGCCTCGGGGACGGTCTCGCCGATCAAGCACCGGCGAGCGTAGCGCGATCAGCGCTTCGCGCGGCGCACCTCGAGCTGGATCTTCTCGCCCCGTCGATCGGACTGCCGGCTACTCGGGCTGGAGCACGAACCAGTGAAACGCACGATACGGGAGCTTGGACCGCGTGCGGAGCTGCGGCGATGCGCCGGCCGGGAGGTCGAACGTCACCTCGGTGAACTGGTTGCCCGGCGGCGGCACGGGCTTCATCGCGATCACCTCGCCGTCGCCGTCGACGAGCTCGAGGGTGGTCGGCGCCGTCAGCGTCTCCTGGTACGGCACGCTCGCCGGGCCGCCGGTGCGGAGCACGAGCCTGGTCGGCTTGCTCCGATCGAGCGCGACGGTGAACCGCTCCTCGCCCCCACGGATCGTGCGTCCGCCGTCGATCAGGAGCCCCTGCGCGCCGATCTCGCGCGCGACGAACGACCACTTCGCGGTCGGATCCCCCATCCGCCGGCGGCCCTGCGCGCCGCGCCAGCCGTGCACGCGCTCGCTCGCGAGGTCCGCGATGTCGAGGCGATCGACGACGGCCCAGCCCGGGTGCGGCGTGATCGGACGCTCGGCGGTGCCGACGTGATCCCACACCGCCTCGATCACCTGCATGTTGCTGTCGCCGGCGAGGCGCCGCGGCTCGAACCCCGGCCGCAGCGGCGTCGTGAACAGCACCCGGCCGTAGAACTCATCGGTGCCCATCCACGCCGGGTAGTAGGCGAAGTGGGTGGGCCGCTGCTCCGGCGGGAGCTGCTCGAGGAACTCGAACCGCGCGCCCGGGCCGTTGTTCGCGATGCCCGCCTGGTAGTTCGTGACCAGCCCGAGCATGTCGTAGACCTCGCCGTCGCCGAAGTAGGCGATCGCGCCCGCGTCGTGGAACATCACGCGGGCATCGGGGAGCTTCAGGTTGAGGTAGTTCCCGATCGCGACGACCTGCGTGTTCGCATCCATCGCGCCCTGCGCGAACAGCTTCGCGTCGGCCTTCACCCGCGGCGCGGCGGCGAACGCGAACCCGGCGATCGCCGCGATCACGACGCCGAGGTGCGTGCGCTGCACGCGCACGTCGTCCTTCCGCCACGGCAGCAGGAACGCACAGGCGACCGGGATCGCGAGGAGCGGGAACGCGGGCGCGATGTAGCGGTAGTTCTGAAACGACCACAACCCCGACGACGCGATCACGGCGAGGATCAACAGCCACGGCGACACCACGAGCAAGAGGCCCGCGAGCAGGCGCTGTTCGCGGCGCGCCCACAGCACGACCCGCACCGCGCCGACGAGCCACAAGGCGAGCACGATCCGCGGCAGCACGAGCGGACTCTTCGCGTCCCAGAACAGCCCCTTCAGCGCCTTGCCGATCAGGGACCCGACGGTGTCGAACCAGTACGTCCAGTCGAAGCCCGGCAGGTAGAAGTGGCTCTTCGCCACGCCGGTGTTCGGGAACAGCTGCCCGGCGAACAGCTTGTTCGCGAGCAGCCACAGCGCGGGCGCGGCGAGCGGCGCGGCCCACCACGCGGCGGCCCTCCAGTCGCGCTGCCGCGCGCGCTGCAGCATCGCGACGCCGACCACCGCGGCGACGAGCAGTGTCGCCTCCGGCCGCGACAGCGAGGCCGCCGCGAGCACGATCGCGAGCCGTGTCGACGGCGGCCCGGTCGGCGCCTGATCGAACAGGAGGAGGATCATCACGACGAGCAGCGCGCTCGCGAACGCGACCTCCATGCCCGAGAGCGACGTCC
>JAEUJX010000631.1 GCA_016794545.1 Myxococcales bacterium
CCGGTGATGAAGCTCGCGTCGTCCGACGCGAGGAAGACGGCCGCGGCTCCGATGTCCTCGGGCTGTCCGATGCGCCCGAGCGGGATGGTGTTCACCACACCCTCGCCGAGGGCTGCCACGAGGCGGTTGCCCATGTCGCTCGCCACCATCCCGGGCGCGATGCAGTTCACCCGCTTGCGCTCGGGGGCAAGCTCCTTCGCGAGCACCTTCACCAGCGCGTTCGCGCCGGCCTTGGCGACGTAGTACGGCGCGCCGTACGGGGCGCAGAGGTCGGCACCGATCGACGACACGACGATCACGTTGCCGCGGTCCCGCAGCCGCGGGACGGCGGCCTTGCAGGTGTGGAAGACGCCGTTCAGATCGACGCCCAGCACCTTGTTCCAGTAGTCCGGAGCGGTGTCCACGAGCGATGCCGTACGCGATGCGACACCGGAGTTGGCGACCACGGCGTCGAAGCCCCCGAAGTCCCTTCCGGCGGCCTCGAACATCGTCTCGACGGCCGGCCAGTCGGCGACGTCGGCCTGGTAGACCTCGGCGCGGCGGCCGAGCGCCTTCACCTGCTCCGCCGTCTCGCGGGCCGCGGCCTCGTCGCGCCGGTAATTGATCGCCACGTCGGCGCCCTCGCGCGCGAAGGCGAGCACGATTCCGCGCCCGATCCCGCGCGACCCCCCGGTCACGATGGCGGTCTTTCCTGCGAGCTTCATCCGGCGGGTATGCCATGGGGCTTTCGAGGGGGAAAGCTCAAGGCACGCGTGCGTGGGGACGATAGACCGGCTGTGATGGATGCGGCGGCAGGCGAGAGCGAGCGACGCTACCGGACGACGCGGTCGCGGCGCGTGGTGCGACCCAGGCCCAACGCGGCAGCGCGTTCGGAGCGGCTCGAGCCGTCGATGCTGGGGGACGACGTGGAGGCGTTCCGTGCCGGACTCGGCGCGCGCGTGATCGGCCAGCAGCCCGCGATCGACGCCGTGACCGAGGCGTACCAGATCTTCCGCGCCGGGCTGTCGAGCCCCGACCGTCCGCTGGGCTCGTTCCTGTTCCTCGGTCCGACGGGGACCGGCAAGACGAACCTGGTCGAGGCGATGGCCGACGTCTGTTTCGAGGATCGTCGCGCGATGCTCAAGATCGACTGCGCCGAGTTCAGCCACAGCCACGAGATCGCGCGCCTGGTCGGTTCACCGCCGGGCTACCTGGGACACCAGGAGACGAATCCGTACCTCTCGAGCAGCAACGTGCTGCGCTACCAGACCGCCGACTGCCCGTTCACGCTGCTGCTGTTCGACGAGATCGAGAAGGCGAACGACGCTCACTGGCAGCTGCTGCTCGGCGTGCTCGACAAGGCACGGCTGACGCTCGGCACCAACAAGGAAGTCGACCTGTCGAGCTGCTTCATCTTCCTGACGAGCAACATCGGCAGCCGCTCGGTCAGCGAGATCCTGGCTCCGCCGCTGGGCTTCGCCACGGGCGGCGGCGAGCCGGACGCGCGCGTCCACCAGCGCATCGAGGACGCAGTCCTCTGGCGGGCGCGGCGGACGTTCTCGCCGGAGTTCCTGAATCGGCTCGACCACCAGATCGTCTTCCATCGGCTCGACGCGGGGCAACTCGAGCAGATCCTCGACATCGAGCTCGCGAAGATCGAGCAGCGGCTGGCGCGTCGCGGCGAGCCGATCCGCTTCACGTACACGACGCGCACCCGGCAGCGACTGCTCGCCGAGGGAACCGACCCGGAGCACGGCGCTCGACCGCTGAAGCGCGTTCTCGAGCGGCGCATCGTCTTCCCGCTGGCGCGCCTGATCGCGTCGCGTCAGCTGACCGGCGGCGAGAGCGTGACGATCGACTGGCGCGAGCAGGCGGCCGAGGCCGAGTTCAACCTGACCGCCAGCCGGCACATGATCGCCCGCGCCGGCTGATTCGCGGCGCAGCGCCGGGCCGTCGAGCGACGGCCGGCGTTCAGTGTGCCGCGGCGCCCGTGCGTCCGGCGCGAGCGCCGACCGCCTGACGGTTCGACGCGCGGACGAGCGCCGCCTGCAGATCGGCGCTCTCGGGCGCGTCGGCTGCGGTACGCGCGAGAGCGTGCTTGAGGCGCTCCTCCGCCTGCCGCGCCCGCGCGACGTCGATCTCCGCCGCGAACTCGGCCGTATCGGCGAGCACGGTCACGAGGTCGTCGAGGACCTCGAGGATGCCGCCGCTGACCGCGACGTAGTGGTCCGCGCCCTTCGTCCGGTAGCGGAGCTCGCCGGTGCCGAGCGCCGTGAGGAAGTTCACGTGCTCCGGCAGGACGCCGAACTGGCCGAGGACGCCGGGCGCGTAGACCTCCTCGATGTCGGTGTCGAGGAGCTGCCTCTCGGGCGTGACGAGCAGAAGTCGCATGGGTTGGGAGTCCCCGACGTCAGGCCGCGAGACGCTTCGCCGCGGCGATCGCGTCGTCGATCGTGCCGACCATGTAGAACGCCTGCTCCGGCAGGTGGTCGTGCTTGCCCGACACGAGCTCCTTGAAGCCCTGGATGGTGTCGGCGAGCTTGACGTACACGCCCTTGGTGCCGGTGAACGCCTCGGCGACGTGGAACGGCTGCGACAGGAACTTCTGGATCTTGCGCGCGCGCGACACGGTCAGCTTGTCGTCCTCGGAAAGCTCGTCCATGCCGAGGATGGCGATGATGTCCTGCAGGTCCTTGTAGCGCTGCAGGATTTCCTGCACTTGACGCGCGACCTGGTAGTGCTCCTCGCCGACGACGTTCGGGTCGAGGATGCGCGACGTCGAGTCGAGCGGATCGACGGCCGGGTAGATGCCGAGCTCGGCGATCTGGCGCGAGAGAACGGTGGTCGCGTCGAGGTGGGCGAACGTGGTCGCCGGCGCCGGGTCGGTGAGGTCGTCGGCGGGAACGTAGATCGCCTGCACCGAGGTGATCGACCCCTTGCGCGTCGTGGTGATGCGCTCCTGCAGCTCGCCGAGGTCGGTGGACAGCGTGGGCTGGTAGCCGACGGCGCTCGGCATGCGGCCGAGGAGTGCCGACACCTCCGAGTTCGCCTGCGTGAAGCGGAAGATATTGTCGACGAAGAGCAGCACGTCCTGGCCCTCGTCGCGAAAATGCTCGGCAACCGTCAGGCCCGAAAGGGCGACGCGCATGCGCGCGCCCGGCGGCTCGTTCATCTGGCCGAACACCAGCGCGGTCTTCGAGAGCACCGAGCTCCCGTCGAACAGCTTCGCGTCCTTGAGCTCGTGGAACAGGTCGTTGCCCTCGCGGGTGCGCTCGCCGACGCCGGCGAACACCGAGTAGGAGCCCGACTTCTTCGCGACGTTGTTGATGAGCTCCTGGATGAGCACCGTCTTGCCCACGCCGGCGCCGCCGAACAGGCCGATCTTGCCGCCGCGGCGGTACGGAGCGAGGAGGTCGATGACCTTGATGCCGGTCTCGAACATCTCGACGTTCACCGACTGGTCCGTGAACTTAGGGGCCGAGCGGTGGATGGGCGAGCGCTTCGTCGCCTTGACGGGGCCCATCTCGTCGACGGGCTCGCCGACGACGTTCATGATGCGGCCGAGGACCTCGGCGCCGACCGGAACGCTGATCGGCGCGTTGGTGTTCTTCACCAGCTGGCCGCGGACGAGACCGTCCGTGGTGTCCATCGCGACGCAGCGGACCATGTGCTCGCCGAGGTGCTGGGCGACCTCGACGGTCAGGTTGTCCTCGCGCTTGTCGATCGAGGGGTTGGACAGGAGCAGCGCCGTGTTGATCTCGGGAAGCTCGGCCGAGTCGAACGCGACGTCGACGACGGGACCGATGACCTGGACCACGCGGCCCATGCTGTTGGGAGAAAGATCGGTAGCCATGTTCATTACCCCTTGAGAGCCTCGGCGCCGCCGACGATCTCGGCGAGCTCCTTGGTGATCGCGGCCTGACGGGCGCGGTTGAACTGAAGCGTGAGCGCCGAGATCATCTCGCCGGCGTTCTTGGTGGCGTTCTCCATCGCGGTCATCTGCGCCGCGAAGAACGAGGTGATGGACTCGAGCGCAGCGCGGTAGAGCAGGATCTGGACGTACAGCGGGACGAGCCGGTCGAGCAGGATCTGCTTGTCGGGCTCGTAGATGAAGTCGCCGCCGCCGGAATCGGTGCCGGCGCCGGCGCCGTGCGCGTCCTTGCTGGTGGTGAGCTCGGTGGTCTCCTCGGTGACGACCGGGAGCACCTGCTTCACGCGCACCGCCTGCGAGGCCGCGTTCTTGAACTCGTTGTAGACGACGAACACGCGATCGACCTTCCCCGAGGAGAAGTCGTCGACCACGCGGTTGGCCATCTCGCGCGCGGACTCGAGCGCGTTCGCACCGGTCGGCGCCGGGTCGAAGCTCGTGATCGTGGCGCGGCGGCGCGAGAAGTACTGGTTGCCCTTGCGGCCGATGATCCGCAGCGAGACCTCGGTCGCCGCCGACAGCTCGTTCGCCGCGTAGCGCTCGACGGCCTTCGTGACGTTCGCGTTGAACGCGCCCGCCTGGCCGCGATCGCTCGACATCACGACGATCATCGCCTTCTGCAGCGGGCGCTCCTCGAACAGCTTGTGGCCACCCGTGCCGGCCGCCGCCGACAGCTCGCTCACCACGCGCGAGATCGCGGAAGTGTAGGGCCGCGCCTGCGTCAGCGCATCCTGCGCGCGCCGCAGCTTCGCCGTCGAGACGAGCTTCATCGCACGCGTGATCTTGCGCGTGTTCTTGACCGACGTGATGCGGTTGCGGATTGCCTTGAGGCTCGGCATCGCTCTACTTCTTGCTCGCCTTGTCCTCGACCGAGAACTGCTTGGCGAACTCGGTCAGCGCGTCGCGCAGGCGCTTCTCGAGGTCGCCCTCGAGCTTGCCGGTCGACGCGAGCTCCGTGAGGATGTCGGCCTTGCGCGACTTGATGAAGGACAGGAGCTCCTGCTCGTAGCGGCCGAGCACGGCCACCGGGTAGTCGTCGACGAAGCCGTTGGTGCCGGCATAGATGACGACGACTTGCTCCTCCATCGGCATCGGCATGAACTGCCCCTGCTTCAGGAGCTCGACCATGCGCTCGCCGCGGTTCAGCTGCTGGAGCGTCGCCTTGTCGAGGTCGGAGCCGAACTGCGCGAACGCCGCCTTCTCGCGGTAGGACGCGAGCTCGAGGCGGAGGCGGCCGGCGATCTTCTTCATCGCCTTGGTCTGCGCGGAGCCACCGACGCGGGACACCGAGATGCCGACGTTCACCGCCGGACGAACGCCGGAGTAGAACAGGTCGCCCTCGAGGAAGATCTGGCCGTCGGTGATCGAGATGACGTTGGTCGGGATGTACGCCGACACGTCACCGGCCTGCGTCTCGATGATCGGCAGCGCCGTCAGCGAGCCACCGCCCTCCTTGTCCGACATCTTCGCGGCGCGCTCGAGGAGGCGCGAGTGGATGTAGAACACGTCGCCCGGGTACGCCTCGCGGCCCGGCGGGCGGCGGAGGAGCAGCGACAGCTGGCGGTACGCGACGGCCTGCTTGGAGAGATCATCGTAGATGATGAGGGCGTGGCGGCCGGAGTCGCGGAAGTACTCGGCCATCGTGACGCCGGTGTACGGCGCGATGAACTGCAGCGGAGCGGGCTCCGACGCGCCGGCGATGACGACCGTCGTGTACTCCATCGCGCCCGCCTTGGTCAGGCGGTCGACGACCGTGGCGACCGTCGACTGCTTCTGGCCGATCGCGACGTAGAAGCAGAACATGTTCTGCCCCTTCTGGTTGATGATCGTGTCGATCGCGATGGCCGTCTTGCCAACGCCGCGGTCGCCGATGATGAGCTCGCGCTGACCGCGGCCGATCGGGATCATCGAGTCGATCGCCTTCATGCCCGTCTGCATCGGCTCGTGGACGCTCTTGCGGGAGATGATGCCGGGCGCCTTGATCTCGACCTGGCGCTTCTTCGCGCCGACGATCGCCTTGCCGCCGTCGACCGGCACGCCGATCGCGTTCACCACGCGGCCGAGCAGCTCCTCGCCGACCGGCACCTCCACGATGCGGCCCGTGCGCTTCACCGTGTCGCCCTCGCGGACGCTCTCGAACTTGCCGAGGAGGGCGACGCCGACGTTGTCCTCCTCGAGGTTCAGCACCATGCCATTGACCTTCTCGCCACCGGCGCCGTCGAACTCGAGGAGCTCGCCGGCCATGGCGCCCGACAGGCCGTACACGCGCGCGATGCCGTCGCCGGCGGTGAGCACGGTACCCGTCTCCGTGACCGAGACCTTCTTGTCGTAGTTCTCGATCTGCTTGCGGATGATGTCGCTGATCTCTGCGGCGCGGATGTCCATGGTCGTTCCTTACCTACTTGGTGAGCTCGTCGCGGAGGTTGCGGAGCTGAGTGCGGAGGGAGCCGTCGTAGACCCGGTCACCGACCTTGGCGACCACGCCGCCGAGGAGCTCCGGGTCGTGCTTGGTGGTGACCGCGACCTTCTTGCCCGAGAGCTTCTCGAGCGCGGCCGTGATCTGGGAGAGCTGCGAGGGGTCGAGCGGCTTGGCCGAGGTGACCTCGGCGGTGACGCGCCCGCCCTTGGCCTCGATCATCGCGTCCAGCTCGCGCGAGATCGCCGGGAGTGCACCGAGCCGCTCGCCGTCGAGCAGCAGGTACACGAGGTTCTTGGTCAGGCCGTGCGCGGCGATCCGCTGGAGCAGCCCGTCGAGGACCTTGCGGCGATCGCCACGGCGGATCGCGGGGTTGGTGAGCGCGGTCTGCAGCTCGGCCGAGGTCTTCATGGCCGCGGCGAGCGCGCGAAGATCGCTGCCGATCTTCTCGGTGTTGCCGAGCTCGATGATCGCCTTCGCGTAACGGCGGGCGAGGCTACCGGACGCCATCAGGCACGCTCCTGGACGCTGGAGATGAAGTTCCCGACCAGCTTGGCCTGATCGGCCGGCTGCATCTTCTCGCGCAACAGCTTCTCGGTCGCGGCGGCCGCGGCGGCGGTGACCTCGCGGGTCAGCTGCGCGCGCGCCAGCTCGATCTCGGCGGCGATCCGCGTCTCGGCGTCGCGCTTCATCTGCGCGGCCTGCCGCTCGGCGGCCTCGAGGATGCGCGCCTTCTCGGCCTCGGCATCCTTCTGCATGCCGTCGACCATCGACTTGATCTGGCTGTCCGCGTCCTTCAGCTTGCCCTCGAACTCGGCGAGCTTGTCCGCGGCCTGCTGGCGCAGCTTCGCGGCCTCGTCGAGCGCGGTCTTGATCTGATCGTGGCGATCGGCGGCGAGCTTGCCGACGACCGGCCCGCCCTTCCACACGAGGATCCCGAGGAGCAGGAGGAAGTTCAGCACCATGAAGACGAACGGAGGAGACATCGGCTCCTCCTCGGCCTTCTTGCCCGGGTGGTGCGAATCCATCACGACCTGACCGGTCGCCGGATCGACCATCTTGCCGTCGCCGAGCGGGCCGCCGTAGACGTCCTTGCCGCGGTAGCTGAACCCGAAGAAGTTGAACTGGTGCGTGGGATCGTGGTGACCCGCGTGCGCGTTCGCGTCCTTCGGCAGCTCCTGCGAGACGCCCGGCACATCCTTGTTGCCGGTGGGCTCGGGCGGACCCTCGTCGGAGGGCGGCGCGAAGCCGTGGTCCGGACGGGCGCTGCCGGAGCCTGCCTGCTCGGCGGGCTGCGCGTGGGCGACGCCGCCCGCGAGGAGCGCGGCGATGATGAGGTACTTCTTCAGCATCATCTAGGCGACCTCCCGGCCGAGCAGCTTCGACGCGATCGTCTTCGCGAGCGCATCGGCCTGCGGCATGAGCTGGCTGCGCGCGGCGTTCGTCTCGGCGCGCATCTTCTCCTGCGCCTCGTCGATCGCCTTCTGCGCCGACGCGCGGGCCTTGTCGGTGACGTCCTTCTCGTGTGCGGCGGCGGCCGCGCGGACCTTGCGGCCCTCCTCGTTCGCGCGGTCGCGTGCGACGGCGAGCGACTTCTCGAACTCGGCGAGCTTCGCGTCGGCGGTCGCGGTCATCCGCTCGGCCTCGGCGCGGGCGCCCTCGATGCCGGCCTTGCGTCGCTCGCGCAGCGCCAGGTACGGCTTGAACAGCAGCTTGTTCGCGATCACGTAGACCAGCAGGAACAGCGCGAACTGGACGACCGCCGTGAGATCGAGATCGATCAGCGGCTGTCCTGACGCAATGGTTACGAGCGGCGTCTGGTCCATTGTTTCTCTTGCGCAACCTGGCGAGAATCCAGGGGGTTGGGCGCGGGTCTTATAGTCGCCACCCGCGCGGGTGTCAACGGTGGGATGCTCGTGGATTCTCGACGGTGCTGCGACAATGCGCCGCTCCGGCGGCTACACTCCGGCGCGATGTCCAAGGGTGCTCCGGTCGACGACTTCGACACGCAGTCCCTGTGGTGTGCCATGGAGACGGCGGCCGAGCTCACCCAGCTCGGGGTGTACGTCGCCCGGATCGATACGACTCCCCCGCAGATCGTCTACGCAAGTCCGCGCGCCGCACAGCTCATCGGCCGGACGGCCGCCGAGCTGATCGGAGGAGTTCCGTGGTCGATCCTCCGGGAGTCCGACTGGCCCTCAGTCCAGGCGGCGATCGCCCGCCCTGCCGGTGCCCCGCCGCTCGCGTTTCACGTCACGATCGCCCGGCCCGATGGCAAGGAGATCCCGATCGAGCTCGCGGCCACCCGGATCGTCACGCCGCGCGGCACCTACGTGTTCGGCTACTTCCGCGACGTCTCGATCGAGCGCGAGGCGGTGCGAGCCCTCCGCGCCTCCGAGGCCCGGTTCCGCTTCCTGGTCGAGGCCGCTCCGGATGGCGTGGTGATCCTGGTCCGCGGGACGATCGTGTTCATGAACCCGCGGGCGGCCGCGCTGCTCGGCGCGGAGAGCCCGGCGGTCGCGATCGGCAAGCCGGTCGTCGCCTACCTCCCCCCCGAGGATGCACAGCGCGCGATGGACCGCATCGCGGAGATGTTCCGCACCGGCGGGGAGATGCCGCCGACCGAGTACCGCACGCTCGCGAACCCCGATCGCGCGATCGAGATCAAGAGCGTGCGCTGCGACTGGGAGGGCCAGCCCGGCGTGCTCGCGTTCGCCCGCGACGTCACCGAGCGCAACGCGATCCAGCGCCGCCTCGTCGACGCCGACCGGCTCGCCGCGATGGGCACGCTCGCGGCCGGCGTCGCGCACGAGATCAACAACCCGCTGACCTACGCCCTGCTCGGCACGCAGCGGATCGAGGCCCTCGTCGCGGATCCGCGGCTGCCGCCCGAGATCGTCGGGACGATCCGCGACCGGCTCGCCGAGATCCAGCACGGCATCACGCGCGTCGCCTCGATCACCTCGGGGCTGCGCTCGTTCGCGCGCCCCGACGACACCTCGCTCGGCCCCGTCGATCTCTCGGCCACCCTCGACCAGGCGCTTCGCATGGTCGACAACGACCTGCGCCACAAGGCCGAGCTCGTCCGCCACGTCCAGCACGTGCCTCCCGTGCTCGGCAACTCGTCGCGCCTCGAACAGGTGTTCGTCAACATCCTGCTCAACGCGATCCAGTCCCTCCCCACCGACGGCAGTCACACCATCACCGTCGCGCTCGCGCCGCGCGGTGATGACAGGGTCACGCTCTCGATCACCGACACCGGCCGCGGCATTCCCGACGAGATCCGCAGCAAGATCTTCGATCCGTTCTTCACGACGCGCCGGATCGGCGAGGGCATGGGGCTCGGCCTTTCCGTGTGCAAGACGATCGTCGAGGGCTTCGGCGGTGCGATCGAGGTCGCATCGCGGCCCGGCGCCGGCACCACGATGACCGTCGTGCTCGTCGCCAGCCGCGCCGTCACCGCCTCCGCCACCTCCGCCGCGTCCGGTCCGCGCCCTCCGGCCGCGAGCGGCGTGCGGCGCAAGATCCTGATCATCGACGACGAGCGCCTCGTCCGCGACGCGCTCACCCGCCTGCTCCAGGCCGACCACGAGGTGGTCTCGACCTCGAGCGGCGAGGCCGGTCTCGCCGCGCTCGACGCGGGCGGCTTCGACGTCATCATCTGCGACGTGATGATGCCCAACATGAACGGCCGCGAGGTCCACCGCCGCGTCGCGGCGAGCCACCCCGGCCTCGAGCGCCGCCTGGTCTTCATCTCGGGCGGCACGTTCGCGCCCGAGCTCGACGAGTTCCTCGCGACCACGCCGAACCGCTGCCTCGCCAAGCCGTTCAAGCTCGACGACGTGTTCGCGGCGATCGAGGCGACCTGCGCCGACGCGTAGTGATAGGCTGGCCGCCTGATGGTGGCAGCCAAGCAAGCTCCGATGGGTGAGATCACGACGCTCCTGGGCCCCGGCGCGCAGTTCGAGGGCAAGCTGACGTTCGACGGCACGGTCCGCATCGACGGCCGGTTCAAGGGCGAGGTGTTCTCCGACGACACGCTCGTGATCGGCGAGGGCGCGGTGGTCGAGGCCGAGATCGAGATCGGCGACGTCATCATCCAGGGCGTCGTCGTCGGCAACATCAAGGCGAAGCGCTCGATCGAGATCCACGCGCCCGGCCGCGTGAAGGGCGACCTCCACACGCCGTCGCTCCAGATCGCGAAGGGCGTGATCTTCGAGGGCCGCTCGTTCATGGAGGCCGCGGCCGGCGGGCTCAAGCCGCCCGCCCCTGCGAAGCCGGCACAGCCGACGCCCGTCAAGTAGTCACTCGACGTCGACGACGACGTTGTCGCTGTGGACCTTCCACGTCGCCGACGGTCCGCGGAGGAACACGATGCCGGCGGTCGCCCGCGGGTTGCCGGCGGAGCTGCCGAGCAGAGCGGTGTCGAGGACCAGGACGCCGTTCTCGCGGACCTTCATGTGCGGGGTCGCGCGCAGATCCATATCGAGCTCGATGCGATGCCGCTGCCCGACGGAGAGTGGAGCGCCCGCGATCGGGTAGACGTCGAACACGGAGTCGCGGAACTCCTCGACGTACGAGCCGGAGGCCGCGTAGACGTACTCGATCCCGTGCCGCTGCGCGCCCGAGAACCGGACCTGGGCGATGACGGCGTCGCCCTGCCCGAGCTGCTCGAGGCGGACGTCGACGGAGAGCGTGACGCGGACGCCCGGCGTGCTGAACTGATGAAGGAGGAAGCTCTCGCCGATGTCGGTCGCGGTCGCGAGCGGATCGATGGTCGACACGAGCTCTCCGTTCTCCACGACGTAGCGGCCGTTCATCGTGCCGCCGGCGACCCAGTTCCCCGTGAGGCCGTCGTCGAAGTCGATGCAGACATCGGCGTCCGCGTGCTGACAGAACGTCAGCGCGGCATCCGGCGTCGAGGGCGCGGCATCGATCGGTGCGTGCGCCGCCTCGAAGCCGAGCCGGCCGCAGCCGGCGAGCACCAGCGCTCCGAGGAGCCTCACGACCGGTCGAGCGATCAGAGGATCGGCGGCTGCACGCAGCTCGCGATGTCGAAGAACATGAATGCGAGCGCCTTCTCCTGCGGCGTCAGCGGCATCGCCGAGCAGCTCTGCGGGAACGGGTTGTTCGACACCGAGTCGGCGGACACGTGCATGTCGGAGAACACGACCTTGCCGCAGCGATCGCCGGCCGGTGCCTCGTTCGGCGTCGTGAACTGGAAGATCTGCGGGAACTCCGTCCCTTGCTGGTCGAGGTAGACCCAGCGCTCGGCCTTGGCGGCGTCCACCGAGCTCGCGGTGAGACGCGGCTGGGTCACGGGGATCTCACCGCGCGTCGTCGAGCCCATCACGTTCAGCATCCACGTCGCGAACGACGCGCCCTTGGGGTTGCTCACCTCGTCGATCGTGTCGATCGCGTTGTTGAGGTTGGTGTTGGCCTCCCACTGCGCGATCGAGTTCCACACCGGCGGCGTCTGGCCCATGCCGCCGGCCTCTCCGTTGAAGTCGCCGCCGATCCAGATGTTGTGCCAGTGCGAGGCGAACACGCGCCCGCCGAGGTCGGCGTACGCCTTCATCGCGTTCAGCGAGGTCTGCGGCTTGGTCCGCGGAGCTTGCTCGCCCTCGCACGACAGGATCACGATGTCGTACGCCTTCAGGTTGTTGACGTCGTCCCAGAACGGCGTCGCCGACGGGATCATGCCCTGCCCTCCCGCGAAGCCGGACTGGAACGCGCTGCGGCCGTTGCCGGCGTAGAGGTGGATCTTCGCCGCGTCGCCCATCTTGCCGATCTCGGAGTCCTCGATGCCGAGCTTGCGCGGGAGGCACTCGAGCGCGTCGGCGCCGCCGGTCGTGATCGCGATGCTCGGCATCGAGCCCTCGGTCTTGTTCTTCGGCAGGCGCGTCTCGGTCGCGGGCAGCGCGGTGTCCATGCACTCGCCGACCATCGGGATCGTGATCGTGCGGCGCCACTTGCCGCTCTGGATGATGAGCGGGACGTTCGCGCCCGACGGCACGTCGGTCAGCACGAAGCGGCCGGCCTCGTCGGTCTGGATGTGCGCGACCGGGTAGCCGGGCAGCGTGTCGCCGCAGCGATCGCAGATCGCACCGTCGGGCGGAGGAGCGACCGGCGTGTTCGGGATGTACACGTTGATGCCGAACAGGGGCAGCGTGCCGTTCGGCGCGTAGACCACGCCGCTGATGCTGGTCGGCGGCATGCCCTTCTTGTCGCACTGGACGATCTTGCACTCGAGGCCGACGCACTCGTCGTTGCCGACGCACTGGCCGTCGGGCGTGCAGCGGTAGCCATCGCCGCACTCGCCGCCGCTCTGCGTGCAGAGAGCGTCGCACCTGCCGTCCTCGGTGCAGTGGTAGCCGCCGGGGCACGTGGTCGGCGCCCCCGGCGTGGGATCGCACATCGTCATGCACGCCGCCGGCGGCGGCACGACGTTGTCGCAGACGCTCTTGCCTCCCGGCCCACTTCCTCCACAGCCGATGACGGCGAACGACAGGATCGCGAATGCCAGGCGAGGGTCCCGCATGGTGTCGATTGTACGCCGGGCCCGTTCGATCTAGCGACAATCTGACCTGACCGAGCCTCGCACACGTGACGGGCGCTACGTGCGCGGCCTTACTGGATCTGGCCGACGCAGCTCGCGATGTCGAAGAAGATGAAGGCCAGGGCCTTCTCCTGGGGCGTGAGCGGCGCCGCCGAGCAGCCCAGGGGGAACGCGCGGGTCGCCCCCGCCGAGGACAGCGAGCCCGACGACACGTGCATGTCGGAGAACACGACCTTGCCGCAGCGCTGGTCGGGCGGGAGCTCGTTCGGCGTCGTGAACTCGAGGTCCTGCACGCTGACGTGGTTGTTCGACAGCGCGGGCTCGAGATAGACGCGGCGGTCGGACTTCGTCGGATCGGCCATCGGCAGCGTGTAGCGCGCGCCCGTGATCGGCAGCTGCCCGAGCACCGTCGAGCCCATCACGTTCATCATCCACTTCGCGAACGACACGCCCTTCGTGACGGTCTGGTCGATGCTCGCGATCGTGTTCTCCTGATCCTGCGGCGCGGCGTAGTTCCACGTGCCGATCGCCTGCCAGTCGGGGAGGCCGTGCGAGAGGTTCCCGTTCTCGCCGCCGATCCAGATGTTGTGCCAGTGCGACATGAACACGCGCCCGCCGAGCCCGGCGTAGTCGTGGACCGCCTGCATCGCGGTCTGCGGCTTGGTCGCCGGCCGCTGGCTGCCCTCGCACGAGAACATCACGATGTCGTAGGGCATGAGGTGCGCGGTGGTGTCCCAGACGGTGGTCGCCACCGGGAACACCGCGCCACCGAGCGCCGGCGCGTAGCGATCCGTGCCGTTGCCCGCGTACAGGTGCACGCGGCCGGTGCCCGTCGGGTTCGTGAACTCCGTGCCCTCGATGCCGAGCTTGTACGGCAAGCACTCGAGCGCATCGGCGCTGCCCGTGGTGATCGCGATCCGCGGGATGTCGCCCTCGGTCTGGTTCTTCGGCAGCCGCGTCGTCGTCGGATCGAGCGGGAGGTCCTGACACGCGGCGACGTTCGGCACCGTGAGCTGGCGCCGCCATTTTCCGACCTGGATCACGAGGGGCACGTTCGCCGTGGCCGGAACGTTCGGCAGGACGAACTGCCCCTTCTCGTCGGTGACGGTCTGGGTGTACGCGCCGCCGGGCAGGCCGTTCGCGCAGCGATCGCAGATCGCACCGTCGGGCAGCGGGCCCGGATCCGCGATCGGCACGTAGACGTTGACCCCGTAGAGCGGCAGCGAGCCGTTCGGCGCGTTGACGGTCCCCGACAGCGTCGTCGGCGGCAGGCCCTTGTTCGCGCAGTCGACGATGTGACAGCCGAGGCCGACGCACGCGTCGAGCTCGAAGCCGGCGTCCCCCTCGAGGTCGTCGCTCTGCGGCTCGTGTCGCTTGCACGCGCCCGCACCGATCACGAGGGCGCACGCGGCAGCGACGGACAGCAGTCGGCCCATGATCGGAAGTCTATCAAGGTCCGCGGAGGACGGAATCAACGTTTCATCTTCGCGTCGATCGCGAGCTCGCCGTTCGCGGGCCACTCGAGATCCTGAACGTACGGCTGGTAGTCCTTGAGCCGCAGCTCGATCTTCCGGGCGGAGTCCATGTCCACGTCGCTGATCGTCTTGGGCGCGCGGCCGCGCGGCTCGCCGTTGATGTAGATCTCGGCGCCGTCGGGCGTGCTGATGATGCGCAGCTTGCCGGTGATCGGCTTCAGCAGCGCCATCACCGCGATCTCGCCGCCGGTCTTCGGCACGTCGACCTCGGCGTCGATGTACGGCTTGTGGCGCGCGAGCTCCACCTTCACCTCGTGACGCGAGCCGACCGGCACGCCCTCGACGGTGACCGGGGTCTTCTCCGTGAGCTTCGTCCCATCCCACGTGACCTGCGCACCGGCCGGCACCGAGTCGATGCGCACCTTGCCGGTCTCCGGCGCCGTCTCCCGCGAGGTCCGGATGATGAGGAACGTCACGCCCGCCGCGACGGAGAGCGCGAGGATCGCCGCGATGATGTAGGTGAACATCCGGCGCCGCGCCGCGCCGAGCTTGTACTGCGACGGCAGCTCGTCGACCTCGAACAGCCGCATCTGCCCGGTCAGCGTCATCGCCTTCTGACCGGGCTGGAACTGATAGAGCGCGCCGGGGGTCACGTGTGGCTGCGGACCCGGCGGCTGCTGCGGATAGCCCGGCTGCTGCGGATAGCCCTGCGGCGAGGAGCCCGGCTGCTGCGGATAGCCTTGCTGCTGCGGATAGCCCTGCGGCGAGTAGCCCGGCTGCTGCGGATAGCCCTGCGGCGAGTAGCCCGGCTGCTGCGGGTAGCCCGGCTGCTGCGGATAGCCAGGCTGCTGCGGATAGCCCGGCTGCTGCGGATAGCCAGGCTGGCCGTAGCCGGGCATCACCGTCGCCATGGCCATCGGCAAGCCGGAGGCGTCGGTCGCGTAGGGCGACTGCTGGCCCGGCGTCGCGTACGGGAACTGCTGCGGCGGAGCGGGCATCGGGGCCGGCTGCGCGTGCTGCGGCATCTGCATCGGCGGCGGCGGCGTCGGCGGAGGCGGCTGCGGCTGCGGCTGCGGCTGCGACGCCATGGCCGGTGCCGGCTGCGGCTGCGGAGCGCGTGGGACCGGCATCGGCTCGTTCGACTGCTTGTTGACGATCTGCTGCAGCACGTTCGGTTGCTGCACCACCGGCACGCCACCCTGGGGCGTGCGCTGGCTCTTGCGAGGCTTGCGCAGCTCGCTGACCGCGGGAGCGTGGATCTTCGCCGCGAGCGCCGCGGGCGGCGGCTGGTGCTTCTTCCCGACGACCTTGGGCCTGTCCTGCCGGAAGTCGCGAGCGACCGTCGGTCCTTCCTCGTCGCCGCGCACCGCCGCATGTCCGTCGAGCGTCGGCGCGTCCTCGTCCTCTTCGTCCTCGTCCTCGCCCTCGTCCTCGACACCGGTGTCGAGGGTGTCCTCGCCGGGCGGGCGCGGGATATCGCTGACGAGCGTGGCGTCGACCGGCTCGTCGCCGTCCATCATGAACCCGCCGCCCGGCGCGCCCATGCCGCTCGGCGCGGTGATCATCGTGCGCTCGCCGATGTTCTCGAGCTCGTCACCGCCGGCGTCGGTCTCGGTCGCGTCCCACGCGCTCGCGCTGACCTTCTTGCCCGAAGGCATGAGCAGGCCGCTCAGGTCGTCGGTGCCACCGGGGGCCGCGAAGTCGAGCTGCCGCGTCTCCTCGTTCGGGTTCTTGCGCGGCTGCGGCATCGCTTTCGCCGGCAGCGGCTTCGCGGGGGTCGGCTGCACCACGCGCGGGATCGGCATCGCCGGCGTCGGCTGCTTGCCCGCCGGCCCCGGTGCGGGTCCGCTCGGCCGGCCGATCGACGACAGCTTCGCGCCGCCCTGCCCCGGCGGCGGCCGCACCTGACCCGCGACGATCGGCGGCGGCTCGGTGTCGGCGTGAGCGCGCGTCGAGTTCGCCGGGGCGCCGCGCGGCGCGAGCTTCGCGCCGGGCTTCTTCGGCTCCGGGCGCGTGAGCTCCTCCGGCTCGCCGGGCTTCTTCAGCTCCGACGGGCGGAAGATCACCGAGTTCTCGTCGTGCAGCTCGCGCCCGTCGTGCACGAGGTCGTTGGTGTCGAGCGTGAACGTCGCGTTCGCGCCCTCGTGGATCTCGATGCTCGGGAAGTCCGCCTGCGGAGGCACGGCCTCGGGCTCGCCGACGATCTTCTTGACCATCTGGCTGACCTTCGCGGCGGTGAACACCGGCGAGTACGTGTGGAGGAACCGCTCGAGGTCCGCCGCGAGATCGCCCGCGCTCTGATAGCGCTCGCCGGGCAGCCGCTGCAGCGCGTGCATCACGATCTTCTCGAGCTGCGGCGGGATGCCCTTGCGCAGCGTGCTCGGCGGCTTGATGTCCGCCTTGCGCGCCATGTCGAGGAGCTTGTGCAGATCCTCCTCGAGGTAGAGCATCTGCCCGACGATCATCTCGTACAGCACGATGCCCGCCGAGAAGATGTCGCTGCGGTAGTCGATCTGATCGCCCCAGGCCTGCTCGGGGCTCATGTAGTAGTACTTGCCCTTGATCACGCCGACCGCGGTCTGGCGCGCCTTCATCGTCGCCTTCGCGATGCCGAAGTCGACGAGCTTCACCTCTCCCGAGTAGGAGACGAGCACGTTCTGCGGCGAGACATCGCGGTGCACGATCCCGAGCGGGCGCCCGGTGTGGTCCTTCTTCCGGTGCGCGTGATCGAGCGCGCTCGCGATCTCCTTGCCGATGAACGCGCACACGTCGAGCGGCATCTCGTGATCGATCTCGGAGCCGCGGCGCAGGATCTTGTAGAGGTCCGCGCCGTCGACGTACTCCATCGTGATGTAGTACGTGTCGCCGACGCGGCCGAGGTCGAACGTCTGGGCGATGTTGCCGTGCGTGAGCTGCACGGCGATCTTCGCCTCGTCGACCAGCATCTGGATGAACTGGTCGTCCTCCGCGAAGTTCGGATGGATCATCTTCAGGGCGACATACTTCTCGAACCCGGCGATCCCCTTCGTCTTCGCGAGGTGGATCTCGGCCATGCCGCCGACGGCGATCTGCTTGACGAGGCGATACGGCCCGAACTGCCGTTCAGCCATCGTGCTCCATCTCCGGCTCGTCCACGTCCACCACCTGATCGAACGTGTCGGGCTGCCGCCCGTGCGCTGTCTCTGGAGTCGGACCGTGCTTCAGCATGTCGGCACCACCGGGGTGCACGAACACGCCGACGAGCCGGAGAGGGCTCTTCGCACCACGATCGAACGTGCACACGACCTCGGTCGCGATCCCGTACGCGACGTTGACCACGTACGACGCCGCGGCATTCGCGACGAGGTACAGACCGAGACCCGCACCATAGGTCTTCCGATCGATCTGATTGGGCGAGTTGATGCACTTCTCGATGTACGCGAGGATCGTGTTCTTCGCGAGGCGGCCAAACCGATCGCGCACCGCCACCGCGAAGCCGTCGTCGGTCGCCGCATACCGGATGGACACCGGGCGCGGCGAGCCCATCGCGACGCGATCGTGCGGATCGACGTTCGCGAAGATCGGCTGCCCGCTCGCATCCACCGGCGCGTCGTACAGCGCGTTCATCAGCAGCTCCTCGCACACGGCGCCGATCGCGGTGCGGACCTGGCGCCGCATCTTCGACTGCTCGGCGAACTCGAGCACGGTGTCGATCGCGCGCCCGCGGCCCTCGAAGTCGCGGATCCGCGCGTAGTGCACGGGGGTGCCCGGGGGCAGGTACTTCTCGATGCCGAAGATGTCTCCGGTCAGGAGCTTCTGCGCCGTGACGAACACGCCGTTGTCGAGCTCGTCGCCCACGATCACGTGGTTCACGCGATCATCGTGGAGGTACGCCGTCAGATCCGACAGCGTCGCCTTCGGCGTCACGACCGAGACGTGCGCGCGCTCGCGCAGCTTCGGCACCAGCTGGTTCAGCGCCTTGACGTTTCCGTCGCTGGCGGAAAAGAACACATAGCGATGCGGGATGACGTCGCCCGCAATGGCCTCGACACTTCGTACAGCATCCACCTCGGCTCCCGCCTTCTCGAGCGTGGAGACGATCCGTCGGAGCTGGTCGAGGTCACTTGAGATCGCGAGGACGCGCCGTTTCGACAAAGGTAACCTCGGCGCATCATACCGTATTGGCTGCAATCGCCGATGTAGGTGTGGCGTGCGATCGCGTCAGTACTGGTACATCGCGCTGACGTAAGCCCGGAACCCTTCGTAGGGACTCGCCAGGTACTCCAGGTGCGGCTCGTAGTCGTAGTTCACGTCGGGCTGGTAGAAGTGCCCGACCAGCGCGTTGTAGACCGTCGCCCGGATCGCGAGCTTCTTCGTGGGCTGGAACAGCAGGCCCGCCGAGAGCTCGGCGACCGGGGGTAGGCGGTCCATGACCAGGTCGGTGGCGTTGACCTGGACGTCCGAGGGGATGCTCGGCCGGCCCATGTCGTCGTAGCGGTTATCTCGGTACTCGACGATACGGTTCGGGTCCTCGGCCGCGCCCTGGACGCGGAGCGTGGTCGTCCCGATCAGCTTGTTCGAGATGAGGTTGAACACCGCGGTGAGCGAGAACCAGTGCTCCGGCAGGCTGCGGTACATGCCCTTGTCGCCGGTCGCCACCTTCAAGTAGGTATAGCCGAGCTCCAGGCGATGGCCGCCCTGGACGAAGAGCTTGCCGAGGAACTCGCCCGAGGCGATCCGCCGCTCCGGCGTGTTGACGTACTCGCCGGAGAAGATCTGGATCAGGTTCGTGAGGCGCGTGTAGCTGGCGTCGACGCGGAACGCGAGCTCGCGGATCCGGCGCTCGCCCTTGAAGATACGGGCGTTGATCTCGAGCTGCGTCGAGTCGGAGGTCTCGACCTTGAGGTTCGGGTCGCCGGCGATGTTGACCGCTTCACCGTTGGTGACCGTGTTGTTGAACACCGGCGGACGGAACCCCTGGGCGAAGTTGAGCTTCGCGTGCCAGTTCTTGACGAAGTTCCACACCACCGTACCGGCGATCGTGGTGTTCACCGGGTACGAGATCTTGCCGAGCGCGTCGGGCGCGACCTGGAGACGACCACCGAGGTCGAAGATCAGCTTCTTGTTCGGCCGGTACTGCGGGTTCGCGTAGAGACCGAGCACGGTGCGGTCGGCCGGGAAGCCGAACGTCAGCGGGCAGTCCTTGACCGGGACCAGCTTCATCTGGGCCGAGTCGTAGAACCGCGGGCACGGCAGCGGGAGGCGCGTGAGGTCGTACGGCGTGAACAGGTTCGACTCGGTGCCGTCGCCCTGCCGCGACTGGGTCACGTTGTCGATCTTGAACTCGTTGAACGCCTCGGCGCCGTACAGCAGCCGGATCTTGTTCGAGAGCTCGACGTCGCCGTCGAGCGAGGCGCCGACGCGGTAGGCCGTCAGATCGACGCCGAACGACAGGCCGCCTTCGAGGAGGCCGACCGACGGCCCGAGGATCTGCAGCGGCGAGAAGCCGCGCTCGAACTCCTGGGCGTAGGCGCGCGCCGTGATGCCCGCCTTGCCGCGCGCGAACCGCTTGCGGTACTCGGCGACCAGGTAACGGTCGAACGTGTCCTGGCGGTTCTTGCGCGACAGGTAGCGCGGGTCGGAGCACGAGGTGTCCGTGCTGCCCATCGGGCAGCGCTCGTCCTCGCCCGGGAAGTGCTCGCGGTTCGGGTGGCCGGAGAGCGCGGCCGGGTTGTAGCGGCGCCCGAACGGGTACGACGCGCGGAGCTGGAGGTCGCCGTAGGTGACCTTGCCGTTCAGGCTCACCAGCATCGACCGCGGCTGGTCCGTGGTGACCAGCGGGCCGTAGACGTTCGGCGAGTTCGGCTGCGGCAGCGCGAGGTGGAACTGCAGCGTCGGGAACTGCTGCGCCGCGCCGTCGTAGGTCTCGAAGCTCGCGTGACCGAACGCCTTGAGCTTGCCGCCGAGCATGCCGGTCTTGCCGGCCATCACGTAGGCCTTCGCCATCAGCCGGTCGCCACGGCCGTCGCCGAGCGTGCCGCCGACCTCGATGCCGTCGACGTCCTCGGCGTCCTTCGTGATGACGTTGAGAATACCGAGCAGCGAGTTCGAGCCCCACAGCACGCCGCCGGGACCGGTGATCATCTCGACGCGCTTGATCAGCTCCATCGGCTGGACGCGCGACGTCGTCGACGTGTTGACGAACGGATCGAACAGCGACACGCCGTCGTGGAGGAACTGGACGGCTTGCACCTGCCCGCGCACCAGCGGGACCGGGAACACGTTGTACGCGAGGCTCGACGGCATCCAGCCCGGCACGTTCGCGTACAGCTCGGTGATGGTCTGGAACTGGCGGTCGCGGATCTCGTCGGCCGTGACGACCGTGACGATCGCGGGCGCCTCCTGCACCGTGGTGACGCCCTTCGCGGCGCTCTGCACGATGTTCGCGAGGTCGAGGTCGTCGCTGTCCTCGGCGGTCGTGGCGTCACCCTGCTCGAGCACCAGCGTCGGCACCTCGACGTCGGTGATCACGGTGGCGTCCTGCGCGCTGGCGGTCGCGCTCGCCAGGAGGATCGCGGAGAAGACCA
The DNA here is from genome assembly GCA_016794545.1 of Myxococcales bacterium. Lineage (GTDB taxonomy): Bacteria > Myxococcota_A > Polyangia > Haliangiales > Haliangiaceae > JABFXX01. The sequence continues at coordinate 20,924 of JAEUJX010000631.1, forward strand.
GACGGTTCGTCCTCACGGGTTGCCTCCCTGCTGCGCCTTGATGAAGTCGACACGCTCGTTCTGCCCGTCGGTCGCGCCGGCCGAGCCGAGCGGACGATCCGACCCGAGGCCGACGGCCTGGAGCTGGCCCGCCGGGACGCCCTGCGAGGCGAGGTAGTCGACGATCGCCCTGGCGCGCGCCTGCGTGGTCGTCTTGTCCTTCGCCTTCTGTGCCCGCACCGCGGCCGCGCCGGTGGCCTTCGTCCCGAGCGGGACGTGGACCTCGATGCGGATGTTGAGCTTGCGGTTCTTCAGGATCGTCGCGACCTGGTTCAGCAGCGTCTTCGCGGCCGGGGTGAGGTTGGCCGTGCCTCGCGTGAACGAGACCTGACCGCCCTTGAGATCGATCCGGTCCGCGCGCTCCTCGGGGCCGGTCGTGCCGCGGACATCCGGGCAGCCGTCGTCATCGTCGACGCCGTTGACCGTCTCCGCATCGTTGGGGCACTTGTCGCGCGCGTCCTCGAAGCCGTCGCCGTCGTTGTCCTGGTCGAGGCAGCCGTCCTCGTCCTCGAACCCGTCCTTGTCCTCGGCCTGGTCGGGGCACTTGTCGGCGGTGTCGGGGATGGCGTCGTTGTCGTTGTCATCCTCGCGGCAGCCGTCCCCGTCCTTGAACCCGTCCTTGTCCTCGGGCTCGTTCGGGCACTGGTCGTCGGCGTCGCCGATGCCGTCACCGTCGTTGTCGATGTCGGGGCAGCCGTCCTCGTCCTGGAACCCGTCCTTGTCCTCGCTGTCGTCGGCGCAGCCGTCGACCGAGTCGGGGATGCCGTCGCCGTCCTTGTCGTTGCGGCCCGGGGCCGCGGCACCCGCGGGCTGTGGGGCCCACGTGATGCCGGTCGTGAACCGGAAGTCATCGCCGCGCGCACCGATGAGACCGGTGCCGATCATGAGGTTCGCGGTGACGTCCGCGGACAGGCGCAGCATCATGCCGAGCGTGAGCAGCGTCGTCAGATCGCCCGCCTTCGCATCGCCGAAGTAGTCGGCGTCGGTCAGGGTCTTGCAGCGCTGGCCGTTGTAGCGGACGCACGAGCCGTACGTCGCGCCCTCGGGCAGCGGCAGGAACACGGTGGCCTCGAGCGCCGCCTGGGTGCGGGGCGTCAGCTCGTAGACCGCGCCGGCACCGACGACGAGCTCGCTGCCGATGTCGAGGTACGCCTTCGCGTCGTCCGGCGACTGGCTCGGATCGACGGTGTCGTAACCCTCGAGGACCGTGCGCTTGCGGATGCGGGCGCCGACGTTGGCCACCACGCGCGTGGCCGTGATCCGGTCCTTGCGCCAGTCGAAGGCGACCTTCGGCTCGAACACGAGCCCGCGGTCGCCGAGCAGCATCTCGTCCTCGCCGAACGGCAGGAACACGGAGCCGACCGCGGTCAGCGCCATCTGCTTGTTCGACCACAGCATGTACTTCGCGCCGACGCGCGCATCGAGCGGGCCGGCGAGCCCGTCGCCGAGGTAGCTCGCCTCGTCGTTCGGGTTGGCCGACGGGTCGATGTTCGACAGCGGGCGCAGCGCGATCAGGCCGCTCGACGGCGTGGTGACCATGCCGTTGTAGTAGCGGCCGCGCTCGCCGTAGCCGACGCCCGTCTTGGTGCGGTACGCGGCGACGTTGAAGCCGACGGCGAACTTCTCCGTGAGCGACATGCCGAACGACAGATCGACCGTCATCAGGTAGTCGAGCATCTTGTCGCTCGAGACGTCCCCGGCGGCCGCGCCGATGCCAGGCACCGCGAGATCGAGCGGCGACTGCGCGTACCCGAGGAAGACCTTGAACGACAGGTCGCGCTTCGGCATGAGCCGCGCGCCCTCGAGGGAGAAGATGCCGGTGTTGTCGTACGACAGCCGGAACAGCTCGCTGTCGACGCCCGCGGTTGGATCGGCCGAAGCCGTGGCGACGCTGCCCACCAGCAGCGCCGAGATGATCGTTGTTCTCACAGGGGACACGTCTGGCCGATGGCGTTACCGGGTCGGAACAGCTGGACGAACACGATGTTCGGGATCGACGCACCCGCGTGCGCTTCCCAGATGCACTCGGCCGGGATCTGGCCGGAGCCGGCGTACGCCGGACCCTCGGAGACCGCGGCGTTCGTGATGATCGCGGTGCCGTTCGCGCCGGTGACCGACGCGCCCGCCATGATCGTGCGGCGCGCGGTCTCCGCCGGCGCGAAGTAGTAGTCGTTCGCGGTGTTCGGCTGGCCGCCCTTCGTCGCGGTCACGCCCGCCTGGTTCTCGAGGCCCTCGTGGCGCGCGCGGAAGATGTTCACGTAGTAGCCGCCGGAGATCGGCGGGCCACCCGACGACGTCCACATGTCCGTCGTCGACTTCTTCGCGATCCACGCCTCGAAGTCCTTCGTGGCCATCGAGATCTGCTTCGGGATCGCGACGCCGACGGTGTTCGTGACACCGGCCGGTCCGCGGTTTCCGGTGGTGAAGTCGTCGATGCCGAGACCGACGAACGGGCCCGCCGGGGGCGTGATATCGGTCACGCGGTAGCGGCCGCAGTCATCCAGGTACACGTCGCCGACCGCGAGGGGCACCGCCGTCATCGGGTTCGTGCCGAACTGGATCGCGTCGTACGCCGTGATGCTGAGTGCACACGGGCCGTCGGTTGCGCCACCGGGCGTGCACTTCGCGCCGCTCGGGGCGGGCGTCATCTGCGCGTACTTCTCGTTGTCCTCGAGGTTGTAGAGCTGGCCGCAGATCGTCTGCTTACCAGCCGACGGCGCCGGGCAGGGGAGCGGAGAGGCGCAGCCACCGCCGCCCGTGCCGATGCAGGTCGTCACGCCGGTCGCGGGATCGACGTCGACCTCGGTCGTCGTCGGGTCGCACTCCGTGGGCGGGAACATCGGGACGCACTTGTCGCCCTGGAGCACCGTGAACGGTCCGCACATCGCGTTCGAGAACATGCCGTTCGACGGCTTGCACATGCCGTCGGCCTCGACGGTGCCTTCCGCGCACTCGAGCTCCTTGCATCCCGTGAGGGCAAGGCCGAGCGACGCGGCGAACAAACTGCTGATCGTGATCCATCGCGTGTTCATGGCGCGCTCCTAGAAGTCGAGATCGTCTTCACCGAGGTCCTCGAAGATCGCGAGGCTGGCGGTGATGTTGGGGTTGCTGAGGCTGGTCATCCGGACCTTCGTCACCCCGCGCGTCGGCTTGCTCGGAGTGCCGTAGAGGAACAGCGTGCCCGGGTCGGCCCCATCGTCGCTGCGGTGGTAGATCGCGAACGCGTCCATCGACGACAGCGCCTCCTCGACGTAGAAGCCCGCGCCCCCGATCGGCGCGAAGTTGAGCGGGTTCATCCCGAGCACCATCCCGAAGGTCGTGCCGGCGAGCGGCGCCGTGAGGGACCGGTCGGTGCCCTCCCACAGGTTCGGGTCGGAGTCCCACGTGCGCTGGCACAGCTCGAGGCGCTTCGCGTTCGACGCGTCGTCGGTGCACATCGGCGGCGGGATCAGATCTCCGCCGCCGCCGCAGCCGGTGGCGAGCGCCGGGTACTTCGTCGACGAGGCCGAGACGAGCGCCTTCACGCCGGTGTCCCCGCCGAGCAGCTGGATGTTGATCTCGCGCTGCGCCGCGGTCGCGGCATCGACCTTGTCGTTCTCCGACGCGCCTGCCGGAGGGTTGCGGTAGTCGGCGATCCCGGTCTCCTGGGCGAGCCGCTCGGCGTAGAACGCCGCGTGGACCCCCGGGAAGCGGTGCCGCGGATCCGCGTCGATGAAGCACGGCGAGCTCACGTCGACGACCTTGTGGATCTCGAACGACTGAAGCGCGAACAGCGCCTCGTTGTTCTCGATCCGCTGGATGCCGTACAGCGTGAAGCGGGTGTTGTTTGGCAGCTCGCCCGTCCCCGGCGTCACCCCGGCCGAAACCTGGAACGGGGTCGCCGGAGACATGTCGATCTGCACGTTGGAGCCGCGGAATCCCTCGACGCAGCCCGTTGCCGCGATGGAACCGACACACAGCCCGATCAAACGAAGCGCTGGCCTATGACGCACGCGGTGCGACCCCCTGGACGAGAATGATAGGCCGCCCTTGCTCCCGAAGTCTAGAAGACGCGGGCGACTGACGCCTCGATCGTGACCAGAGTGCCTCGATAGTCCCCCGGCGCCTTGTTGCGCTCGTAGTCGGGGGTCGTGGGCGTGTTCTGCTTCACGGTGTGGGTGCGCGGGATGATGTAGTCCACCGCCGCATCGATGCGCCACTTGCCGCCGATCCGGAAGCTCCCACCCGCCGCCAGCCCGATCTTGTTCGAATCGACGTACTGCCGCTCCTTGGAGCGGTCGATCACGGCCTCGGTGTCGTAATAGCCGCCCGCGCGCACGGCGACGGCCTTGCTGACCGCATATTCTGCGCCGAGGCGGACCGTCCAGCTGTCGCGCCAGTCCTCGCGATAGATCTGATCGGGGTTGCCCGAGCCGGGGAGCTTCACGACCAGCGCCTTCACCGTCGACCACTGCACCCAGTCGAGCTGGGTGGCGAGCCGGAGCTCCGGCGTCGCCTGGAGGCCGACACCGAGCGCCGCCGACTGCGGCCACTGTTGCTCGTGCTCGACGGAGACCCGCTCGAGGCCGCTCGCGCCGTCGACGGTGCCGCTCCCCGTGGTGGTGAGGTTCATCGGTGCGCGCCACACGACGCCGACCTTGACCTTGCTCGTGGGGCGGAAGTGGAGCGACCACAGATGGGAGACGCCGATGCCGCTCGCCGAAAGGTCCGAGTCGTACGGCATGCGCGTCCCCTGGACCGCGAACAGGCCGATCCCGAACCGGAACGACGCCCCGATGCTGAACTTGTCGGACAGCCGGAGCCCGGTCCCGACCTGCGCCTCGATCACCGCGTCCTGCGTGGAGTCGAGCGCCGGCATGTTGGTCTTCGGGTAGCTGACCTGCCCGCCGTACGTATTCCAGACACCGCCGCCGAGCGTGAACCACGACGGGCGGTCGTTGTACGTGAACCGCCCGACGCCGCCGAGCGCGGGCACCGGGGCGAACACGGTCGCCTCCTGGGGCGCGCCGCGGGTCCCGTCATCGGCCACCGGCGTATAGGAGCGCGGGCCGACGACGACCTCGGCGCCCACTTGAACCTGCGGATCGATCTCCGTCATCGCGGCGGGGTTGAACCACACGGCCGTCGCGTCATCGACGAACGCGACCCAGGCGCCGCCCATGCCGACGCCGCGCGCCGACATCTGGTTGGGACGCCCGAGACCGCCCGCGTGTGCGGTGGCCGAGAGCAGAAGGGTCGCGAGCACTGCGCGCTTGTTCATCATCACGGCCCCGCATCCGGCTTGGGCACGCAGACCTTCTCGTCGAGGTTGCACTGCTCCACGTTCGTGAAGCAGTCGAGGTCGGACTCGCACACGTTCTCGGGCGGGTCATCGCCGAGCAGCGTGCACGCCGCGAACATGGTCCCGACCGCGAGGACAATCGCCAGGAGCTTCACCACGAGACACCTCGCACGAGCATGGCGCCCCCGGAGACGGGTGCGACCGCGTAGGGCGGTGGAACGTCGGAGCGCTCTTTGCCACCGAGATAGAAGAACACGCCGGCGACGCCGAGCGTGACGAGGCCGACGCCCATCGAGACGCTGGAGATCGTGGACCACTTCTTCGCGTCGTCGCGCGCCTTGTCGAAGTCCGCGCGCGTGTACTGGCCGGCCGGTGGGCGCGACATCTCGAGGCGCGTGATCTCGCGCGCCTCGGCGGCGTAGTCGTTCGACTTGAGCGCGGCGTAGAACCCGAACGCGGTGACCGCGAGCCCGCCGCCGAGGAACCCGATCGCCATCGCCTCCTTCTTCTCGCGCGCGGCGGTCTCGACGAACGTCGGGTTCAGCTCGGTCTTCTGGGCGACGTTGATGCGCACGCGGCGCCGGAACGGATCGTGGCCGGGCTTCGTGATCTCGACGACCCGCGTGCCGGACTCGAGCTCGAGCACGCCGCCCTGCACCGTCATCACCTTGCCGTCGATGGTGACCTCCGTGTAGCCGGACGGGAGGACCAGCTTGCCGACCTTCGCGAGCGGCTTCGCGTCGCCGAGCCCGGTGTTGACCTGCGCGTTCGGATCGGTCTCGAGGTCGAGCTTCACGTCGGTGACGATGCCGGGCAGCGCGTTGACCTGGACCTTCGCCGGCTTGTAGCCGGCCTTCTCGAGGTCGACCTCGTGCATGCCGGCCGTGATCGGCCGCGGCGCGAGCGGGGTGCCACCGTAGTTGAGCCCGTCGACCTTCACGGTCGCGCCGATCGCGTTGGTCGTCACCGCGAGCGCGCCCGAGTCGCCGAGCTCCTCGCGGTACGGCGCGCGGCCGTCGGAGGCGCGGCACTCGTCGTGGATCTTGCGCGTGTCGCCGATCTCGGCCGAGCGCGGGTTCAGCTCGATCGCGGCGCGCGCGGCGTCGATGCAGTCCTGCCAGCGCTGCTGCGCCTGCGCGACGGCGGCGAGGAAGCGATTGGGGCCCGGCAGCTTCGGGTCCATCTTCTTCGCCTTCTCGAGGTGCACACGCGCCTCGTCGAACTTGCCGAGGCGGAAGGCATCGACGCCGTCCTGGAACGTCTTGGTCAGCTCGGGCGACGGCTGGGCATGTGCCGCCGCCGTCAGAGCGACCACCACCACTAGAGAGCGCAAGGGTCTCACCACGCTAACGATATCCCGACCTGCGCAGGATCTCCATGAACGGTGCGCGCGACCTCCACATCCGCTGCGCGGGGCATCCGTGTCCGCGTGGTTGAACGGTCCAGGAGGCTCACCATGTCGATCCATGTCCCGCCGGCGGCCAGCCCGGCACTCTCGCTCTCGCTCGCCGCGGCCGGGCCGCTGGCGATCGGCGGCATCCTCGCCGCCGCCGGGGGCACGCCGACCCCGCTCGTCGCGGTGCCCGCGGTGGTGTTCGGCGTCGTCGCCGCGACCGCACCGGCACTGTACATCGCGTCCGCGGCGGCGGGGACCGCGCCCTCGCTCGGCGCGGTGATCCGCGCGTTCGGCACGGCGCTCGGCGCGTTCGGGATCGCGCTCGCCGGGCTGCTCCTGCCGGCCGCGTTCCTCGCCCTGTCGGCGCGCTCGCCGGGCACGACCGTGTGGGTGGCCACCGCGGCCCTCGGCGGGGCGGGCGTGCTCGCGCTGCGGCGCCTCGCGAGAGAGCTCGCGGGCCGGCTGAAGGGCCCGCCCGCGTTCGCGGCGAGCTGTGTCTACGTGATCTGGTGCGCGGCGACGCTCGGGATCGCCGGGCGGCTGTGGGTCGATCTGGCGCGGGAGGTCGCATGGTGACCTCGGCGCTCCCCGCCCCGGCCGCCCCGGCCGCCCCGGCCGCGCCACCCGCGGGCGCGTTCGGCGACATCGACCAGCTGCTGCGCGACCGCGACGGCCTGCTCGCGCGCGTCGCCTCGGGCGTGGACCTCGCCTCGCTGACGCGGGTGATGGTCGCGACGATCGCGGCGTGCATGGCGATCGTCGGCGCGGCGATCGGCAGCTACCGCGGCGGCGTGCAGATCGCCTACGGGGCGGTGAAGCTGCCGCTCGTCCTGCTCGGGACCGCCGCGCTGTCGGCGCCCGCGCTCACCGCGCTCGGCGCGGCGCTCGGCCGGCGCGTGCGGCTCGGCGCGGACCTCGCGCTCGTGATCGCCGCGCTCGCGTTCGGCGCGCTGCTGCTCGCCGCGTGCACGCCGCTGATCCTCCTCGGGCGATCGCTGTCGCTCGGCTATCACGACATGGTGCTCGGCCTCGTCGTCGCATTCGCGATCGCGGGGCTCGCGAGCCTGCGGATGATCGTGCGCGCGCTGTCGCGCGAGTCCGGCCCCGGCCGCGGCAGCGCGATCGTCGGCCTGTGCGTGGTGTTCGCGCTGGTCGGCGGTCAGCTGTCGTGGGCGCTGCGCCCGTACCTCGTGCGCCCGCGCACGCCGGAGGTGCCGTTCGTGCGCGAGGTCGGTGACACGCTGTTCGACGCGCTCGCCGGCTCCCTGCGCTCGGTGCGCGGCATCTACACGCGAGACAGCGCGCCGCTGCCGGAGGACCGCTGATGTCGATCGGGGTGCTCGGCCTCCTCTATGTCGCGATCGGCCTCGCGATCACCGCCGGCGCCGCGCTCGCGCGCCGCCCACTCGGCGCGGGCGATGCGGTGTTCCTGGTGACGCTGTGGCCGGTCGCCGCGCCGCTCGTGCTCGGCGGCCAGCGCACCGAGGACGATCCGGTGACGGCGGAGCTGGTCAGCGCGCTCGCGCGCGCGCAGGCGTCGCCGCTCGCGCAGGTGTTGCCCGACACCGAGACCGCGCGCGTCCTCGCGTCGCGGCTGCGCGAGGCGGCGGCGCACCTCGCGGATCTCGACGCCGTGCTCGCGCGGCCCGACTTCGACGAGGCGAGCGCCGCGCGGCGCGCGACCGAGCTCCGCGCGCGCGGGGCGACCGGTGCGGCCGCGACCGCCGAGCTCCGCGTCCGCACGCTCGGCCAGCTGCGCTCGCTCCGCGTGCGCTATCGCGCGGAGCTCGACGAGGTGCGCGAGCTGATCGCGCAGCTCGTCACGCAGGCCGAGCTCGTGCGCCTCCAGCCGGCGATCGCCCAGACCTCCGGAGAGCTCGTGCGGGAGCTGGTCACCCGCGTCGAGGGGCTGGGTGAGCTGTTCGCCTACCAGGCCTCGCTGGAGCGGGCGGAATACGCGGCCCCGGTGGGCCGTTCCTGAGCGGCATGGCGTCGGTCCTGATCGTCGATGACGATGCCCACATCCGCGAGGTCGCGCGGTTCGCGCTCGCGAAGGCGGGACACGCCGTCGAGCTCGCGGCCGACGGCGCGCACGCGTACGAGCGGGTGCTCCGCGGCGGCGTCGACCTGCTCGTGCTCGACATCCTGATGCCCGAGCTCGACGGCCTCGCGCTGTGCCGGCGGCTGCGCGCGCACGGCCGCACGCCGATCGTGTTCCTGTCGTCGCGCACCGAGGAGGCCGACCGCGTGCTCGGCCTCGACCTCGGCGCGGACGACTACGTGACCAAGCCGTTCTCGCCGCGCGAGCTGGTCGCGCGCGTCGCGGCGGTGCTCCGGCGCACCCACGATGCGGCCGAGGTCACCGCGCCGCGGCCGGTGCTCGCGATCGGCGAGGTCGAGATCGATCGCGACCGCCACGAGGTGCGCGTCGCCGGCGCCCCGCTGACGGTGACCGCGACGGAGCTCCGCCTGCTCGCGACGCTCGCGCAGCACCGCGGCCGCGTGCTGTCGCGCGGCCAGCTGATCGCCACCGTGTACGGGGGCGACCACCACCTCAGCGAGCGCACGATCGACACGCACGTGCGGAACCTGCGCGCGAAGCTCGCCGGGGCCGGGGGCGGAGAGCTCGTGATCGAGACGGTCCATGGCGTCGGCTATCGCTGCGGTTAGGCGCGGTCTCGCGCACCTCGCGCGGATCCGCTACCGCCTGCTCCTGATCAACCTGATCGCGTGCGCGGTGCCGCTCGTCGGCATCTCGTTCGCGCGCATGCACGAGGAGCAGCTGCTCGCCGCGCTCGAGGCCGACATGATCCACCAGGCCCAGCTCGTGCGCGCGTTCGGCGTGGCCGCCCCGGAGTCCGCGCTGGTCACGGCGGCCCGGGACACGCGCACGCGGATCCGGATCCTCGACCCGCGCGGCAGCGTGCGCGCCGACTCGCACCGCGGTGGGCCTCCCGAGGGCGCCGAGCGCCCCGTGCCGAGGTTCCTCGACGACGACTCGCCGACGCACGACGCGGAGGTGCCGCGACCGGTCGACCTCGCGTCCCGCAGCGAGGTGAAGGCCGCGCTCGCCGGCCGCTACGGCTCGGCGACGCGGCTGTGGGACAACCAGGACCGCGTCTATCTGTTCTCCGCGCTGCCGATCCTCGACGCGGCGGGCGCGGTCTCGGGCGTCGTCTACGTCACGCGCTCGACGCACGACGTGAAGCTGCAGCTCTACCGGCTGCGCACCTGGCTGGTGCGCGTGCTCGTGGTCGCGTGCGTCACGACCGCACTGCTCACGCTCCTGCTCGCGACCACGATCGCGCGTCCGCTCGGCCGCCTGACCCGGCGCGCGCAGCGGATCGCGGCGCGCCAGCCGGTCGAGACCACGGACGCGCTGACCAGGCGCTCCGACGAGATCGGCCAGCTCGCGCGCGCCGTCGACGCGATGACCGACGAGCTCGAGCGCCGTGCCCGCGACGCGCGCACACTCGCCGCCGACATCTCGCACGAATTCAAGACGCCGCTCACCGGGATCCGCGGCGCGGCCGAGCTGCTGCGCGACGGCGCGGCCGACGATCCGGCCGCGCGCGAGCAGTTCCTCGCGATGATCGTCGAGGACACGGCGCGGCTCGATCGTCTGGTGTCCCGGCTGCTCGAGCTCGCGCGCGTCGAGGACGATCGCGGCGCGGCGCTGCCGGTCGAGGTCGGCGAGCTCGCGCGCGCGTGTGCCGCACGCCCGTGGCCGGTGGCGGTCGTGGTCGCGTGCACCGGCGACACGGTCATCGCGGGGCGCGGGGCCGCCCTCGCCTCGGCGATCGATAACCTCGTCGCGAACGCGACGCAGTTCGCGGAGCCCGACACCGCGGTGCACGTCGTCGTCGAGGGGGTCGCCGGCGGCGTGCGCGTGATCGTGGCGAACCACGGTCCGGCGCTGTCACCGGCGGCGCGCGCCAAGGTGTGGGACCGGTTCTACTCGACGCGCGTCGCCTCGGGCGGCAGCGGTCTCGGTCTGGCGATCGTACGGTCCGTCGCGATCGCGCACGGTGGCTCGGTCGGCGTCGACTGCGCAGATGGCATCACCGCGTTCTGGTTCGAGGCGCGATCCGCGCGGTAAGCTGCCGCGCATGTCGATCCAGCGGGGTGTCCTGGTATCCGTGGCTTTCTGTCTTGGTCTGCTCGCGCTCGCGGGCTGCCCCCCACAGCCACCGGGCGGTGGGCGAGGCGGTGGTGGCGGCGGCGCCGGCATCAACCCGGGCGCCTGCGGGACGATCGACACGAACCCGGTCGGCCGCAAGCTGCACGCGTTCCTCGTCGCGTCGGCCGAGCTCGACCGCGCGTCGATCGAGCTCGAGGGGACCGTGCACCGCGCGTGCGGGAAGATGGCGACCATCCTCGGCATCCCCGCGACGGGAGACACGAAGGACCTGTGCAACCGCACCGCGATCGCGCTGCGCGACAACCTCCAGGTCTCGGTGAAGACCGAGTCGCGCCTCGTCACGCGCACCGTCCCGCCGGTCTGCACGACGGACATCAGCTTCACCGCGGGCCTCGTCGCCGAGTGCGAGGCGCGCGCGTCGGCCGACATCGACGTGCGCTGCACCGGTCGCTGCTCCGGAACCTGCAACGGCACGTGCAGCGGCACGATGTCGGGTGGCCAGTGCGACGGCACCTGCCAGGGCCGCTGCTCGGGCAGCTGCAACGGCTACGCCGACGTGCAGGCGTCCGCCGAGTGCAAGGCGTCCGCCGAGGTCCGCGCGAACCTCAAGACCACGTGCACCGAGCCGAAGGTCGAGGTCGTGCGCGAGAACGTCACCGTCGTCGACACCACCCAGTTCGATCGCGCGATCCAGGCGATCAACGAGGGCCTGCCCACGCTGATGGTCGCGACCGCGAAGCTCGAGCTCGCGGGCAAGGCGCTCGTCAACTGGGTCGCGACCGGCGCGTCGCTGCTCAGGTCCTCGGGCGAGCTCGTCGCGCAGCTCGGCGAGAAGGGCGTGTGCGTCGGCGGCCAGCTCGCGGCGGTGGTCGCGGCCTCGGCGAACATCCAGGCGCGCTTCTCGGTCTCGATCGAGGTCTCGGCACAGGTCTCCGCCTCCGCCGGCGCCGGCGGCCGCTAGTTTTGGCTTGAACGATCCTCCGCGCGTGTTAGGACGCGCGCGCGATGGAAAAGCTCCTCCTGGCGTTCGTGTTGGTGTGCGCCGCCGCGTGCGGCGGTGACGACGGAGACGGCGGAGCCTGCGCGATCGGCGCGCTCGGCTGCGCCTGCACCGCGGGCGGCGGCTGCGATCAGGGCCTCACCTGCAACACGGCCATGGGCCGCTGCGAGGTCACGGGCGGCTGCGCCTGCGACTCCTCGTCGACCTGCCAGGCGTCGTGCGCCTGCGATCCGGACTGCGGCGGCGGCGGGTGCTCGTGCGACACGTCGAGCGGCTGCGAGACCGGCTGCGCCTGCGATCCCGACTGCGGCGGCGGTGGTGGCGGGATGAACCGCACGATCTGCACGACCGGCAACGCGACCTCGTGCACCGACACCCAGGAGTCGTGGACCGGCGGCCAGTGCTGCGTGATGGGCGTCTCGGCGTGTGTCGCGGGCAACGCGACCTCGTGCACCGACACCAAGGAGCACTGGACCGGCGGGCAGTGCTGCGTCGAGGATGCCGGCGTGTGCACGTCGGGCAACGCGACCTCGTGCACCGACACCAAGGAGCACTGGACCGGCGGCGAGTGCTGCGTCGAGGCCGTCGCCGTCTGCGTCGCCGGCAACGCGACGTCCTGCACCGACACCAAGGAGCACTGGACCGGCGGCGAGTGCTGCGTCGAGGGCGTCTCCCAGTGCGCCGCGGGCAACGCGACCTCGTGCACCGACACCAAGGAGCACTGGACCGGCGGCGAGTGCTGCGTCGAGGCCGTGCAGCACTG
>JAEUJX010000636.1 GCA_016794545.1 Myxococcales bacterium
CGTGAACCTGTTCTCCAACCCCGTCGGCGTCGCCGTCGGCGATGGCGGCATCGTGTACGTCGCGGACTTCGACAACGGCAAGATCCGCGCGGTCGATCGAGACGGCACCGCGTCGACGGTGTTCGGGCCGCCTGGCTTCACGCGGCCGTTCGCGATCACCGCCGCCGTGGGGGCGCTGTTCGTCGCGACCGACAACGATCCCGGCGCCGCCCACGGCCCGATGACCGGCACGCTGTGGCGCATCGATCCGGTGGCGGGCACGGGGACGCCGATCGCCGTCCGCATGGGCCGCCCGCGCGGGATCGCGGCGCTCCCCGATGGCCGCCTCGCCGTCGCCGACTACACGCACCACGTGATCGAGCTCGTCGATCCCGTGACCGGAGCGGTGACGCCGCTCGCCGGCGGCTGGGACGCGCCGGGCTACGCCGACGGAGTGGGCTCCGCCGCGCGCTTCGACATGCCCTACGGCCTCGTGGCCCGGTCCGATGGCTCGCTCGTCGTCGCGGATCACGCGAACGATCGCCTCCGCGTCGTCACGCTCGACGGCGCCGTCACCACGCTCCCGGTCACCGGCCTCGAGCGCCCGCAGGGCCTCGCCGCGACCGCGAGCGGCGATCTGTTCGTCACCAACACCGGCACGTTCAACGTCGTGCGCGTGCGCGACGGCGTCGCGGTGCCGGTCGCCGGCGATGGCAGTCCGGGGTACCTCGACCAGGACGACCCGATGGCGTCGCGGTTCTACGGCCTCGAGGGCCTCGCCGCGAGCGCCGACGGCGCGATGCTCTACATCGCCGACGGCAACCGCGGCGAGGTGCTGCCGTACAACCGGGTCCGCACCGTCGCGCTGCCGCGCTGATCACGACTTCGGGCCGGTCGAGATCGCGATCTTCTTCGCCTGCGCGGCCGGCTTCTTCGGGACGACGAGCGTGAGGACGCCGTCCTTGAGGTCGCTCTTCGCGTGGTCGACGTCCGCGCCCTCGGGCAGCGTGAAGCTGCGCGAGAAGCTGCCGAACTGGCGCTCGTACGTGTACGCGTTCTCGGTCTTCGACTCCTGCTCGCTCTCGCGCTTCCCGCTGACGGTGAGGCGGTTCCCCGTCGCCGAGATCTCGATCTCGTCCTGCTTCACGCCGGGGACGTCCGCGCGGAACTCGTAGGCGTCCTTGGTCTCCGTGACGTCGAAGCTCGGGTTGAACGCCATCCGATCGAACGCCGGAATCAGCGGGGACATCTCGCGGAACGGATCCCAGCGCAGCATCTCGCGCATCGCACGCATCGGATCCCACTCGATCGCCTGGTTCGCCGTCTTCTTCACGATGTCACTCATGGGTCCCTCCTTCGGGGTGGCGGTCTACCTGGGAGCAAGTCGCAGACCAGCCTCCATCCGCCCCCTGCGCGGCGGATCCACGAATGTCATGCGCCCACTCCGCGCGGGCCGGCGCGCGTTGCGGACTCAGCGCAGGACGGGAGGCGCCGGCGTGAGATCGACCTCGTAGCTGCGATCGTCGAGGACCATCAGCGCGCGGCCCGCGGAGGGGAAGGTGACGTCGACGAGCACGTCGTAGACGTGATCACCGCTGGTGAGCTCGACCACGTCGTGGACCGCGCCGGCGAGCACGAGGCCCGACGGCGAGTCGACGAACGCGAGCGCGTCTCCATCGCCGCTGACGTGCAGCGAGCCCGCGGCCCCGTACATCAGCGAGATGGGACCGGCGACGCGTGCGACCGGGGCGTTCGCGCCGTGGACGTCCCAGATGCCCTGCGAGCGCGCCGCGCCCTCCCACCACGCGAGCACGGTCGTGCCACCGGCCCAGTAGTGGTACGTGACGCCGTCGCGGCCACCCCGTACGACGCCGTTCGAGTCGCGGACCAGGCCGGCGGGCAGCTCACCGCGGACGACGAGCGCGGCATCGGCGAACGCCGTGGCGCGCGCGGTGGTCTCCGCGGCGAGCAGCTGGGCGAGCGCGTCGTACTCTGCGTCGGGCGGCGCAGACTCTGCGCACGCGGGGAGTACGAGGGCGGTGGCGAGCAGGAGAGAGGCGAGTGTGTTCCGCATGTTGCACCTCCGACGATCCACAAGGGAGCAAGCGCTACGCCACGGCACAGCCCTCGCAATGACGCCCAGTCGTATGTCGCTCGCTACCTCGTTCATGGCCCCGACGAATCCGCACTCGCTCGATGCGATGCTGGCCTGGCTCGAGAACCGCGGGATCGATGATCGCTGCGTGCTGGCCGCGATGACGGTCGTACCGCGCGAGCCGTTCGTCGCGATGCAGGCTCACATCCTCGATGTCGCGCGGCGCTTGCAGGCGCTCGAGCTGGTCGGCGACGAGCACGTGCTGCAGATCGGCATGGGGACCGGCTACGCGGCCGCCGTGCTCTCGCTGCTGTCCGCACACGTCTACGCCACCGAGTCCGTGCCCGAGCTGTCGAGCGGCGCACGCGAGCGCCTCGCCGCCTACGACTTCGACGGCGTCTCGATCGCGTGCCGCGAACCCGAGGTCGGCTGGCCCGAGCACGCGCCGTACGATGCGATCTTCGTCGCCGGATCGGTCGACGAGGTGCCCCAGGCGCTCGTCGATCAGCTCGCGATCGGCGGCCGGCTCGTGGTGTCGCGCCGTGGCCGGCTCGTGCGCGTCACGAAGCGCTCGACCACGGGCGTGACCGTCGAGGAGCTCGAGGCCGCGCCGCGGGGAGAGGGCAACTGACGTGCGCGCGGCGCTGTGGTTCCTGCTGCTCGGTGCGTGCGCGGCCTCGCCTCGCCCGGCGCCGCAGGGCGGCCCGCGCGGGCTGCGGGCCAGCGAGCACGTCGATCTCGCGCGCGACTACGACGAGCAGGCGCGCGCGTCTCATCACTGGCCCGATGCCGGCGATCGTGGCGACATGCGCTGGGCGCGCACGTGGGACTCGGGCGCGGAGCACGAGCGCCTCGCCGCGATCCATCGCGGGAAGGCGGCGCAGCTGCACGCGGCCTACGAGGAGGCGTGCGGCGCGCGCTCCGTCGACGACATCGCGGTCTCGCCGCTCCAGCGGTGGGGCACCGGCGGCACGAACACGCCGAACGGCGTGCTGGTGTACCTCGACGCGCGCGCGGGCGGTCCCGACAAGCTGCTCGCCGATCTGCGCTGTCACCGCGCGTGGATGATGCTCGCGCCGGCGGGGATGGAGGCGTGCCCGCTGGATCTCGCCGGCCTCGTGATCGATGCCCGCGGCGACAGCGATGGCATCGTCGTGTCTCTCTCCGTGCGCGATCCGAAGCTCGTTCCAGAGCTGCAGCGCCGCGCGGCCCACGACCTCGAGTCCGCCGTGCAGGTCCAGCGCGGAGCGATGCACTGAGAGCTGGCGCCGCTCGTGCATCTCTGAGGGTCATGCCCGTTTCTCTCGAAGTGACGTTCCGTGACATGCCCTCCAGTGACTCCGTGATCGCCGCCGCCCAGCGGTGGGCCAACCGGCTCGGCAAGCTCGACAGCCGGATCGAGCGCTGCACGGTGGTCGTCGACCGCCCCCACCAGCGTCATCGCCATGGCCAGCAGTTCCACGTGCGTATCGAGCTGGTGCGCCCGGACCGGACCATCACGGTCGCGCGCGACCCCGGCCTCGACGGCGCCCACGAGGACATCTACGTCGCCATCGCCGACGCGTTCCGCGCGGCCCGGCGCCAGCTCCTCGATCACGCCCAGATCCGCCGCGGGGACGTGAAGATCCACGCGTAGACGCGCACGGGTTGCGCGCCGGGCGCAACCCATCGCAGCAAGTGCGCAGATCTTCTTGCCCCCGGGCTCGTAGGCAGGCACAAGATTTGGTCGGGACAGTGACCGTGCGGCTCCTGGTGCTCCTCGCGCTCGCGGCCTGTGCCGAGGAACGAGATCGTCCCGATGCCGGCGCAACCGGTGCGCGGGTGCACCCGCTCGGCATCCTCGACACCGCGAGCGACGAGTTCCACGGCAAGGAGCTCGCGCGGCAGGACTACGACTTCGGTGTGTGCGCGAAGTGCCACGGCGACCAGCTCGACGGCGGCACCGCGAAGGTCTCGTGTACGAGCTGCCATCCCGGCGGCGCCACCGCGTGCACCACGTGCCACCAGGACGGTCCCAAGACGAGCGCGCACCTCGCCCACCGCACGGGAGGTGTCGCCTGCGCCGAGTGCCACCGCGTCCCCTCGGTCTGGGACGACGAGGGCCACATCCGGAGCGGCGGCAAGGCCGATCCCGCGCCCGCGGAGGTGACCTTCGGGACCCGCGCCGGCGGAGCGGCGATGTTCGATGGAGGACGCTGCAGCGGGGTCGCCTGTCACGGCGCCACGCTCGCCGCCGGTGGCGGCACGAACACGGCCCCGCGCTGGACCGACACCGGGATCAGCGGCGCGTGCACCGCCTGCCACGCCGCGCCGCCGCCGAGTCACCCGCAGGGCACGCAGAGCCCGTGCGCGTCGTGTCACCCGACGGGGGCGTCGCACATCGACGGCACCGTCGAGTACGCGACGTCGTGTAACGGCGGTTGCCACGGCTCCGCGGCCTCGGCGGCGCCGCCGCGCGACCTCGCCGGGAACACGTCGACCACCGCGCTCGGCGTCGGCGCGCACCAGGTGCACCTGAACCCGACGTCGGGCCTGCGCGGGCCGATCGCGTGCACCACCTGCCACGCGGTGCCCTCGAGCGTGACCTCGCCGGGGCACCTCGACACGACGACGCCGGCGGAGGTCGTCGCCGCGCTCGGCTGGGACCGCGCGTCGGCGACCTGCACGACCTCGTACTGCCACGGTCCCGCGCGACCGGTGTGGACGCAACAGGGCGGTGCGACCTGCGGCAGCTGTCACGGTCTGCCGCCCGCGACGCCCAGCCACGACGCCAGCATGCCGCTGTCGTCGTGCGTGACCTGCCACTCGCAGTGGAACCAGCACCTGGATGGAGACGTCGATGTGGACTGACCCGTTCCTGATCGCCGCGCTCGTCACGACGGGGATCGCCGCCGTCCTGCTCCTGTGGTTCCTGATCCGCCGCCCCGCGATCACGCGGGCGACGAAGATCGTGCTCTTGCTCGGCATCGGCGTGTTCCCGTTGCTCACGGCGGCCAACGGCAACATCGCCGGTTACAACGCCACCAAGCAGCGGAGCTTCTGCGGCTCGTGCCACGTGATGACGCCGTACTCCGACGACAGCGGCGATCTCAAGAGCGCCTCGCTCGCGGCCCGCCACGCGCGGAACGACATGTTCGGCAAGGAGAACTGCTACGCGTGCCACGCCGACTACGGGATGTTCGGCACCGTCACGACGAAGATCGGCGGACTGCGCCACGTGTACGAGTACTCGCTGAACTACCGCAACATGCCGGTGAAGCAGTTCCTCGAGGAGATCGAGATCCGGAAGCCGTTCCCGAACTCGACGTGCATCCACTGCCACTCCACCCAGAACCAGGGGTTCCTCAAGATCGGCGACCACGCGAGCACGCTCGATCGGGTGCGCGGCGGGACGCTCTCGTGTGCGAGCGAGGGCTGCCACGGCCCGGCGCACCCGTTCAGCAAGGAAGCGAAGAAGCAGCGAGGTGCGCAATGAAGCTCCGGATCCCCTCGACGATGGCGCTGCTCCAGATCTCCGCGGGTCTGACGCTGGTCGCGCTCGGCCTCATGGTGTGGTCGATGATGGCGCCGACGCCGCTGCCCGTGATGCTGGCGATGACGGTGGGGCAGGGGCTCGGCACGCTCGCGTTCGGCCTGTACGGCTTCGTCGTGATCCGCGACCTCCGACGCGCGATGCGCGCGAAGCGTGACTCGATCCCACCACCGGTGAACAAATGAAGCGCGCCGCGCTCGCCGCGATCCCGCTCGTCGCCGCCTCCGCGGCGGCGGAGCCGTTGCGGTTGCGCGGTGATGCGCTGGCGACCACCGCGTCGCCGGCGGGCCTCCTCGTGCTGAACGCGGACGGCAAGCTCGAGGAGCGGCTCTCCGCCGAGGCCGTGGTCTGGATGGCGGGCTCGCGGACGCCGGGCGAGGACACGACCGGTGACGTGCTCGTCATCGCGGTGCGCGGCCGCTCGCGCGATGGCAAGACCAACGCTCGCCTCGGCCGGTTCGTCTCGACGATGGGGGCGCTGCGGCCCGTTCACGTCGACGGCGGCTCCGTGCGGCTGCGGCTGCCGCATCGGTTCGACGCGGAGGCCGTCGCCGGCGTCCCGGTGGTGCTCGGGCTCGGCACCGGTCGCGCGTGGGACTGGGTGGCGGGCGGCCGGGTCTCCCGGCGGATCGGTTTCGGGGGCTCGGTCGGCGTCGCGTATGCGCAGCGCCGCGACCGCGGCGTGCGCGCGAGCGAGGAGCTCGGCGCCGACGTCGGCGCCGAGCTGAACAAGCGGACCGATGTCGGCGCGCGGGCCGCGTACGATCTGGTCGGCGAGGGCCTCGCCGAGATCATGGTCTCCGCGAGCCACCGTCGTGGCGCCCTGCGCGCCGAGGCCTATGCGAGTCAGCGCTCCCCGTCGCACCTCGTGCCGGCGACCTCGCTGTTCAGCGTGATCGGCGACGTGCCGGCGCAGCGCGCGGGCGGCGTGCTGACGTGGCGGGCGGCGCCCCGCCTCGACGTGATCGGCGATCTCGCGGCGCTCCGCGTCGACGACGACCTCGGGACCGACCTCACCGCGCGCGGGCGGCTGCGGCTCGATGACAAGGGCGCGGGTCAGATCACCGGCGAGCTGCGGCGCTCCGGCGTCGACGACCACGCGTGGACCGGCGCCCGGCTCGCGGTGCGCGTCCCCGTGTCGCGGCAGATCACGCTGTCCTCCGAGATCGAGCTGATCGTGCCCGATGACGATCGGCGCGGAGCCGCGTGGCCGTGGGGCCTCGCGGCCGCGAGCTGGCGGTGCGCCGACTGGGAGGCCGCGATCGCCGTCGAGGCGAGCGCGTCGCCGGAGTACACCCGCCGGCTCGACGGACTGTTCCAGCTGTCCCGTCGCTGGGAGGGCCCGTGACGCGCGCGATCTGGATCGCGATCCTCGTCGCGCTCGCCGCGTGCGCGGGCGTGCTCGGGCTCAAGCGCGGCGGCAGCGACCTGTTCCCGCACCGCGCGCACGTCACGAAGGGCGTGTCGTGTACGCGCTGTCACGCGGGCATGGAGAAGGACACCGGGCCGCTCCACCTGCCCGACGACGCCACCTGCGTGTCGTGCCACGACAAGCCGCACGACACGCGGCCGTGCCTCGGCTGCCACGCGCCGAAGGACGCGATCGCGCAGCTGGTCGAGTCGCGTGACCACCTGAAGTTCGACCACGGCAAGCACCTGACCGGTGCGGCGACCGGCAACTGCATGCGGTGCCACAAGGGCGTCGCCGAGGGCGATGCCGCGATGCGCCCGGCGATGGCGACCTGCTTCAACTGTCACGCGCACGGCGAGTCGCGCGACGCGCGGCGCTGCGAGACCTGCCACAAGAACCTCGCCGAGGAGGGCACGCTGCCGGCGAGTCACCTCGCGCACGATGGCAACTGGATGCGCGAGCACGGCGCGCGCGCGGCGTCGTCGGGCGACCTGTGCTCGACCTGTCACAAGGAGTCGTTCTGCGCGGACTGCCACGGCGTGACCGCCCCGGTGATCCCCGCGAAGCTCCGGCTGATGGATCCGCTGGCGTCGAGCGTGCACCGCGCGAACTTCTCCGCGCGGCACGCGCTCGAGGCGCGCGCGCAGCCCGGCCTCTGCACCACGTGTCACCAGCAGGACCGGTGCGTCAGCTGTCACCTCGCGCGCGGCGTCGCCGGTGACACCGCCGGGAGCCCGCACCCGCGCGGGTGGGTCGGGTTGACCTCCTCCGAGAACCTCCACGGCCGCGAGGCGCGCCGGGATCCGGCGGCCTGCGCGTCGTGCCACGGCGGCGCCGGCGAGCAGCTGTGCGTCTCGTGTCACAAGGTCGGCGGCGTCGGCGGCAATCCGCATCCCGCGGGCTGGTCGAGCCGGCAGCCGCTGTCGTCGCTGCCGTGCCGGATGTGCCACCCGAACGGAGCGCGATGAAGCCGGCGCTGGTCGTCCTCGCGATCGTGCTCGGCGCGTGTGGCGATGGCCGCTCGCGCCTGTCGCAGCACGTGCCGGTCTCGTGGCACGAGGTGCGCGACAGCATCGGTCACACGGTCCACGTGCAGAAGAACAACGTGCCGTGCGGCGACTGCCACGGCGACGTGTTCGAGACGCCGCCCGACGACCTGTGCGACAGCTGCCACGCGAGCACGCAGCACACGCTGCACGTGCAGGATCCGGCGGGCGGTGGCCCGGTGCCGAAGTGCCGCGACTGCCACGGCTTCGGCAAGGACCTCGCGATCAAGCCGACCGAGTGCATGCGCTGTCACTCCGATCCGCAGGGCAAGCACCCGGCCGTCGGTGCACACGGCGGCGAGGAGTGCAGCGACTGTCACCGCGCGCACGGCACGCCCGCGACCCAGCCGCGCGCGTGCGCCGACTGTCACGCCGAGCAGCAGACCGAGCACGCCGGCAAGCGCGGCTGTCTCGACTGCCACGAGATGCACGAGAGCAAGCGCGCCGCCGATGCGGGGTGCGCGAGCTGCCACACGACCCTGAAGGGCAAGCTCCAGGTCACCGCGCGCGCGATCACCGCCGGCCACGCGTGCGCGAGCTGCCACAAGCCGCACGAGCTCGGCAAGGCCGCGGTCGCGACCTGCGAGAGCTGTCACCAGGGCAAGCGCGTGCTCGCCGCGAACAAGCACGGGCGGTGCACGTCCTGCCACGACCAGCACGAGGGCGGCGCACCGAAGTCGTGCGTCAGCTGCCACGGCGGCGAGAACGTCACGCACGACGACGGCAGCTGCAAGGGGTGTCACCCGGTCCACAAGCTCGCGGCTCGCGAGATCGCCGTCGACTGCGAGAGCTGCCACCAGAAGCCGCACCACGCGACGGCGAAGTGCACCGACTGCCACACACCTCACAAGCCGAAGGTGCAGCTCGCGGCGGGGCTGTGCGCGAGCTGTCACAAGCAGCAGGTGTCGTCGACGGCGTCGACGGGACACGCGCAGTGCATCAGCTGTCACGCGAAGGCGTCGCACGATCCGGCCGCGCCGCGGCCCGCGTGCTCGACGTGCCACACGAAGCAGGGCAACAAGGTGCTTCCCGGCCACAGCGCGTGCGCGAGCTGTCACACCGGCGGCTCGCACGATCCGAAGCTCGCGCCGCCCGACTGCGCGACGTGCCACAAGCAGGAGGCCGCGCTCGCACCGAAGGGCCACGCGCAGTGCGCGAGCTGCCACGATCCGCACGACGGCGCGCGCAAGAACACGTGCGCGACGTGCCACACCGACAAGGCGCGCACCGGCCACGGCCTCAAGGTCGACTGCGCGAGCTGCCACCGCGCGCACGGCCCGAAGGGCGTCGCGCAGCCGCCGGCGTGCACCAGCTGTCACAAGAGCGGCACGCTGCCGAACCTCCACCGCGGGAAGGGCCACACGAACTGCGCGACCTGCCACACCGGCCACGAGCTGCAACCGCGATCCGATCGCGGGACGTGCACGAGCGCCGGCTGTCACACCGGCCTCGAGAAGCACGAGCCGAACGCGGTCCGGTGCGCCACGTGCCACCCGTTCGGCGACGGCAAGTGATGCGCAGCTCCTGCGCGGCGGCTGCCGGCTGACGCAGGCGGTGCGGTGCCCCGGTCGGCGGCTCGCAAGCGCTCGGGGCACGGTCGTTGCTGGTGATCGGGGTATGCGGATCCTGCTCCCCCTCCTCGCCCTCGCCGCCTGCGCATCGCCGGCCGCTTCCCAGCGCGGCGCTCGGGGACCGCGGGCGGCCGATCACGTGGCGGCGGCGGACGAGCACGCGCAGCACGCCGAGCGCCTGGCGCGCTGGCCCGATCGGTTCGCGGGGAGCTCGACGGCCGTCGACACCGCCTCGTGGTACCGCGCGTGGGACACCGTCTCGACCGAGCTGCGGCTCGCCCGCCAGCACCGCACGGCGGCGGCGCAGCTCGTCGCCGCGTACGACGAGGCGTGCGGGGATCGGCCGGCCTCCGAGGTCTCGATCTCTCCGCTCGAGCGCTACGCCGTCGGCGGCGCACCGACGGAGGACGGCGCGCTGCTGTTTCTCGTCGTCGAGGCCGGTTCCCCCGACGAGCTCATGGCCGCGATGCGGTGTCACCGCGCGTGGATGATGCTCGGCCGCAGCGACATGGGGTCGTGTCCGCTCGACCTGGACGGGCTGCGCGTCGCCGCCTGGGGCGACGCCGCCGGCATCACCGTCGAGCTGCGGGTCGCCGACAAGCTGCTCGTCCCCGAGCTCCAGCGCCGCGCCGCGCACGACCTCGAGGCCGCCGCGCAGCGGCGCGCCGCCCTGGCGCCGCGCTGATCCAGTCGAGCAGGTCGGACGTCGTGAGGATGCCGACGAGCGTCTTGCCGTCGACGACCGGCAGGCAGCCGATGTCATAGCCGCGCAGCATCGCCGCGGCCGCGCGGACGGTCGCTCCGGGTGGAATCGCGACGACGTCGGTGCGCATGACCGCGTCGATGCGGCCGGCGGGCAGAGACTCCTCGCAGGTGCCTCCGAGGTCGCGCTGGGACAGGATCCCGACGATCCGGTCGCCCTCCATCACGACGAGGTGGTGGACGCGCGCCTTGCGCATCAGGTGGCGGGCCGCGGCCGTATCGAGATCGGGCGGCACCGTCTTCACGGGCGTGGTCATGATTTCGACAACCTGGGTCATGAGTGCACCTCCTCGAGGGTGAACGGCGGGTAGTCGTCGACGAACGAGCCCTGATACGCGAGGAGCCGCACGCTCCAGCGCTGCAGGCCGATCAGGTACTTCCGTGCGGTGCTCCCCACGCGCTCGCTGAACAGGATCGACAGCGCCGCCCACAGCCAGACGAACGCGCCGATGAAGCACAGGACGCCGAGCACGAGCGCGCTCGGGAAGCCGGTGAAGATCCGCAGGATCGCCGACCGCGGGGTGGTCATCGGCGGCTCGCGGTCGACCTCGAGGTGGATCGTCTCGTCGGTGCGCTGCTGCGGGATGCGGTCGGTGGTCAGGCCGGTCCACGCGCTGATCGCGGCGAACCAGCGCAGGGCCTGGAGCGCGACGCCGCGCGACTCCGGTCGCACCGCCGCGAGCACCGGGAGCGCGACGTACGCGAACAGGAACACCGCGCCGAACGAGAGTCCGACGAGTCCGAGCGCAACAAATGCGGCGAACCGGACGAGCAGCTGCAACCGCGAGAAGCCCGCGACCGGCTCGACGGAATAGTGGACTGGATAGACGGCCGTCATGACTCGTCGCGGTGCATCGGGCGTGCCGCGGTGGCACGCCGCGTGCTCGTCCTGGACGCATGGCAAACGCAGCACGAGTGACGGGTTGGCGGCGGATCGCCGGTGCGATGTGGCACGCGCCCGACGATCCCCAGATCTTCGGAGCCCTCGACGTCGACGCGCGCCCCGTGCTCGCGTTCATCGAGCGCGAGCGGGCGGCCGGTCACCGGATCACGCCGACCCACCTCGTCGGCCGGGCGATCGCCCACACGCTCGACGAGGTCCCGGATCTCAACGTCCGCATCCGCGGCGGCCGCGCGTATCCGCGCCCGAGCATCGACGTGTTCTTCATCACCGCCGTGTCGGGCGGTCAGGACCTCTCCGGCGTCAAGATCGAGCGGGTGCTGGGCAAGCCCGCGATCGAGGTCGCGGAGGAGCTCGCGCTGCGCGCGAAGGCGATGAAGGCGGGCAAGGACAAGGACTTCTCGCGCAGCAAGCGCATGACGGACTCGCTGCCACCGGTGCTGCTCCGCGCCGCGCTGCGCGCGACCGCCTTCCTCACCGAGCAGCTCCAGCTCGACCTCCCGATGCTCGCGCTGCGGCGCTCGCCGTTCGGCAGCGCGATGGTGTCGAGCGTCGGCATGTTCGGCCTCCCGCACGGCTTCGCGCCGCTCGCGTGGATGTACGACGTGCCGCTGCTCGTGCTCGTCGGCGAGATCACGGAGAAGGCGGTGGTCGAGGGCGGCAGGGTGGTGGCGCGTCAGATGCTCCCGATCACCGCGACGATCGATCACCGCTACGCCGACGGATGGCACGTCAGCCGCGCGCTCGGCGCGTTTCGCGAGTACCTCGCGGATCCGGCCGCGTTCGAGCCCGTCGACGTCCGTCAGGGCAACGTGATGTCACACCAGACCGGCCAGTGATCCGACCCGGCGACGTCCCGCTCGACGCGAGCCGGGGCCACCTCGACGCCGCGCGTGTAGATCGCGTCGAGGCGCGAGCTCACGCCGTACTTCTCCTCCGTCGGTCCGGCCTCGGCCGCCGGCGTGGCGAAGCCGATGCCACGCATGTAGTCGTCGAGCAGCGGCGCCTGATCGGTGCTCGCGATCGTGGAGGTCGGCAGCACCGGGACCGTGCCCTCCTCCCAGAGATACGGGTTCGTGTTGAAGTCGCCGGCGACGAGCGCCACCGGCGGGAGGTCGATCACCGCGGGGCGGAGCTGCAGGATCCGGTCGCGGATGTTGAGCGTGGTCTCGAGGTGAACGTTCACGATCGGGAGCCGCACGTCGCCGACGATCAGCGCGGCGTGGATCGCGATGCGCTGGTTCGACGTCGGGGTCTTGCCGGTGCGGCGCAGGTTCATCACCTGCACGTCCTCGATCGGGAACCGCGACAGGATCGCGAGGCCATGGGTGCCGTCGCCCTTCGTGCGACCCGGGATGTACGCGTAGCCGAGGTCGAGCGCGTCGGCCAGGCGGCGGGTCCTCGACATGCCCTCGCCGGGGTACGCCTCCTCCTCCTGGAGCAGGTACACGCCGGCGTTCCGGATCGCGGCGTTCGCGCGGATCTGATCGGCGAGCGCCGCGGGATCCGCGCCCGTCATCACGTTGAACGTCACCACGCGCAAGGTCACCGGGGTCTGCATCGGGACGCTCGCCATGCCGCGCGGGGCGACGCCCTCGAACGCCAGCGGCGGCGCCACGGTCTCCGCGTCGACCCAGCCGTTGACCGGGCCGAGATCGAGGCCGCAGGCGCAGAGCGCGAGCGCGAGCACGAGCGCGAGCGACGCGCGCCTCACAGCGCCCACCCGAGATCGACGCCGAGCCAGGGCGCGGCGCCGCCGCGGCCGATCGTCCCCATGACGAACACGCGCAGCACGGCGCGCGAGCGGTGCTCGAAGCCGGCCGACAGCTGCGTCCCGACCCCGGTCGAGCTCGTGCCCATCCACTCGGGCACCGGCGACGGAGTCGACA
>JAEUJX010000452.1 GCA_016794545.1 Myxococcales bacterium
CGGTGCCCAGAAGGCCGTGAAGGCCGCGAAGGAGGCCCGCTAACATGTCGGTCCTCGTTGGTTTCGATACGCGTCTCGTCGTCCAGGGCATGGGCTCTGCCGGTGCCTTCCACGCGAAGCAGATGGTCGAGTACGGCACCAAGGTCGTCGCCGGCGTCACGCCGGGCAAGGGCGGCAGCAAGGTCGCCGGGCTGGAACAGATTCCGATCTACGACACGGTCGAGGAGGCCGTGAAGCTCCAGCACGCGAACACGAGCGTCATCTACGTGCCGCCGCCGTTCGCCGCCGATGCGATCCTCGAGGCCGCGTCCGCCGGCATCGAGACGATCATCTGCATCACGGAGGGCATCCCCGCCCGCGACATGATCAAGGTGAAGTACGTGCTCGATCACGAGCACCCCGAGGTCGTGCTCGTCGGGCCGAACTGCCCGGGCGTGATCACGCCCGGCCAGTGCAAGGTCGGCATCATGCCGGGCTACATCCACAAGCCCGGCGGCGTCGGCGTCGTCTCGCGCTCGGGCACGCTCACGTACGAGGTCGTCGGCCAGCTGACCAAGCTCGGCCTCGGCCAGTCGACCGCGATCGGCATCGGTGGCGATCCGGTCAAGGGCACGGACTTCATCGACGCGCTCGCGTGGTTCGCGAACGACCCCGGGACGTCCTCGATCTTCATGATCGGCGAGATCGGCGGTGACTCCGAGGAGCGCGCCGCACAGTTCATCAAGGACTACATCGACAAGCCGGTCGCCGCGTTCATCGGCGGCCAGACGGCGCCTCCGGGCAAGCGCATGGGTCACGCCGGCGCGATCATCTCCGGCGGCAAGGGCGCCGCCTCCGACAAGATCGCCGCGCTCAAGGCGGCGAACATCGCGGTGGCGGCGACGCCGGCCGAGATGGGGACGACGCTCGCGAAGGTCCTCGGACTCTGAGGCCGGAACGGTCGCGAAACGGCTCGACCTAGGGCGATCTAGCGGTACGATGCGGCTCGTCGATGCGAGCCGCGTGGCTGGTGCTGTGTGTCGCCGTCGCCGCGGCGTGTGTGGGGGACCGCGACGCGCCCGCGTCGGAGCCGGCGACGACGCGCGTGATCGTCGGGGTCCGGACGACCGGACAGGGCCGGCCGTCGATCGTCGCGTCGCAGGTGGCGCTGCAGGCGCGGATGCTCGCGTACGCCGCCGAGCCGGTGCACGCGTTCCAGACGCTGCCGTACGTCGTGATGCGGGTCGACGACGACGCGCTCGCTCGCCTGCGCGCCGACCCCGCCGTCACCAGCGTCCGCGAGGACCGCATCGCGGATCCGCTGCTCGACTCGTCGACGGTCGTCATCCGTGCCCCGCAGGCGTGGGCGGCCGGGTACACCGGCGCGGGTCAGGTCGTCGCGGTGATCGACAGCGGCGTGCGCAGCGACCACGTGAACCTCGCGGGCAAGGTGGTCGCGGAGGCCTGCTTCTCGACGACCGATCCGTCGTTCCCGTCGCAGTCGGTGTGCCCCGGCGGCGTGTCGCAGGTGGTCGGCGCGGGCGCGGCGGCGCCATGTGCCTCCGGCGTGACCGGCTGCGACCATGGCACGCACGTCGCGGCGATCGCCGTGGGCGGCAACGTGGCGCCGAGCGGCGTGGCGCGGAACGCGAACCTGATCGCGATCCAGGCGGGGTCGCGGTTCGACGACGCGACGAACTGCAAGGGGGCACCGCCGTGTGTCCGGTTCTTCGACTCGGACTGGGTGCGCGGCCTCGAGCACGTGCTGATGCTGAAGCAAGGCGGTACGCCCGTCGCCGCGGTCAACATGAGCCTCGGCAGCGGCGAGTTCGCGACGCGCGCCGCGTGCGATCTGGACAATCCCGCCGGCAAGGCGGCGATCGACAACCTGCGCGCCGCCGGCGTGGTCACCATGGTCAGCGCCGGCAACGACGGACACACCGCCGGCCTCGCGAGCCCCGCGTGCCTGTCGTCCGCGGTCTCCGTCGGGGCGACCTCCGATGCGGACGCGGTCGCGGCGTTCTCGGACTCGGCCCTCTTCCTCGACCTGCTCGCACCCGGGGTCACCATCACGGCCGCGGATCCAGTGTCGACCACCGGCCTCGTGGCGCGCTCCGGAACGTCGATGGCTGCACCGCACGCCGCGGGCGCGTTCGCGGTCCTGCGCCAGGCCCGCCCGTCGCTGACGGTCGATCAGGCGATCGCCGTGATGAAGACCTCGGGCACGCCCGTGCTCGACGGGCGCAACGGCGTGACCGTCCCGCGGATCGACGCGATGGCCGCGATCGACGCGGCCGGGCCCGAGCCGCCGGTCGCCTCGCCGCCGCCGGGCAGCTACGCCCCGCCCCTCGCGGTGTCGCTGTCGACGCCGACGAACGGCGCCGAGATCCGCTACACGCTCGACGGCTCGACCGTGACCGCGACCTCGACCCTGTACACCGGGCCGATCGCGATCGACCCGGGCTCGTTCGTCACGGTCCGCGCGCGCGCGTTCCTCCCCGGCCTGGGGAGCTCCGCGGAGCGCGTCGCGGCCTACGAGGTGTTCGGCATGGTCGCAGCGCCGGTGCTGTCGCCGCCGCCCGGGGCCTACCCCGCGTTGCAGAGCGTCACGATCACGTCGGCGACGCCCGGCGCGATCATCCGCGTCACGACCGACGGCACCGCCGTGACGGCGAGCTCGCCGATGTATGCCGGCCCGATCGCGATCGGCGCGGAGGCCACGGTGATGGTGCGGGCGAAGGCCTTCCGCGCGGGCTGGATCGACGCCGCCGAGATCGCCGGGACGTACACCATCACCTGCGTCCCGGCGGCGCCCGGGGTCGTGCTCGCGCCCTCCACGCGCACGTCCGGTCCCGGCGGCACGGTGACGTTCGACGCGACCATCACGAACAACGACGGCGCCGGCTGCCTCCCCGCGGAGCTCGCGATCGCGCGCGGCGTGCCGGCCGGCTGGACCGCCACGCTCGCGACCCCGACGGTCACGCTCGCGGCGGGGCAGAGCACGCAGGTGCAGCTCGAGGTCACCTCGGCCGCGGCGGCGGTCGCGGGCGACTTCCCGGTGATGGTGACGGCCTCGAACGCCCGCAGCGGCAACGGCTCGGGGAGCGCGACCTACACGGTGACGTGTACGCGTGCGGTGCCTTCGCTCGCGATCGCGCCGCCGGCGCAGAGCGGTCAGGTCGGCGAGGCGCTCGGATACACCGTGACGCTGACGAACCACGACCTCGGCTGCGCCGCCTCGACGTTCGCGCTCGCCGCGACGGTCGACCTCGGCTGGACCGCCACGTACGACGTGGCCATGTCGACGCTCGCCTCGGGTGCGACCACGACCGCGATCCTGACCGTGACGCCCGGCGCGGGGACCGCACTCGGCAGCCATCCCGTGGTCGCGGCGGTGACGCGCCCGGAGAGCGCCGGCGCGCTCGCGAGCGCGACGTACGACGTGCAACCCACCTGCGCGCGCGGGGCGCCGACCCTCGTGATCTCGCCGCCGGCGCAGAGCGCGGTGCGCGGCACCACGCTGACCTACACGGCGGAGCTCACGAACAACGACAGCGCGTGCGGGGCATCGCTGTTCGCGCTGTCGTTCGACGTCCCGGCGGCGTGGAGCGCGAGCGGCGCGGCGATCACCGTGCCATCGGGGGCGACGGTCACCGGCACGTTCGACGTGACGTCGTCGCCGACCGCGCCGGCGGGCGACGCGGTGTTCACGGTCCACGCGACGTCGCAGGTGTCGGGCGCGACCAGTGCGACGGCGACGTACCACGTGTCCTCCCAGTGCGTGCGTCGCACGCCGATGCTGTCGGTGACGCAACCGCCCGCGCTGACCTCGCCGGCACCCGCGCGCTACGCGGTGCGCGTGACGAACGCGGACCACGAGGACTGCGGCCCGACGACGTTCACGCTGACCGCCGTGGTGCCGAGCGGCTGGACGTCGCCCGCGGGGACGGCCACGGTGGCTCCCGGCGCCGGCGCTGACGTCGAGCTGACGGTGACGCCGCCGGTCGGGCTCGGCGTGTCCTCGACGACGTTCGACATCACGGCCACGAGCCCGGC
This sequence comes from Myxococcales bacterium, assembly GCA_016794545.1. GTDB lineage: Bacteria > Myxococcota_A > Polyangia > Haliangiales > Haliangiaceae > JABFXX01. Next base: position 4,036 of record JAEUJX010000452.1, read on the forward strand.
GGGACACGCGGCGGTCGCGCAGGGCACCTATGCGCTCGGCTGCGGGCGCCGCGCGCCGTCGCTCGCGCTGTCCACGGTGCAGGAGCACGAGCACTACCGGGTCGTGCTCGTCGACCTCGACACCGCGCTGTGCTCGCCGACCGTGTTCCACGTCCGCGTCGAGTCGGAGCTCGCCGTGACGCCGGCGGACGCGGACGTCGCGATCGGCCCGGGCATGCAGGGCGAGCTCGATCTGAGGATCGCACGCGGCGCGCGATCCGGCGATCACGAGGTCCGCGTCCTCGTCACGCGGCCCGGAGATCCCGCGCCGGTGGCCGAGGACGTGCTCGTCGTGACGATCGAGGGCGATGACGGCGGCTGCGCGACGAGCGCCCCCTCGGCGGGCGCGCTCGTGCTGGTCGGGGTCGCGCTCGCGCTGCGGCGGCGCCGCGCGCTCCGCTAGAGGAAGATCGGACCGCCGCAGCTGTCCTCGCCGTCGCAGCCCTGGACCATGTCGGCCTGCGCGGGCCCCGCGTCGCTGTTGCAGTTCGCGGTGACGCTGAGGTCCTCCTCGATCGTCCAGATCGAGCCCTGGAAGCAGCCGTGGAAGCTCGTCACCGGGTGCACGCGCTTGTCGACCAGCTTCAGCAGCTGGTCGGTGTTGCAGTCGGTGCCCTGCTGCGGATACGTGTAGCCGCACGCGTAGGGATCGCCGTCCTCGCGGCTCTCGGCGACGACGCGCACGCCCTCCGGCGCCTTCACCGTCTGGTGATAGATGCCGACCGCGTACACCGCCTCGAGGTCGACGCCGGGCTCGGTGGTGATCGTCCACACCGTGTCCTCGCGCGCCGAGACGACGAGCGCCATCGTGCCGGGCCGCTTGATGTGGACCGACGCGGCGCCGTGGAAGCCCTCGTGGATGCCGATGACATGCGTCTCGACGGACCCGCAGTTGCCGGGCTCCTGCGTGAGGGACGACGACGAGGTGCCTTCGTTCGCTGCGCACGCAGCGAACACCGACACGGTTAGTCCAAGGGTAACGGGCAGCTTCATGGTGGTACCGCCGTACTCAGCAACCCTCGGACCACCGCCAGGTCCCCGAAACCCCGTCCGCACACCCACCGCACAGTGGAGCCGCACACTCCCAGCGCTGCCCATCGCAGCCCCTCACGGCCGGGTGCGATCGGTGCTCTGTCCTGTCAGCCAGGGGCGGTGAGCGCGTGCTAGAAGGCCGGCACATGAGCAGTGCGCGACGGAAGTGGCTGGTCACCGGCGGCGCCGGGTTCCTCGGGATCAACCTGATCCGTCACCTGCTCGCGCGTGGCGACGAGGTCGTCTCGCTCGATCGCGAGCCGTTCGACTATCCCGAACGCAGCAAGATCACCGAGATCGTGGGCGACATCCGCGTGCGCGCGGACGTCGAGCGCGCGGCCGCGGGCTGCGATGTCGTGGTCCACGCCGCGGCCGCGCTGCCGCTCTATCCGCCCGACGAGATCCACACGATCGATGTCGATGGGACGCGGACCGTCCTCGAGGCAACGGCACCGCGTAGAGTCGTGCACATTTCGTCCACCGCGGTGTATGGGGTGCCGGATCACCACCCGCTCGTGGAGTCCGATCGCATGCACGGGGTCGGTCCGTACGGGATCGCGAAGGTCGAGGCCGAGCAGGTGTGCCTCGCCGCGCGCGCGGCCGGCCGCGTCGTGCCGATCCTGCGGCCGAAGTCGTTCGTGGGTCCCGAGCGCCTCGGCGTGTTCGCGCTGATGTACGAGTGGGCGCGCGAGGGCCGTGACTTCCCGATCCTCGGCAAGGGCAGTAACCGCTACCAGCTGCTCGACGTCGAGGACCTGTGCACCGCGATCGTGCTCGCCGGCACCCTGCCCGCCGAGCGCGCGAACGACACGTTCAACCTCGGCGCCGCGGAGTTCACCACGCTGCGCGAGGACTTCCAGGCGGTGTTCGATGCCGCGGGCCACCAGCGGAAGATCCGCTCGCTGCCGATCGCGCCCGCGCTGTGGGCGCTGCGCGTCCTGGAGAAGGCGAAGCTGTCGCCGCTCTATCCGTGGATCTACGAGACGGTCACCGAGGACTCGTTCGTGTCGATCGACAAGGCCAGGACGCAGCTCGGCTGGGAGCCGAGGTTCTCGAACAAGGCCGCGCTCGTGCGCAACTACGACTGGTACTGCACCAACGTCGACCGCCTCGGGTCCGCGGGAGTCACCCACCGCGTCCCGTGGAAGCAGGGCGCCCTCGCCCTGGCCAAGCTTGCGTTCCCCCGACGGGCCTAGTAAGAACGCCGCCAAATGGCAATCGAGCGTACGTTCTCCATCATCAAGCCCGACGCGGTCGCGGCGAACAAGATCGGCCCGATCACCGCGAAGTTCGAGGCCGCGGGCCTCCGCATCCTGGCGTCCAAGATGGTCCGCCTGACCGAGACGCAGGCGAAGGCGTTCTACGCCGTCCACAAGGACCGCCCGTTCTACGGCGACCTCGTCAAGTTCATGACCGAGGGCCCGGTGATCGTGCAGGTGCTCGAGGGCGAGGGCGCGATCGCGAAGAACCGCCAGGTCATGGGCGCGACGAACCCGGAGAAGGCCGACCCCGGCACGATCCGCAAGGAGTTCGCGACCAACATCGAGCGCAACGCCGTTCACGGCTCCGACGCTCCCGAGACGGCCAAGGAGGAGATCGCGTTCTTCTTCTCGACGTCCGAGCTCGCTTCGCTGGCCCGCTGATCGTGGCTGACGACCAGCGCGATCTACGGATCCTGATCGCGCTGCTCGTCGGGGTGTTCGCGATCGGAATCGCGATCTTCGGCGTGGTGCGCGGCACGTCCGCGACCGGGCCGGGCAGCGGCGTGCGCCTCCAGATCGAGATCGCGCCGCCGCTCGACCCACGCGCGGTCGTGCTCGCGACGCGCGTGGTGAAGGAGCGCTGCGACGAGAAGGGCCTCGACACGCGCGTCGTCAGCGGCGGCGACCGCGTGATCGCCGAGCTCGGTGAGGACGACCCGGTGCTCGTCGACCACGTCGCCTCCGTGATCGAGCGCCGCGCGTCGCTCGAGGTCCGCGGCCCCGACGGGATGGTGGTCCTCGCCGGCGATCGGATCGCGGGCGCGGAGGTCGCCAGCGGCGGCGTGAAGATCGGGCTGCGCGCGCCCGCCGCGATCCCGTCGGGCGCACAGCTGACGTTCGTGCTCGACGGCAAGGAGAGAGGGCGCGCGACCGTCGACCACGCCGCCCCGACCGACTTCCACGTGCGCACCGAGGGCGCCAGCGAGGACGCAGCGCTCCGCGCAGCGGCCGAGCTGGTTCCGGTGATCGAGGCCGGCGCGGTGCCGGCGCTCCGCGTCACCGAGCGCACGCCGTTCACGCGCGCGACCGGCTTCTTCCCGCGCGCCTGGCCGTTCTTCGCCGCCGGCGCGGTGCTGCTGCTCGTCGCGGCGTTCGTGGCGTTCCGCCGGCGCTGATCGCCGGCTACCGGATCGGCCCGGCGTTGGAGAACTGCGTCTGCACGACCTTCCACGCGCCGTCCTCCTTCACGAGCACGGCGAGCACGCGGAACGTCTGCGCGACGTCCGTCGCCGCGCGGCTCTTCTGGGTGTAGACGACGTTGAGCGCCGCCCAGCCAGCGTCCGCACCGACCGTGCCGACGCGCACGTCGCCCTCGAGCTTCAGCGACGAGCGCAGGCGCCCGAACAGCCGCTTGATCGCCACGCCACCGACGACCCGCTCGCCGGGGCCCGAGCCGAAGTTGAAGCCATCGTCGCGCTCGCTGCGCGCGGCGGCGAAGGCCTCGCGGGACGCGAACGCAACCTTCACCGCCCGCTCCAGGTCCTCCGCGCCCGGCCCCGTGCGCCGCGCGGGCACCATCGCCGCGCGCGGCAGCGTGCCGAGGATCGCCATGCGCTCGGCGGTCGCGTCGGCGACCGGCATGCCCCAGCACAGCGCGACCACGCTCCACGCGCCCTGGTCGAACACCGCGACCTGCGTCACCGCGATCCGGCGCACCCCGATCTCCAGATCCTCGGCGGTCCACGCCACGTTGCCGGTGCCTCCCGTCGCGAGGAACTTCGACTCGACGGGGAAGCCACCGGCGGGCGGATCGAGCAGCTGCTTGCCGAGCATCGTCGCGATCGCGTCCCGGCCCTCCACCACGTCATCGCCGTCGGGGCCGATCGCGAACGCGTCGGCCGCGATCGTCGCGGCGAGCGCGGCGGCATCGCCGTTCGCGAGGGCGGCCCGCTGCGCGGCGATCAGCGACCGGATCGGCACGGTCGGTGCGGTGGCGGTCACCTCGACCGCGGAGCCGGTCGCGACCACGACGGCCGCCGCTGCCGGACCACTGCCGGAGGCCGTCGCGCCGCTGCCGGCGCCGGGCACGACGGACGCCGACGAGCCGCTGCCGGCGCCGGACACCGAAATGGGGCCCGGCCCCGGCTTCTTGTCCGGCGAGGTCGCGGCCGTCGTGCCATCGCCGGACGCGCCGTCGGAGCCCGACGAGACGAGGATGCCGATGCCGGCGCCGAGGCCGATCGCGAAGCCGGCGAGCGCGATGTAGATGCGGCGGCGCGAGCGCGCCTCCTCCGCGGGCGGACGCACGACGATCTGGGTCGTCGTCATCTTCGCCGGCTTCCAGCCGCGGTTGGTCGCGGCCGCCGCCGGGATGATCGGCGTCGCCGGATCGGTCGGGCCCTGATCGCCGACGGCCGCGATCGGCTGCGCGTCGGAGACATGCGGACCACCGCCCGGCACGGTCGCGGGGCTCGACGAGAACGGCGCGACGCGCGGCAGGTAGGGCGGTGCGTCGGAGGGGAGCGTGTCAGGGACCGCGCCCGGGCCGACCTTGCCGAACGGCGCGGTGATCGGAGCATCGGAGACGGCGGACACCGGGCCCAGCGAGCCAGGACCGACCTTCCCGAACGGCGCGGTCGAGACGTCCGGGGGCGGCGCGGCGACGACGTTCATCGGCGCGGTGTTCGGGCCGCTCTGCGAGGTGGAGTCCGGCGCCTGCGCCGGGAACAGCGTCGGCTGCGAGCGGTGGGCGCCGGAGACGATCGTGCCCGGCGCGGCGGCGCGGATCACCGCGACGCCGCGGGAGGTCGACGGATTGGGGAACGCGGCGCTGCTCGGCGGCGGCGGGCCGAGCGCGGCCGAGGCCGGCGGGGGCAGCGTCGGTGAGGACGCCGTGGCCTGTGGTGGCAGCGTCGGCGCGGACGCCGAGGCCGCGCCCGGCGGGACCGTGCGCATCGCGGAGAACGACTGCGCGAGCGACGGATCCGCGGCGACCGCCTCCTCGACGGCGAGCGCGTAGGCGCGCGCGTAGCGGCGCGCCTGACCGATCGATGCGAGCGAGAGCGCGGACGTGGCGAGCAGCACGACCGCCACGCCGACGAGGATGTTGCCGATCATCTCGACGTCGTCCTCGGGCAGCACGCGGAGGATGGAGCGCAGGGCCTCGAAGTCGATGGCGACGAGGACGATGCCGAACGTCGCGGTGAGCGCGGCGGACACGAGCAGCGAGACCAGGCCGCCGCGCGACATCAGGCCGCCGAACACCACGCCGGCCATCGCGCCGACGGCCCACGCGATCGCGAGCGCGGCGCCGCCCGACTTGTTCTGCTGGACGAGGACGAACGCGATCGTGCCGAGGAGCAGGCAGACCGCGCAGGCGAGCTGCGTGAGCACGCCGGCCGGGCGCAGCAGGAACCGGCGCGGCTCCTTCTCGACCTCGGGCGATGTCACCCGGTGATGGTAGCAGCGTCGCTACTCGACCGGCGGCGGAGGAGGCAGCTCGGCCTTCTTGCGGACGCGGAGCGGGACGACGGGCGAGCCGTTGGAGCGGTTCGCGAGCTGGCCGCACGCCGCGTCGATGTCGTCGCCCTTGGGCAGCCGGAGGTACGTCGAGAGGCCGAGGCGCTTGCACTCGTTCTGGAACGCCTCGACCTGCGCCGGGGAGGGCCGCTCGTACTCCGCCTCGGGGTGCGGGTTGTACGGGATGATGTTGACCTTGCACTTGAAGCCGCGCAGCAGCTTCGCGAGCTGCCCCGCATCGGCGAGCGAGTCGTTGACGCCGGCGAGCAGCACGTACTCGAACGTGATGCGGCGGCGCTGCTCGAGCGGGTACGCCTTGAGCGCCGCGAGCAGCTTGCCGATGTTCCACTTGCGGTTGATCGGCATGATGCGGTCGCGCACCGCATCGTTCGGGGCGTTCAGCGAGACCGCGAGGTTCGGCCGAACGTCGGTCTCGTTGCCGAGCTTCTCGAGCTTGGGCACGAGGCCGCTCGTCGACACCGTGATCCGGCGGTGGGCGAGCTTCGCGCCCTTGTCGTCGGTCAGGATGCGGAGCGAGGCCACCAGGTTGTCGTAGTTGTGGAGCGGCTCGCCCATCCCCATGTAGACGATGTTCGAGATCCGGGCCGTCGGGTCGGCCTCGGCGAGCAGCCGGCGGCCGAGGTAGACCTGATCGACGATCTCGCCGGCGTCGAGGTTGCGCTTGAGCCCGAGCTTCGCCGTCGCGCAGAACTGGCAGTCCACCGCGCAGCCGACCTGCGAGGAGATGCACTGCGTGACGTGCTCGCCCATCGGGATCAGCACGCTCTCGATCGAGGCACCGTCGCGCGTGGTCAGCCGGAGCTTGCGCGTGCCGTCCTTGCTGGTCTGGACCTCGGCGACCTCGAGGCAGCCGATCCGCGCGACCTTCGCGAACGACTCGCGCGTCGCCGCGTTCAGGTTCGTCATCTCGTCGAAGCCGCGCGCGCCCTTGTCGTGCACCCACCGCCACACCTGCTCGCCCCGGAACCGCGGCCAGCCGCTCGCGACGGCCAGCGCCTCGGCGTCGGCGAGCGTCATCGCGCGCAGGTCGGGCAGGCTGTCGGTCACGGCGGTCACGGCCGCGGTAGGTACCACACGCGGCTACTTGACGGTAATCGTGACCTTGGACTCGAACCTTTCCGCGAGCTTCGCGGCCTTCAGGGCCGGCTCGACGAGCGACCGCACGCAGGCGTCGGCCGCGGCCTCCGGGGTGCCGGCCGGCACGGTGGCGGGCTGGAACCGGAGGATCCAGCTCCCCGCGACGTCGTCGTACTCGGAGGCGACGTAGCCGCTCTTCAGGTCGATGTGGACCGTCATGTCGGTCTTCTTCGAGGCCGCGTTGTAGGTCTCCCAGCACGCGACGAGGCCGCTCTTCTGCGAGCCGACCGCCTCGACGATCGCGGGCATCGTCTTCGCGGGCTGCGGGGCCGCCGTGACATTGACCGTCAGCTTGTCCGTCGCGGGCTTGACCGGCCCCTTCGTCAGGTAGAGGTCCGCGGTCTTGGCCGCGCCGAGCAGCAGCGGATCGAGCCCGGTGTCGACGAGGCCGGCGAGCTCCGCGAGCGCCTTCTCCCGCAGGGGACTCGCGCTCGGCACGGCGAGCACGCAGCGGTGCAGGACCCGCGCGCCGAGCTCGGCGTGATCCTTGTTCGACTTCGCCGCCGCGAGCGCCGCGCCGTACGCGCAGTCGACATCGGGAGGCAGCGGCACCTTCTCGCTGTCGTAGTGGCCGAGCGCGGCGGTGTACGCCGCGATCGCACCCTCGAGGTCGCCCTTCGCCTTGAGCTGCGCGCCGCGCGCGGCCTGGAGGTCACCGACCGTCGAGCGCGCCATCCGCCGGCACACGTGATCGAAGCAGCGCAGCTCGTCGGCGCAGTGCATGCTGGCGCCGCAGCTCTCGTACTCCTTCGACTTCTGCTCGGGGCGCGTCCCCGCGCTCTGCGGATCCGACGCGGTGGCCTTCGAGTCACATGCGGCGGCGAGCGACAGCAGTGCGCAGACGAGCGAACCCCTCATGTCTCGACGATACCGCGAACGCCACCGCCTGTGGGCCCCGCACGGCCGAGGGCCAGCGCGCGACCTCGAGCGTCCACACGAACCCACCGGCGAGCAGCGCCACCGAGCTCGCCAGCGAGAGGTACACGCCGGCGAGCGCATCCGTCGACAGCGGCCACATGCCGAACCACCGCGTGCACACGAGGCCCATCACGGTCGCGCTCGCGTCTGGCCGGCGCGCTCGTCAGTGCCGCCGCAGCAGCTCGCCGATCGTCTCGCGGACCTGCGGATTCGTCTCGATCTCGTGGTGCTGGCGCAGGATCGGGAGCACGTCCGCGTTGTCCATCTGCGCGAGCGACTGGTACGCCGCCTCTCGGAGATTCCCGGTCTCCTGGCGCAGCACCATCACCAGGAACTCGCCCGCCTCCACCGTCTGGATCTTGCCGATCGACTGGAGCGCCGCGGTGCGGACGCGCGGATCGTTGCTCTCGCGGTAGATCCGCGCGAGCGGGTTGAACGCGTGCGGGAAGTGCAGGCCGCCGATCGCGACGAGTGCGGCCTCGCGGACCTGCGCGTCGGCGTCGGCGAGCGCCTTGCGCACGATCACGAACGAGCGCTTGAAGTAGAGGAAGCGCAGCGCGCGCACGGCGGCGCGGCGGATCACCGGATCCTGCGCGCCGAACAGCTTCTCGAGCGGCGACAGGGCGGCGTAGCTCTGGAGCTCGCCGAGCAGCTCGGCGACGTGCACGAGCGTCTCGGTGTTGTCCTCCTGCTTGCGAGTCTGCGCGTCCGCGAGCGTCAGCAGCACGACGAGCGCGCGGCGGCGGATGCCGTTCGGATACCGCAGGTCGCCGACGATCGACGCGGCGACCGAGTAGGGGTCGCCGTCCATCTCCCACTCGAGGAGATCGACGAACCAGATGTCGGCGTAGGCGTGCTGCTGCTTCAGGTAGTCGGGCAGCCCGGGCAGCTCGACGGGTGGCGCCGCGAGGCCCTTGTAGCGCGCGGCGATCGTCGAGAACCGCTTCTTCGCCCGGTCGGGCAGCTCGAGCCCCGCGAGCTTCTCGAAGCACTCGCGCACCGCCGGGTAGTCGCCGACGGCGGAGTGCTGCGAGGCCGCGGCGAGCAGCGCGTTCTCGGTCATCTGCACCGGCACGCCGGTCTCGGCGAACCTGTCGGCGCAGCGCATCCAGGTCAGCGCGCTCTTGTGCTGGTAGTGTCGGTCGTACGGCAGGCCGGCACGCGCGGCGAACGCGGCGGCCTCCTGATACAGCGTGGCCGCCGCGTGCAGCTCCGCGCGCTCGAGCGCGAGCTTGATGAAGTCCTCGTAGTACTGCAGCACGTAGAACTTGAGGTTGTCCTCGCGCAGCACGCGGATGCAGTTGACGTAGCCCTCGGCGAGGTTCTCGAACTGCGCGCTCTCCTTGCCGAGCTTCAGGAGGATCTGAAAGCAGTCGAACGCGCGCTCGAGCTCGCCGGCCTGCTCGAAGTCGTCGGCGACCTGCTCGAGCTTGCGCTGGCTCTCGATCAGCGCGCGGCGCGCCTCGGGCGAGCCGGCCTCGAGACGCACCGCCGCGAGGCCGTAGTTGAAGTGCACGAGCGCGGCCTCGTACGGGCGCTGGCCGAGGCCCGGCGAGTGCACCAGGTTCTTCCACGCCGCGGTCGCCTCCGTGAACTGCTTCGCCTTCTCGAACGAGACGGCGGCGTGCACCGGCAGCTTCGCCTGCTGGTAGAGCTGCGCGGCTTCGGTCCATTTCTTCTCGATCTCGGCGAGTCGCGCGCGCAGGGCGGTGTGCTCCTCGCTCTGGAGCTGGCCGCGCGCCATGTCGAAGTAGTGGAGATAGAGGTAGACGAACGCGGCCTCGCGCTGGCGCCCGAGGTGGCGATAGATCTCGCCGAGCCGGCGCAACCAATCGTCGTACTCGTAGTTGATGACGTGCGTCTGGCCGATCAGCTCGCGGTAGTGGCGCTCCGCCTCGGCCCACCTGCCCTGCTGGACCATCGCCTCGGCCTGATCGGCCGTCGACTCGATCGAGTTGAACGTCCTGCGCGCCACTTACCGGCCCCTCATCGGACGACGTTCATCCGCCGGCTCACGGCCGGATCCGTCGGCAGCGTCTCGCCGGAGCCGGCCGCGGCCTTCCTGGTCTTCGTCGCATCCCCGACGATGTCGAGCGCGCGCCGCTGCCGCTCGGCGCGGTTCGTCAGCACCTCGCCCGAGACGATCTGCTGGCGATCGAGCAGCGGGACGAACTCGGGCAGCTCGGTCGACGACGGCAGCACCACGACGCCGTAGAGGAACGCCTGCTGCTTCAGCGCGGACACCAGCTCGGGCTCGATGTGGCACTGGCCGTGCGTGATCGTATAGAGCACGACGCGCCGCTTCTGCTCGCGGCGCAGGCGCGTCACCTCGACGAGCAGCTGGCGGAACACCTTGGCGTAGTTGCGGCCGCGCTCGCTGCGGAAGCTGAGCAGATAGGGCACCGGCACCTGCCCCGAGCGACCGATCTTGATCGTCTCGTGGAGGCGCGAGTCGAAGAACCGCACCCAGATCTCGTCGCCCTCGAGCGTGAGCTTCTTGATGAGGGCGAGCGCGAGGCCGCGCGCGAACACCTGGCGCTGACCGCGCATCGACGCCGAGCAGTCGATCAGGATGTACTGGAGGCGGCGCTCGTCCTCGCGGGACTTCTCGCGGCCGTAGTAGAGCAGCTCGGAGTCGACGACCTTCTGCTCGAAGATCTCGCGGTCGTAGGCGAGCTCGGAGAGCACGAGCGAGTCGATGTTGCCCTTGCGCTCGATCGACGCGTAGCCGTCGACCGCGAAGGTCTGCGCGCCCGTCGAGCGCCGCGTCTCGAGCACGCTCGGCAGGAGGTCGAGCGAGAAGTTCGCGACGTCGTTCGCCTCGGGCGAGCCTAGTGCGGCGAACAGGTCGACGAGATCGATCGCGCCGCCGAGCGCCTCGGAGCCCGACGCGCTGTCCTCCTTGAACAGGCCGAGCAGGCGCACCGTGTCCAGGTCGATCAGCTCGACCTGCGTGTAGATGTGCATCGACTGCGTGTCGACGTGCTCGACGAAGCCCCACAGCGAGCGGGCGTCGAAGTCCTTGAAGTGATCGGCGTAGTCGACCTCGCCGAGGATGCCGAGGTCGAGCGGCAGCGGCTCGGCGCCGGCGGACTTCGAGCGGTCGCGCCAGCGGTTGAACGTGTCGCCGAGGATGCGGGACAGCAGCACCGCGACCATCTCGTCGCGCAGCCGCAGGCCGGCGAGCCGCTCGGTCACCTCCGACAGCGAGATGTTCTCGAGCAGGCGGCGGTACTTGTCGAGCAGCGGCTTGATGCCCTGCGGCAGCTGGATCCGCGCGAGCTGCGCCTCGCGCGCCCGGATCACGTAGCCGCCGGCGCCGCGCGTCATCGACAGCATCACGCCGATGTCGTGGATCACGAACAGCGGCAGATACACGCCCATCCGCGCGAGCGAGTTCGACCACGCGGCCGCGCGCACGAGCGCCATCGGGGTCTCGACCTGGACGTGCGACAGCACCATCGTCGCGACCTGGCGCGCGAGGAAGCTGCGACGACGCTCCGCCGGAATCGGCACGGAACCGACCGTAGCACAGAGGTTTTCCCTCCGCGGTCAACCGGGTGGCCGCTTCGCGGATCGAGCGTCATCATGATCCTGGTGCGACTCCTCGCGCTCTGCCTCGTCATGCTGTCCTCCACCGCTCATGCCACGCCCGCGCCGTCGCTGCGCGTGATGTCCTACAACGTCAACTACGCGAACCCCGATGCCGCCGGCACGATGAACGCGATCGCCGCGGAGGACCCGGATGTCGTCCTGATCCAGGAGGTCGACGCCGGCTGGAAGGAGGCGCTCGCGAAGCGGTTCGCGAAGGCGTATCCGCACCAGGCCTTCCGGGTCATCGCGCGCGCCGCGGGCGGCCTCGCGGTCCTGTCCAAGCACCCGATCGCCGAAGAAGAGCTGGTCCCCACCCCGCCCGAGGGCTGGTTCCCCGCCCAGCGCCTGGTCGTCGAGGGGCCGTTCGGCAAGGTCCAGATGCTGAACGTCCACCTGCGCCCGCCGCGCGATCGCGGGAGCTGGATCATCGGCTACCAGACGACGCCGCCCGTCCGCCTCAAGCAGGCCAAGGCGTTCCTCCCCCGCCTCGCCACCGGCGTGCCCACGCTCGTCGCCGGGGACTTCAACGAGCTCCCGACCGGCCTCGCGGTCGCGTTCTTCCAGCAGCAGGGGCTGGTCCGCGTCCCGACGAAGGGCCCGACGACCTGGCACTACGCGAAGGTGATCCGCGGCCGGAAGCTCAGCATGCTGTCGATGGACATCGACCACGTCCTGGTCGACGGCACGATGATCGCGTCCGAGGCCGTGGTCCTCGATGCCGGCGCCTCCGATCACCGGCCCGTCGTCGTCACCCTCGCCAAGAAGTGATCTAAGGTCGCGCCATGAGCGTGAACCTCTACGACGCGACCGTCCCGATCTTCACCAAGCACCTGACCGGTGTCTCCAAGTGGCTCGACAAGGCCGCCGCGTACGCCGACGCGAAGAAGTTCGACGTGCAGGTCCTCCTGGACTCGCGGCTCGCGCCCGACCAGTACCCCTTCACCCGACAGATCCAGGCCGCCTGCGACCAGGCGAAGTTCACCTGCGCGAAGCTGACCGGCAAGGACGCCCCGTCGCACCCCGACACCGAGAAGACGATCGACGAGCTCCGCGCCCGCGTGAAGACCGTCCTCGACTACCTCGGCACGTTCAAGCGCGAGGACTTCGCCGGCGCGGAGGACCGCCAGTGCAAGCACACGTGGATGCCGGCCCCGATGCGCGGCGGTGACTACCTCGACCACTTCTGCCTGCCGAACTTCCACTTCCACCTGACGACCGCGTACGCGATCCTCCGCCACAACGGCGTCGACCTCGGCAAGAACGACTACGTCGTCGACCTGCCGTTCGTGAAGTAGCCGCTGCGGCGCCCGCGCCGCGGGGTGCGAGCGGGTTTGAGGGGCAGATCGGGCGCCTCGCGTGTCTTACTGACATCGTGAGGCTCGTCGCGCTCGCCCTGCTCCTCCTCGCCGGTGGCTGCCCGTATTGCCCGGTGGAGTACACGCCGCCGGATCCGACGGCCGCGCGGTGGGAGGAGGCCGACGCGCTGTTCCACCAGGATCCGCGGTGGCTCGGCGGCGACGGTGCCTACTCGATCGACCTGCGCGACGGCCGCAGCGTGTGGCTGTTCGGCGACTCGTTCATCGCGACGAGCGCGGCCCACACGCGCCGCGAGTCGACGCTCGTCCGCAACTCGATCGCGGTGATGAAGGGGCGCGATCCGATCACCGCCACGATGGAGTTCGCGTGGAAGGACGACGGCACGGGACCGAGCTCGTTCTTCCCCGAGGTCGGCGATCACTGGCTGTGGCCGGTCGACGGCTACCGGCTCGAGCAGGGACCGCTGCTGATCTTCCTCGCCGAGGTGCGCCCCACGCCCGGCGAAGGCCTGGGGTTCGCGAGCGCGGGCTTCCGCGCCGTGCGCGTGCCGAACCCGGACCGACCGCCGGCCGAATGGAAGCTGGAGCCCGTCGCGTCGCTGCCCGCGCCCGCGGACGTCAACGCGACGGTCGGCAACTGCGTCGCGCGCGAGGGGGACTTTCTCTACGCCGTCTCGGTCGACGGCGATCGCGAGCACCACGGGCGGATGGCGCGATGGCCGCTCTACGTCGTCGGCGAGGGCGACCTGACCGAGCCGGAGTGGCTGGTCGACGGCCGGTGGATCGGCCAGCACGAGCTGACGAAGAACCCCGACGTGGTGCTGGAGGACGCGTCGACCGAGTGCTCGCTGACCGGCGACGGCTGGAGCAGCTGGGTCTACGTCGGCACGCGCGGCTTCGGCAACGCGGCGATCGACTTCCGCGCCGCCGAGCACATCGACGGCAACTGGCTCGACATCGCGCCGGAGCTGTACCGGCCCGGGGGCGACTTCACGTACGCCGGCAAGGCGCACGCCGAGCTGGATCCGAACGCGCAGGACGACCTCTACCGCTACGACCTCATCGTGACGTACGCGGACAACAGCTTCACGTTCGAGGACCTGTTCGATCCGGCGAAGGAGAAGACGCTGTACTGGCCGCACTTCGTGCGGATCCAGTTCACGTATCCGTCGTGCTGATCAGCTCGCGCGCTGGTGCGTGGCGCCGATGTGAACGAGGTAGCTCCGCAGGTGCGACTTCGAGCCGAGCGCGTCGTCCGCACCCGCCGTCCTCATCAGCGCGTTCGCGGCCGGATCGCTCGAGATCCCGATGATCTTCGCGCGGCAGCCGGCCGCCCGCAGGTCGCGCACGGCGGTGGCGCCGTCGAGCCGCCCCGGTCCCATCGCGAAGTCCATGAAGACCACGTCGAACCCGCCGCGCGCGCACACCACCGGCGCGTCATCGGCATGCGCGAACACCTCGACGGTCAGACCGGGGATGTGGAACTGCTCCGCGCGGGCGGCCACCACATCATCGAAGACGGCGACCTTCAGCATCGCGGGGGATTACAGGCCGAACTTCGACGAGGCGAACACGGTCTCGAGCAGCTGATCGACCTCGCGGATCATCCGCTGCGCGGCCTCGCCCGGCAGCGAGGCGAGCGCGACCTTGATCTCGTTCAGGTTCTTCAGCTGGCTGAACAGCTGGATGTCGGAGAGCTCGCTGCCGCTGGTCAGCAGCTCGCGGATCAGGCCGAGCTCGGTCAAGAGATCGTCGAGCGACGCCGACGGACCGATGAACCGGCGCTCGTCCGGGTGCTCGCGGTAGTAGCTGTCGACGACCGGGTTCACGATCTCCTCGAGCAGCTCGACCTGATCGAGGTTGTTCCAGATGTGGCGGAGGATGAAGAAGTCGCCGTCGTGGACGCGCGTGCGGCCGTCGAACACGGCGCTCGCCGCAAACAGCTTGAGCAGCTTCACGGCGCGGCGATCCGACACCGAGATGCCCTCGGAGCGGATCTGGAACACGAGCCCCTTGTACTTCGTCAGGAACTCTTCGGGGAACACCATGAACTTGTCGAAGTTCTGCTGGATCGCCCGGAGGTCGCGCGACGAGATGACGGGACGCAGCTCCTGCATCGGCCGGCCCGCGGAGTCGACGCCGCGGCCGGTCATCTTGCGGAGCTCGAGGGACACGCCCTTCTTCATCAGCTCGTGGAAGTGATAGCTGTCGAGGTTGTCGGACAGCACCCGCACGAGGAAGCGGTCGAACATCGCCGCGAGGTTCTCGTCGTTGGGCACCTCGTTCGAGGCCGCGAACAGCGAGATCAGCGGTACCTGGATGACGTCGGGACCGTTCTGGAACTTGCGCTCGTTGATGACGTGGAGCAGCGAGTTCAGGATCGCGCTGTTCGACTTGAAGATCTCGTCGAGGAACACGATCTCGGCCTGCGGCAGCATGTGCTCGAGGCGGCGCGTGTAGCGGCCCTCGCGGAACGCCGAGATGTCGACCGGACCGAACAGCTCGTTCGGCTCCGTGAACCGGGTGAGCAAGTACTCGAAGTACTTCGCGTCGATCAGCTTCGCGAACATGTCGATCATCGCGGACTTCGCGGTGCCCGGCGGACCGACGATCACCATGTGCTCGCCGGCGATGGCGGACACGGTCATCAGGCGGATGATCTCCTGCTTGTCCAGGAACTGCGAGCCCATCTGGCGCGCGAGCTCCTGGAACGCGGCCGAGGCCCGCGCGACATCGACGGCAAAGCTACGCGGAGTGGTGGGCGGCGCGACCATCTAGCTCGGCCGACACTACCTCAGGCCTGCGGCGCAAACCACCGATCGAGCTGCGCTTGCGTGCTACGGTCCGTCCGTGGCGCTCGAGCACGTCGCACAGGGCCAGACCCGGTTCTTCACGCCCGGCGTGGCGCCCGACCCGCGCGGCATCCTCCTCGGGAGGTTCTGCGTGATGACGTTCGCGACCCTCGAGGGCGCGGTGAGCTGGCTGCGCCTCTACAGCTCGGAGGCCGCGCTCGACGAGCTGCTCGCGAACCTCACGATCACCAAGTGCAAGACCGCGCTCGGCGGCCGCGAGATCGTGATCATGATCCCCGCGGTCTCGAGCTACCTCGTGGATCGCGCGGCCCGGCTGTGCCGGCTCGTCGGCGGCGCGATCTACACCGGCACCGCGAAGCACTTCGTCAAGTACCGAGACGATCGCTCGCCATACGGCTACGACGCGGTCGACATCGGCGCGATGCCCGCGGGCACCGACTTCATGGTCCACGGCGACGAGTTCGCGCAGAGCTACGTGCGCGAGGGCGACCTGCCGTTCGCGCGCCTGCTGTTCCGCCTCTCGATCCGCAAGATGCCGGGCGGCGAGAACCTCGAGGACGACGACCGCGGCGACCTGTTGCTCGCGGTCGCGCGCGGCCTGTCGGAGGGCATCATCCGCTACCTCTGGCGCAACAAGGTCGAGGCGCAGGCGGGCCTGTTCACGCCGAGCTCGCAGAGCGCCTTCGAGGACGCCGGGCGCGAGCGCGGCTACATGTTGATCCGCGTGCGCTCGCTGCCGGTGCGCATCCTCCAGCTGTTCATCGGCACGCCCGGGATCGACGTGTTTCGCCCCGCCGGTGCGAACGCGGCCGTCGCCGTCGGCTACGAGCACCCGATCGATCTCGCGTCGTGCTCGAGCGTGTTCCCGCCCGACACCTTCCACGTGTTCTGGCCCAACGATCGCGTCGACGTGCTGCCCGGCCCCCTGCAGCTGTCCGACATCGCCGACCTCACGCGCGTCGATCTCGAGATGGAGCGCGCGAAGGATCCGTCGCAGCACGGCGGTGGTCCGCCGGAGCCGATCGGCGTCGAGCTCAAGCTCGCCGCGTCGATGGGCCCGCCGCGGCGCGTGGTGGCCACGCTGATCCCGCTCGCCCACGGCCCCCGCCTGAAGCGCATCCTGTTCGCGCTGCCGCCGGTGTCGCTGCGCGGCCACCGCGTCGCCGCCACCGATCGCGGCATCCTGATCATCGGCAGCGAGAACATGGACGTCATCCCGCTCGGTCAGCTGATGAGCGAGCTGACCCCGGGCCTGCTCGTGCCGCTCGGCATGGACGTCGTGCCGCGCGTCTCGCCCGACGTGCTGTCGCGCGCGCTCGGCCACACGGGCGGCATCGTCACCGTGTTCACGACCGACGGCCTGCCGTTCCAGGTCCCCGAGGGCGCGTTCCAGACGCTCGAGCGCCGCTCGCTCGCGAAGCTCGAGGTCGATCGCGCCGAGACGATCGACTACGCGGCCGATGCCCCCGCCGAGGCCGAGGTCGTCAACGACTCGGTCGGGCGGTTCGCGCTGTGGGGCTTCCCCGACGCGCCCGATCGCAAGCAGCTGCCGCCCGGCAAGTAGTCGGCCCGGACGACGATGGCCAAGACGCACGTCAGAGAGTTCCTCGCCAGCTTCGTGAAGCCGCTCGTCCTCGGCGGCGAGCTCCACATCCGCGCCCCGATCCCGCTGCCCGACATCGACCGGTGGGACGGCGAGCTGCACGACGCCAGCGTCGAGCAAGTCGAGGTCGACGACGCGCGCGCCAGCGTGCTGTCGACCCTGGTGTGCCGGCCGCCGGCATTCCTCCTCGAGCGCGACGAGCTCGCCCTCGCCGCCGGGCTGCACAACGCGCTGTTCCTCGTACACCCGCGCGCCGATCAGTGGTCGGTCTCGGATCGCGTGCGCCGCCGGATCATCGACAACGCGCTCGCGCTCGTCAGTCAGCCGCTGACCGTGAACCGCACGCGCGTGATGGCGCGCCACGCGCTGCTCCACAACGTGTTCCACCTGAAGCGCAACGACATCACGGTGTCGTGGTGGACCGGCCGCGCCCGGTTCCACGGCCAGAAGCCGCCGTCGCGCCTCACCGCGTGGAAGGGCATGCGCCGCGTGCGCGAGGAGACCACGGTCGTCGACTTCGACGAGCTGCTCGCCGTGCCCGACACCGCGCCGATCGTCGCGACGCTGCTCCGCCGCACGCCGCTGACGCAGCTGCTCGACGCGCACCCCGGCGCGCCTCCGCTCCATTGGGAGGACGCGGTGTTCCTGCTGCGCGATCCCGAGCTCGCGCGCGCCGTCGCGTACCGCCTCGTGCCGGATGTCCCGGCGCGCGATCAGGTCACCGGCCCTGCGCGGCTCGCCGCCGCGTTCGAGCAGATGCTCGAGCGCGCGCCCGACGAGGCCGACGTGCGTGCCGTCGCGGCGTTCCTGTGCCACCTGAACGCGCTGTTCTGCCTCGCGGAGCTGAACCTCCGCGAGCCCGGGGCGAAGTCACCGCTGCTCTCGACGGTGCTCGCCGCCGAGGCCGCCGGCCAGCGCCCGCGTGGGCTCGCGACGCTGTTCGCGCTGCCGGGCGCGCTCGCGCTCGTCGACAAGCGGCTCGCCACGCCGCCTGGCATCGGCGAGCACAAGCAGCTCGCGCAGCGCTGGGCCGTGCACCGCGCGCAGGCCGCGGAGCAGCTCAGCGATGCGGTGATCGACGCGCTCGCACAGCGGCTGCGCCGTCACTTCCGGCTCGAGCGCCGCGATCCGACCGAGGTCGTCGAGCTGCCCGATCCGGGCCCCACGCCGCCGCCCGCGGGCTGATCACGAGTCGCCGGGCACCGTCGCGTTCGACGCGAGCTGGATGTCGACGCGGCGGTCCTGCTGCCAGCTGGCCTCGTCCGTGCCCGTCGCATCGAGCGCGCCGCGCGTGGTGACGCCGAGCTGCGTCTTCGCGACGCCGAGGCGCACGAGGTAGCTCGACACGCTCTCCGAGCGACGCGAGCCGAGGCCGAGGTTGTACTCCTCGGTGCCGCGCGGATCGGCGCGGCCGATCAGCGAGACGCCCTTGCCCTTGAGCGCGCCGGTGGTCAGGCAGGTCGCGACCTGATCGAGGACCGCGCGGTCCTCGAGGGACAGATCGTCCTTGTCGTAGTCGAACTTCGGGTTCGCGGACGCCGTGGTCTTGATGCCGCACGCGGCGATGATGTCTCCGGCGAGCGCGAGGTTCGGGCTCACCTGCTGGTCCGCGGTGAGGTTCGGCTGCGGCTTGACCTGGTTCGTCGCCGCCGGTGCCGGCTTCGACTCCGGGATGGTGGAGGCCGACTTGGCCTTGTCTTTGGAACAGCCGACACCGAGCGCGGCGACGGATGCGAGGACGAGGGCGAGAGTCGTGGTCTTCATGGCGCGAATCCTGCCACACTCGGGATCGAGTGCACGGACATGCAACGAAGAGTTAGCGGCCTCCTTACGGTGGTCTTGCTGTGCGCGTGCGGCGGCAAGAAAGACGATTCAGCGAGGACGAAAGACGATGCATCGTCGGGACCTAGCGTCACTCCGCTCGCGATGCCGGCGAGCGGCGTCGACAGGATCGCGCGCATGAACTTCGTCTACGGCGACGGCTGGCCCGCGTACGACAAGGCCGTCGCCGCGAAGAGCAAGAAGGATCTCGCGGCCGCGCGAGCGTACGCCGAGCAAGCGATCGGTAAGGACGCGTATCACTACGACGCGCACCGATTGCTCGCCGAGCTGCTCGCGCAGGCCGGCGAGCACGCGGCCGCGGTCGATCACCTCGTCAGCGCGCTGTCGGGCGACTACTTCGCATACGGCCCGACGCTCGCGACCGATGCGGCGCTGACGGAGTTCTTCGCGACGCCGCACGGGCAGTCGGTCAGCGCGCTCGCGGCGCGGATCCGGGACGACTACGGCAAGCGGATCGCCGGCGGCGTGTGGCTCGTCGGCCGGCGCAGCACGTTCAAGTTCCCGAAGGACCCCGGCGTGCAGCCGGCGACGTCGCGCGGCGAGGTCTACGCGTACGACCGCGACTCGCGCCGCTACCTGCGGCTCACGCACACCGGTCACCGCGTCGACGCGTTCGTGCGCGCGCCGGACGGCGGCGAGATCGCGATCCTCGGGTTCGACAAGATCGATCGCGAGAAGCCGCCATCGATGAAGCCGGCGACGCTCGCGTCGGCGTGGCTCCTCGTGCTCGACACCGCGGCGTGGAAGACCGTCGGTCCGAAGGTCGCGCTCGGCGCCGCGTCGACCATCGAGGTCGGCTACGGCGCGGGCGACGCGCTGATCGTATCGGTCGACGGGGCCGTGTCCACCGTCGACAAGACGAGCGGCAAGCTGACGAAGGGTGGAACCCTGCCGGTGCCCCGCATCGCGGTCTCGCTCGAGGAGGCGCGCACCATCCGCTCGCCCGAGGGCATCGAGGCGGCGTGGAGCGGCGATCCGCCGGTCACGACCTCGCTCAAGGTCACGGGCGGGACCGCGATCGCCATCCCCGAGTCGGGGGCCACCGCACAGCACGCGGTCTCCCTCGCGCCCGGCGGGGCGAAGGTCGCGTTCTCGACATACGTCGATCCGTGCGCGAAGGACACCTCGCCGTCGCTCTACGTCGCCGACACGAAGAAGGGCACGCTCAAGCACCTCCTCACCTCGGCCTCTCGCTTCGCGACGCGCTGGCTCGATGGAACCACGCTCGCGTACGAGGACGGCGAGGGCTCGATCCGCCTGTGGGACGCGACGAGCGGCCGCGAGGCAGCGCGCCTCGACAACAAGGTCGGCATCGCCCTCGACGCGCTCTCGCTGTCCGCGGCCCCGTCGTGCAAGGCCACGCCCGCCGCCGTCGATGCGGGCTCCGGTGCGGGCTCGGGATCCGCCGACGAGCCGCTGCCGCCCGAGGAAGGATCGGGCGCTGCTCCGCAGTAGTAGTATCGGTCCGTGCAGATCTACCTCGTGCGCCACGGCGACGCGGTCCCCGAAGAGGACGCCGGCAGCGACCGCGATCGCTGGCTGTCGGGGAAGGGCCGCGAGCACGCGCGCGTCCTCGGCCGCCTGCTGCGCGAGCAGAACGTGCAGCCCGAAGCGATCCTCTGCTCTCCCCTGCCGCGCGCCGTGCAGACCGCCGAGCTGCTCGCGAACGCGCTCGACTACATCGGCGTGATCACCTCGCTGCGCTGCCTCGAGCCCTCCGCGCACCCGCGGATCGCGGCGAACGAGATCCGCGCCGCGGCCGCGCCGGTGATCGTCGTCTCGCACGAGCCCGCGATCTCGAGCCTCGGCGCGTTCCTGCTCGGCGTGCCCGCATTTCCGCAGTTCCGCACCGCGCAGTGCTGCGCGCTCGATGGCGGACGGCCCGTGTTCTCGGCGCGCGCGGATCTGAACCTGGTGCAGCCGCTGTTCGTCGAGTAGGCGTCGCGGCGGCCCCCGGACCCGCGGATCGTGTGATCACGAGGTGTTTCGGCCTGCGCCGAGCACGCGCCCCCGCGTGTCTCGGCCGTCGTCCGGGGGTGTCTCCACCCGCCCTGCCCCCGAAACCTGGCAGTCGCTCACACCCCTGAAAGGTCTGCATCTCATCGAAACGCATCGCATTTCAGTTTGTGTCAAGTGCGTCGCGGTCGTGTAACGTCGTCTACTGTGCCTGCCGTGGGGAGTCCTGCATTGACGAGCCGTGCCTGGTTCCTCGCGCTCCTGTTCGCGTGCGGTGGTGACGATGGCGACGCGAATCAGGTGAAGGAGGGTCCCTGCCAGATCGAGGGCACCGCTCCCGACTCGCTGTCGACCATCACCTGCAAGGCCGACTTCGACGCGATGTCCGCCGCACCGTTCGACAGCGCGCTCCCCGGATCGACCTCGATGAAGGTGATCCTCGATCGGCTCGATGGCGATTCGCTGTGGATGCAGAACACCAAGAAGTACGACATCCACTTCAAGTTCGCCTCGATGCACCTGTCGGGTCAGGGCCGCCCGATCGTCGGCAACCTCTCGGCGTTCAACACGACCGAGTACTTCTCGCCCGACCGCCGGTTCGTGCTCGCGGCGATCACGTACTACAGCGGCCCCGATCAGTGGGCCCTCGAGCTCGCGCCGTACGACACAGCCAGCGCCGACATGATCGCGCTGATCTTCGATCACGTGAAGCGCGCGACCTACTTCGGTCCGAAGCTCGCGTTCCATCCGACGTCGGAGTCGCTCGCCGACGTGGCCGCCGACCTGCCGAGCTCGGTCCCGGTCGTGACGACCGACGAGCTCTACGAGGGCATCGACTACCAGCCGCTCTCGCTCGGCGAGGCGGTCGGCCGCCTGCACTTCACGACCGCGGCGAGCCTCACCGCGGGCGAGTACCTCTCGTTCCAGGACATCGTCGTGCTCGATGCCGCGCCGAACGACATCACCGTCGTGCAGGGCGTGATCACGCAGGAGTTCCAGACGCCGCTGTCCCACGTCAACGTGCTCGCGCACGCGCGCGGCACGGTGAACATGGGCCTGCGCGACGCCACCACCGACGCGCGCCTGACGCAGTACAAGGACCAGCTCGTGAAGCTGACCGTCGGCGCCGAGGGCTGGACGGTCGTCCCCGTGACGCAGGCCGAGGCCGAGGCGTACTGGGAGGCGCACAAGCCGCCGCCGATCACGCTGCCCGCCTACGACACGACGGTCACCGCGTTCAAGGCGCTCGAGGACGTCACGCCGGAGCCGGCGGTGGCGACCGGCCTCGTCGACAACCTGCGGACGTCGATCAAGTCGTTCGGCGGCAAGGCGGCGCACTACTCGGTGCTACTGCGCACGCCCGGCGTGCCGATCAAGCCCGGCTTCGCCATCCCGATCTACTGGTACGACAAGTTCATGCGCGACAACGGGCTGTTCGCCCGCGTCGACGCGATGCTCGCCGACGCGAGCTTCCGCTCGAACCCGGCGGTGCGCGATCAGATGCTCGCACAGTTCCGCGCGGACCTCCTCGCCGCACCGTTCGACGCGGCGTTCGTCACCGAGCTCCAGACCTGGGCGCCGATGTACGCGACGACCGGCAAGCTGCGGTTCCGCTCGACGAGCAACAGCGAGGACCTCGAGGGGTTCCCGTGCGCGGGCTGCTACGAGTCGCACTCGGGCAGCGTCGCCGACATCAACGAGCTCCTGACCACGATCAGGGAGGTGTACGCCGACGCCTGGTCGTTCCGCACCTTCGAGATCCGCACGTACTACGGCGTCGACCACAAGAGCGTCGGCATGGCCGTGCTCGTCCACAAGAACTTCCCCGACGAGGAGGCGAACGGCGTCGCGGTGACCGCGAACCCGTTCGTCTCCGGCGCGCTCGATCCGGCGTTCTACATCAACGTGCAGAAGGGCGGCGACGTCGAGGTCGTCGCGCCGCCTCCCGGCGTGCAGAGCGACCAGCTGGTCTACTACTTCGATCAGCCGAACCAGCCGGTCGCATACATCGCGCACTCGAGCCTGATCCCCAAGGGCATGACCGTGCTGACGACCTCGCAGCTCCACGAGCTCGGCACCGCCCTCTCCGCGATCCGCACCCGCTTCTCGCCGGCCTACGGCCCCGCCGCCGGCAACAACGGCTGGTACGCGCTCGAGGTCGACTTCAAGTTCGACGACGAAGCGACGCCGGGCACGTCCAAGCTCTTCATCAAGCAGGCTCGTCCGTACTCCGACCCGAGGCAATCTCCATGAAGTGCAGTCTGGCGGCGGCAACGTTCGCCCTCCTGGCCGCGTGCAGTGACGACGGCGCGCCCGAGATCTCGATCAACGAGGTCATGGCGTCGAACGCCACGGCGTGCGCCGACCAGTTCGGCGAGTTCGACGACTGGATCGAGCTCTACAACGCCACGGGCAAGGCGATCTCGCTCGAGAACTACGCGATCGCCGACGATGCCGGCGCGGCCTCGAAGGCCGTGCTGCCCGCCGACCTCGAGGTCCCCGCGAAGGGCTTCCTCGTGATCTGGCTCGACCAGCAGGTCCAGGGCGTCGATCACCTACCGTTCAAGCTCGACGCCGACGGCGACGCGGTCACGCTGTACGCGCCCGACGGCGCGGAGCTCGACAGCTTCGCGTGGACCCGCGCGCAGCAGGACAAGTCGTACGCGCGCGTGCCCGATGGCACCGGCGAGCTCACGATGTGCGGCACGCCGTCCTGCGGCGCGAGCAACGGGACCGGCTGCGCGAGGACGGCACCATGAAGACGTGGATGGCTCTGCTCCTGCTCGCCGCATGCGGCGACGACGGCGGCGGTGGCGGCGGCGGCGGGCCCGATGCGGCCGTCGGTGACGTGACGCCGCTGGTCGGCTCGATCAGCGTGAACCTCGTGCCCGAGCTGATGAGCGCCGGCACCACGCAGCCCGCGTACTCGGCGCTGCTCGGCAAGGTGTTCGACGGCGCGCAGCCCGAGGCCGTGATCTGGGAGTTGAAGGCGGCGGCCAGCGGCTGCACGCTGTACACGCCGCGCGTCCCGTTCTGCGCCACGCCGTGCGGCTCCACCGCGGTGTGCGTCGAGACCGATACCTGCAAGCCGTATCCGGCCTCGCAGGTGCTCGGCGACATCACGGTGACCGGCCTCGTCACGAAGGGCGGCGAGACGTCGTTCACGATGAAGCCGGTCGCGAACGCATACCAGCCACCGACGAGCATCCAGCTCGACTATCCCGCCTTCATCGAGGGCGAGAAGTTCGAGATGAAGACCTCGGGCAGCTCGTTCGCGCCGTCGTTCACGATCGGCACGCGCGGCGTCGCGCCGCTCGTGCTCACGACGTCGCCGATCGACCTCAAGCCCAACACGCCGCTCGCGCTCGCGTGGACCGCGCCGGCGGCCACGGGCTCGGAGATCCACATCAAGCTCGACATCAGCCACCACGGCGGCAGCAAGGGCAAGCTCGAGTGCGACCTGCCCGACTCCGGGTCCACGACGATCGACGCCGGTCTCGTCACGCAGCTCCTGAACCTCGGCGCCGCCGGCTACCCGACCATCATCGTCACCCGCTCGCACACCGGCTCGGCGGCGGTGGCGGCCGGGCGCATCGACCTCGTCGCGGTGTCGACTGTCGAGAAACCCGTCAACGTCCCTGGGATCATTTCGTGCACCGACACGAGCGAGTGCCCCATGGGTCAAACCTGTCAGTCCGACCTGACCTGCAAGTAGGAGTCACTCCATGGGGATCCAGCGGTATCTGTGTCTGGCGCTCGTGGGCTCGATCGCCACGGGTTGTGGCGGTGGCGGAAATTCCGGCGGTGACGATCAGCCGGGCGACGCCTCGATCGACGGCAAGCCGATCGACGCCCCCATCCCCACCGAGAAGTTCAGCATGTTCGTGACCAGCCTGAAGCGCATGCGCGAGCTCTCCGGGAACCAGCTCGGCTTCGGCGGCGACCTGCGGTTCGGGGAGACCGGTCCGGGCGCCGGACTGCGCGGCGCCGACAAGATCTGCTCGACGATCGCGGAGATGAGCATGCCCGGCGCCGGGGCCAAGACCTGGCGGGCGTTCCTGTCGGCCAAGGACGGCGGCAACGGCCAGCAGGTCAACGCGATCGATCGCATCGGCAACGGCCCCTGGTACGATCGGATCGGCCGGCTGTGGGCGAACAGCAAGGCCGACATCATGGGCATTCGACCGTCGGGTGGCGACGCCACGATCCGCAACGACTTCCCGAACGAGGATGGCGTGCCCAACCACGATCCGGACGGCACGGGCGACGTCGACAACCACGACTTCCTGACCGGCACGAACCTGCAGGGCCAGCTCTACTCGGCCTCCGCGACGTGCCTCGACTGGACCGCGAACGCCGGCAACAAGCCGGTCGAGGGCCAGCCGCGCGTCGGCCACAGCTGGCCGCGCGGCGGCGGCGGCTCGATCGACAGCTGGATGTCGTCGCTCACCGAGTCGGGCTGCGCCCCCAGCGTCGACCTCGTGGAGATGGGCCCGCCGAACCCGAACCACAACACCGTCGGCTCCGGCGGCGGCTACGGCGGCATCTACTGCTTCGCGCTCCAACCCTGATGTCCCAGCTCGACCAACTCCAGCAGCTGCTCACAGCCGGTCAGACGACGATGTCGTTCCAGGCCGCGCTGTTCGCGCTGATCGCGGCGTTCCTGCTCGGGCAGGCGATCGCCGCCGTCTACGTCTGGACCTACCGCGGCATGAGCTACACGCGGTCGTACGTGCACGCGATCGCGATCGGCGCCGTCGTCGCCTGCATGATCATGCTCGCGACGAGCACCAACATCGCCGCCGGCATCGGCGTCGCCGGCTCGCTGTCCGCGCTGCGGCTCCGCATCGCGCTCCGCGACCCGCGCGACATGATCTTCATCTTCGCCGGCATGGCGGTCGGCATCGCCTGCGGCCTCCACGCGTTCACGACGGCGCTCGCCGGGACCGCGGTGTTCTGCGTCGCGATCGGCGCGCTGACGCTCGTGGAGTTCGGCCAGCGCGAGATCTTCGAGGGCCTCCTGCGGTTCTACGCGAAGCCCGACCCGCAGACCGAGCTATCGATCGCGAAGATCCTCGACAAGCACGCGGGCCGGTTCGCGCTCACCACGATGCGCGAGGTCCGGCAGGGAGCCGCGATGGAGTACGCGTATCACCTGCGCACGCGGCACGCAGATGATCGCGTGAAGCTCGTCGTCGCGCTGGAGGCGCTCGAGGGCGTCGACGGCGTGACGCTCCACTACCAAGACGCCGCGCAGGAGCTCTGAGATGCGCTTCATGGACGGCAAGCGCACCCTCGCACGGCTCGGCCTCGTCGCCGCGCTGATCGGCGTGGAGATCTACCTCGCGCGCGACCTGACGTCGTCGTCGGCGGTGCAGGGCTACACGGCGACCCAGAGCTACTCGATCGCCCCGCCGCGGCGCGCGAAGATCAAGCAGGTGCACGTCGACCTCGGCGCGTCGGTGCGTCAGGGCGACGTGATCGCGCAGCTCGACACCACCGAGATCGAGAACGAGCTCGAGGCGGCGAACGCCGAGCGCGCGTTCGCGGCCGCCGAGATGAAGGCCGAGGCCGCGCGGCTGCGGTTCGACAGCGCGAACCTGGCCCGGCGGTTCGCGACGACGCGAGAGAGCGCGA
>JAEUJX010000667.1 GCA_016794545.1 Myxococcales bacterium
GTCGCGAAGGCGAAGCAGTTCGGCATGACGTTCACCGGCACGGCGGACTTCGTCGAGTTCGTGAAGGATCCCGGCGCACAGCTCGGCTCGCTGGCGGGTCAGACCTCGATGGCCGGCAGCGCCGCGAGTGCGGCGATGAACGCGGGCATCCCGGGCCTGACCGGCGGCGAGAAGCTCGGCCTCGCGATCGACAAGGCGAAGCTCGATCAGATCGCGACGGCCGGTCCGCGCCGCACGTATCGCGTGCAGGCGTGGGGCGAGATCGAGCGCAAGCAGAAGAACGCGGACGGATCGCCGGTGTTCGCGCCGATCCGCTCGACGATCACGGGCGTGTGGGACACGAAGGTGGTCCTGCAGAACGTCCGGAAACCGCCCCAGCCCAAAGGCGCGTGGGTGTTCTTGAGGGAAGACTGATATGGCGAGTCGCGTGTTCGCGGTCGATCTCGGCGCGTGGAGCGTGAAGCTGGCCGTCGCCAGCCCAGGCCTTCGCGGCGCCACGCTCCTCCACATCGTCGAGCGGCTCGTGCCGCCCGGCGACCAGCCGGCAGAGACGCGCGCGAAGGCCGTGCTCGCCGCGCTGATCGACGAGCTGCACCTGCGCGAGGACAGCGGGTACATCGGGGTCTACGGCGATCAGGTGTTCACGCAGGTGCTCGAGTTCGGCTTCAAGAACCTGCGCCGCGCCGAGCTCGACAAGGCGGTCGGCGGCGAGCTCGAGGGCGTGGTGCCCGTCGACCTCGAGGACATGGTCTACACGTTCGAGCCCATCCCCGCACCGGCCGCTCCGGCCGAGGGCGCGGTGGCTCCCGAGGCCGGCCGCGGCCGCGTGGCGCCGCCGGTCGAGGGCATGCGCGTGCTCACCTACGCGATGCGCAAGGATCGCGCGGAGCACCTGATCGATCTCGGCAAGTCGTGCGGCTTCGACCCGCGCGGCATCCTCCCGTGCGCGGGCGCGGCGGTCCGCCTCGTCGAGCGTACGCCGTCGGTCGCGCAGGCGCGCACCGATGGTGCGGTCGCGGTGATCGACATCGGCCACGAGCGCACCGACGTCGTCGTCGTCGCGGGCGGCAAGGCGGTGTTCTCGCGCAGCATCGCGCGCGCCGGCAAGCACGTCACCGAGGCGATCGCGAAGTTCTGGAAGCTGCCGTGGCAGGACGCCGAGCGCGCGAAGCACTCGGATGGCTTCGTCGCGTCGCACGCCGAGCCGGCGACCAGTGATCAGTGGGCACGCATCCACTCGGTGACCGTCGGCGAGCTCCAGCCGTTCACGCGCGACGTGCGGCAGACGCTGGCGGCGTGCCGCGCGAAGACCGGCTACGCGCCGATCGCCGCGCTGCTCGTCGGTGGCGGCGCGCGGCTGCGCGGCATCGCGAGCTACGTGGCCGAGCAGATCGGCATCCCGGTGTGGCGCCCGAGCGGCGACGACCTGACGGCGCTCGCGGGACCGCGGATCGGGGGCAACGTGGCGCAGCTGCCGATCGACAGCGCCGCGATGACCGTCGGCATGGCGTACGACGCCGCCGGTGGCCGCCCGCAGTTCGACCTGCGCTCCGGCGCCCTCGCCGTGAAGATGGATCTCGGCTTCCTGCGCGCGAAGGCGGTCCCGCTCGGCGCGGCCATGCTGGCGATCGCGGCGTTCGCGGCGGGCGCGGCCTACGCCGACCTCTACCGGCTGCGCAAGGCGAAGGGCGTGCTCGAGCAGCGGCTCGCGACGGAGAGCGCGGACGTCCTCGGCGAGGCCAAGAGCGCCGACGACGTGCTCGCGGTCAACGGTCCAGGCGGCGGGCCGAACTTCTCGCCGCTGCCCAAGATGAGCGCGTACGACATCCTCCTCGAGGTCTCGAACCACGTGCCGCCCAAGGACAAGATCACGCTCGACATCGATCAGGTGCAGATCGACGACCAGAAGGTCGACCTGCAGGGCACCACGAAGACCGACGGCGGTATCGACATGTTCGTGACCGAGCTCCGGAAGGTCGAGTGCTTCAAGGAGGTCAACCGCGGCCCGACGGACGTCCAGTCGGACGGTTCGCGACGCTTCAAGCTGACCATCACCACGGCGTGCATGTGAGGAAGCCATGAGCACCATCAGCGACAAAGCACGTGACTTCTGGGACCGCATCTCGCCGCGCGAGCGCCGGCTCGTCCTGGTCGCCGCGATCGCCGTGCCCCTGACCATCATCGTCTGGCTCGCGCTGTCGATCCACGACGGCCTGGGCGCGATGGAGGCCCGCAACGACAAGATGCGCAAGGCGCTCCTCGTGCTCGAGGACATGAAGGCGCGCGGTCCCGCGCAGCAGACCGACGACGTCGTCGCGACGATGGGCGTCGAGCCGCTCTCGCTCGACACCTATCTGTCGGCCGCGGCACAGAAGGCGGGCTTCACGCTGAAGGGTACGACGCCCCGCAATCCGATCGTCCGTAACGGGTTCGTGACGAACTCCGTGTCCTGCCAGATCTCGGATCTGACGATCGAACAGTTCAAGAAGTTCCTCCAGGAGGTCGAGACCGGGTCGAAGGTCGTCATCGTCACGCGCCTCGATGTCCGCCGCGACTTCAAGAGCAAGGAGAAGCTCGACGCGACGCTCGAGGTCTCGACGTACTCGAAGGAGCCGCCGCCGAAGGGCGAGGGCGGCGGTTCGGCCGGCTCGGGCGGCTCGGCCGAGAAGGGAGGCTGAGATGGCGTTCGCGTTCCCTCACCTCGGCCGCAAGACGAAGCTCGCGCTCAAGATCGTCGGCTTCTTCCTGCTCGCGGTCGTCACGTTCGTGTTCGCGCTCCAGCTGACCTTCCCCTACGACCGCGTGAAGGACCGCCTCGTCGAGGCGCTGTCGACGAAGTACGACGTCCAGATCGGAGACGTCGAGCGCGGGATCGTGCCGGGCCGCGTCTACTTCAAGGCCGTCACGCTGCGCACGCGCCCGGCCAAGGCCGAGGAGGTGCCCTCGGTGCTCTACATCGAGAAGCTCGAGGTCGACATGGGCATCCTCGCCCTCCTGTCGTCGACCGCGAAGGTCAACATCGACGCGAAGATCGCGACCGGCCACATCAAGGGCTCGATCTCGCTGTCGAAGAAGCGCACCGTCGTCGACATCTCGGGCATCGACGTCCCCGCCGGCAACCTGCCGATGAAGGAGATCATCGGCCTGCCGATGTCGGGCAAGCTCGAGCTCGAGTTCTCGCTCGATCTGCCGATCGACAAGCTGAAGAGCGGGCGGACCGGGCCGGACTGGACCGCGGCGAAGGGCGACATCACGTTCGAGTGCCCGTCGGGCTGCACGTTCGGCGACGGCAAGACCAAGCTGAAGCCCAAGCTCAACAACGCGCGCAACCAGGCGTTCGCCGGCGAGGGCATCGAGTTCGGCAAGATCAACGTCGACTCGATGCTGGCCCACGTGAAGATCGCGGACGGCCAGCTCGAGCTCGACAAGTTCGACACCAAGTCCCAGGACGGCGAGCTTCACGTCGACTTCGCGCTCACCCTGGCGCAGGACTTCGGCGAGTCCGATGTCGCCGGCTGCCTCCGGTTCAAGGGCAGCGACGGGCTCCAGAAGCGCGAGCCCAAGACGTACGCCGCGCTCACCACCACCGGTGCCTCGATCGGTCCCGACAACCTGTTCCACATCCGGCTCGACGGCAAGTTCAAGACGATGAAGCGCCTCGCCCAGTTCTGCGGGCCCGCCGTCAAGAGCGCCAACATGGACAACCCCGGCGGCGCCGCCGGCAACTCGCGCCCGAGCATCACCGTCCAGCCCGCCGACGAGTCGCTGCGGGGCGGCTCGGCCGCGCCGGTCAACCCACCTCCGCCCGCCGCACCGACGCCCGCCCCGGCGACCCCCACGCCATCGCCGCCGACGACGCCGTCGAACACCGAGACGCCGCCGACGCCGATGACCGGATCGGCGAGCGGCTCGGCCGCGTTCCAGCCGCCGCCGAACGCGGAGGCGCAGCCGGTGCCGGAAGGCTCGGGGACCGCGGGCGCGGGCGGCGCGGGCACCGATCAGCCGCCGATTCGCTGACCCCGGCGGAGGGAGCCGCGCGACCCGTCCATCGCAGCCGACACCAGCGCCGAAGGTGGCGCTACTTGCGGTACGTCGAGCCGAGGTTGCCCGAGGCGTCGCGGCAGAACAGGCCCTGGCAGGTGTAGCCGGGCTTGCAGGCGTCGCCACAGCCGCCGCAGTTGTCGTTGTTGTCCGAGATCGTCGTGCACACGCCGTTGCAGCGGCGGGTGTGGCCGGGGCCGGGACAGTTGCCCTCGCTGCTGGCCGTGTTGCCGCTCGAGGGAGCGGCGTCGCGGTGGCCGATCTGGGCCCGGGTGAGGGCGGGCGAGCCGTCGCCGTCGTCGTAGGCGACCTTGAACGTGCCGTCCTTGTTGAGCGCGGTGATCTTGCCCGCGTACCAGGAGCCGTCGGTCCACAGGCCCCAGATCTTGGTGCCGACCTTGAGCGGCTTGGCGGGCAGCGGGCGGAGCTTCTTGGCGGTGAGCTTGTCCCACGTGCTGGCGTCCGTGTCGGCGAGCACGCCGTAGGTGTCGTCGGTGACCGAGATGATGGTCGCGGGCCACAGGCCGCCGTCGCGGTAGACCGCCTCGACGCGGTCGCCGATCTTGTACGGGCCACCCTCGACGATGGCGCGCAGCTTGGTCGCGGCGAGCTTCTCGGCGGTGGTGCCGTCGGCCCACTTGACGTCGTAGGTCTTGCCGGCGGCGGTGATCGTCGCCTCGTAGTAGCGGCCCTCCCAGAGCGCGTCCACGGTGTCGCCGACCTTGAAGGAGGACTTGGCCGCGGCCGGCGGCTTCTTTCCTTGCGCGTCCGATTCGGCGATCTGACACGACGCGAGCACGAGCACCCCGAACACCACCACGATCTTCAGCATGGCGCGGATACTACCGCGCGGTCGGGCAGCCGGGCGGGTCCTTGTCGGGGATCCCCGGCCAGCGGACACCCGCGCAGCTGTGCGCGACGAACTGGCGGTAGATCAGGCACTCGTGCGGCGTGCCGTTCGACAGGTCGCCGTCGTCGTCGTCGACGGCGAGCATCGCGCGGTACCACTCGGCGCGCGTCTGCGCGATCGCGATCGGGCGGAGCATCAGGCGCTTGAGCGGCTCGCCGTGCAGACCCGCGGACTGGAGGTCGGTGAACACGTCGAACATGACGGCGCCGAGCAGGTGACCGCCGGCGTGGACGCCGCGGACCTTCGGGTCGAAGCACTGGTAGCGCGGGTCGTCGAGGTCGCGCGCGGCGCCCCCGTCGGTGAGGAACGCGGGCCCGAGCAGCGGAGAGTTGGTCTGGACGAAGCTGATCTCGTCGCCGATGAACTCGCCGAGCGCGCCGTCGATCGCCATGCCGGGGAGGTGCTGGTCCAGGCCGTGACCCCACTCGTGCGCGATGACATCGAAGATGCGGCCGGTGTTGTTACAGCCGTTGCCCTCCTGGAAGAAGTTGATCGAGGTGCCGTTCCAGTAGGCGTTGCACGTGCGCGGCAGGTTGACGTTCGCGCGCAGCGGTTCGTGGATCCAGTCGAGGTCGGGAAACACGGACGCGACGAACCGGTTGGTGGTGTTGACGCCGCGGAACACCGCGCGCTCGGCGGGCGTCGAGCGCGACTCGGTCCACTCGAGCGCGTAGGCCTTCTCGGGGCGCATCATGCCCACGAACGTGGCCTCGGGGCCGGCGGCGTTGTGGACGGCCACGTAGTCGCCGACCAGCGTCGCGCTGACCATGAGCGGGCCGCTCTCGCCGGGCAGCTCGAACGTGCCGTCGGCGTCGGTGGTGGTGGACCCGCGCATCGAGGACAGCCGGAGGTGCGCGGCGGGCAGCTGGACGATCGAGTCGCCGACCGTGCGCTGGTCGACGAGGTTGGTCGCCTTGCCCGGATACTCGTAGCGCGTGTTGTCGTAGCCGCCGAGCATCGCGCGCGAGTGCGCGTCGACGAACAGCACCGCCTCGGAGTCACCGCGCCACGCGGTGACCTCCCAGGCGAGGTGGTAGGTGACGCGGTGATCGTCGCGGACCGGGAGCACGACCAGGCGTGCGGCATCGCGGTCGCCGGCGATCGGCGCGGGGAGCACGGCACCGGCCTGGAGGACCGCGTCCATGCGATCGAGCGCCGGCGAGGCGTCGAGGTCCTCGATCCGGTACGTCACGCCCTGCGCGAGGATCAGCCTGCCGCGCGCGACGGAGAGACCGAGGTGCGCGCCGATCACGGGCAGCCCGTGGTAGCGCTGGACGAGCGCGATCGAGGTGAGCTGCGGGTCGGTGTAGCGGCCGTCCTCGACGAGCTCGGCCGTACCGAACAGCTCCGCGTAGCGCGCGACGAACGCCTCGGCGCTCTCGAACGGCTCGCCGCCCCACAGCGCGCGCGGCGTGCGCAGCAGCGGATCGAGCTCCATGTGCCACGCGCCGACGCGCGTCTGGAACGACGGCACGTGGACCTCCGACGGTGGCTCGCCGAGCACGGCGAGGTCCGGAGCGGAGGCGCGGCACGCGGCCAGGGAGGCGAGGGCAGCCAGGGCGAGACGAGCGCGGAGCCTCATGGGAGACGATTATGGCCCGAGACCGACCCACTCGCTGCCGTCATCGCTGACCTCCTTCTTCCAGATCGGGACCGAGTCCTTGAGCCGGTCGATCATCGCGCGGCAGGCGGTGAACGCCTCGGCGCGGTGCGGCGCGGCGGCCGCGATCACGACCGCGAGGTCGCCGATCTGGAGGACGCCCGTGCGGTGCTCGATCGCGAGCACGACGCCGGGGAGCTCGGCCTCGATCTCCACGATCAGGCGCGTCATCTCGCGCAGCGCCATCGAGCCGTATGCCTCGTACTCGAGCCGCTCGACGGTGACGCCGCGGCTGTGGCGCCTCACCATCCCGGTGAACGTGACGATGCCGCCCATGCCCGAGCCCGCGACCGCGGCCACCACGCGGTCGAGCGACAGCGGCGTGTCGAGCAGCTTGATGTGCCGCGCCTCCGCGCCGCCGGCCACCGGCGGGATCAGCGCGAGCTCGTCGCCGTCGGCGAGCGCGTGGTCGTCCGTCGCGAAGTCCTGGTTGACCGCGACGCGGAACTTGCCGGCGAGCTTCGCGATCGGCACGTGCTTCGCGGCGAGCGCCGCGACCGCATCGCCGACCCTCGCGCCGGCCGGCAGCTCGAGCGCCTCGCCGTCGGTGCCGAGCTTCTCGCGGAACACCGCGAAGTACAGGACGGAGATCCGCATCTCTCCTCCTATACCGCCGATCGCCGGCCGCGTGGCTCGTAGTACCGTCGCCGCGTGGTCGCGTCCGAGGACTCCGCGCACCTGAAGCAGCTGTTCGCCGCGATCAAGCAGGTGATCCGCCGGATCCCGAAGGGCCGCGTCGCGACCTACGGCCAGGTCGCCGAGCTCGCCGGCATCCCGGGCGGCGCGCGCATCGCGGCGGCGGCCCTCAAGACCTCGACACCCTCCGATCAGCTGCCGTGGCAGCGCGTGATCGGGAAGGCCGGACCCCATCGCGGCCGGATCGCGATTCACGATCCGGTCGGCGCCGCAATCCAGCGCGAGCTGCTGAGCGACGAGGGCGTCACCGTGGGGGACAGCGGCCTCGTCGCGCTCGACGTCTTCGGCTGGACGCTTGCCGCCTCGCAAGCTCGGCGAACGACCGCTACAGCTTCACGAGGCCGCGGCGCATCGCCTCGACGACCGCCTCGGTCCGGGTCGAAGCGCCGAGCTTCATCATCACGCCGTTGACGTGGAACTTCGCCGTGTGGTCGCTGATGCCGAGGCGGTCCGCGATCAGCTTGTTCGACAGCCCCTCGGAGAGCAGCTGTACGACCTGCTTCTCGCGCTCGGTCAGCTCGCCCTTGCCCTTGCCGGGCGTGCCGGTCGACGGGACCGGCTGGTTCGGGACGAGGCTGGTCGCGAGCGACGTGTCCATCACGGTGAGGCCGCTGCGAACCGCGGCGAGCGCGGCGTGGATGCCGGGACCGACCTGGTCGCGGAGCACGACGCCACGCGCTCCGGCCGCGAGGGCAGGGGCGACGTGCGCCGGATCGCCGACGACGGCGACCGCCGGGACCGGCAGCAGGCGCAGCTCGGGCAGCCGGGCGAGCGTCTTGGCGGCGTCGACACCGGCGTCCCACAGCACGACCTCCGCGCGATCGCGATCGACCACCTCGATCGAGCCGAGCTGAGCCAGGAGGCTCGACACGCCCGTCTTCAGCAGCGGGTCATCGGTCAGGAGCGCCACCTTGATGGGGTCGCTGACGGCCTGGATCGGAAGGTTGGGATTGCGAGTCATGGGAGTTCCTTCGCGCTCTGCGTCGCCTCGAGATCGAAGCTGACGTGAACGTTAGAGTTGAACTTGTGCACGATGGACGGTCAGGTCAACCCCTGCCTTTTCGGGCAGCCTGCCCACTTTCCGTCGAGATCCTCGCCAAACAGCCGATATACGGCCGTTCTGCCGGAGCGCATGGTCGGAAGGAACAGTCCCTTCCACCAAGTGAGCTCCTCATGGCACTTCCCGCACTCCAGTCTCTCGATCAAGCACTCGCCGCGGCCGTCGCCGCAGCGGCCCCGTCCGTCGTCCACGTCGCCCGCGGCCACCACTCCGGCGGCTCGGGGATTGTCTGGTCCTCCGAGCTCGTGATCAGCGCGAGCTTCCACACTCCCGACCGCACGAAGATCGGCCTGCCGACCGCCGACGGCGAGCTCGAGCAGCGCGACGCCGCAGTGATCGGGCGCGATCCCGGCACCGACGTCGCCGTCCTCGAGGTCTCCGGCGGCGGGCTCACCCCCGCGGCGTTCCGCGAGCTCGACGGCCTCGGCGTCGGCAACCTCGCCCTGGCGGTCGGTCGCCCCGGCCGCACGGCGCGCGCCTCGCTCCGCGCGATCGGCGTGCTCGGCCCGAGCGTGAAGACCCCGCACGGCGGGACGCTCGATCGCTACCTCGAGAGCGACCGCCAGATCCCCCGCGGGTTCGCCGGCGGGCCCCTCATCGATCCCGAGGGCAAGGTGCTCGGGATGAACACGCGCACGCTCGTGCGCGGCGCCGATCTCGCCGTCCCGACCGCGACGCTCCGCACGGTCGTCGCGGAGCTCGTCGCGCACGGCGGCATCCGCAAGGGCTACCTCGGCGTCGGTGCCTATCCGGTCGCGCTGACCGCGAGCCTCGCCCAGCTCGCGGGGCGCGATGAAGGTGCGCTCGTCGCGAGCACCGAGGACGGCGGGCCGGCGGCGGCGGCGGGCGTGATCGTCGGCGACATCCTGATCGAGGTCGCCGGCGAGCCCGTCACCGGACCCGAGACGCTGCGCGGCGTGCTCCACGCGCGGCCCGGCGCCGAGGTCGAGCTGGTGCTGCTCCGCGGCGGCGCCCGGGTCACGCTGCGGGCGACGCTCGGGAGCCGCGCGTGAGCGCACCCGCCGGCTCGGCGGCGCCCGCCACCGATCCGGATGCCGAGCTCCTCGACGCGTACTCGCGCGCGGTCGTCGGCGTCGTCGACCGCGCCGGTGCGGCGGTGGTCAGCCTCGAGGTCGGCACGTCGCGCTTCGGCGGCGGGGCGGGCTCTGGCTTCGTGGTGACGCCGGATGGCTACGTGATGACGAACAGCCACGTGGTCTCCGGCGCGAAGACGATCCGCGTGCGCTCGCCCTCCGGCGAGACCGCCGAAGGACAGGTGATGGGCGACGATCCCGCGACGGACCTCGCGCTCGTTCGCGTCGAGCCCACCGCGCTCGCACCCTCGGGTGCCGCCGCGGCGGGCGCCGCGCAGCCGATCGCGTACCTGCCGATCGACGGCGCGATCACGCCGCGCGTCGGCCAGCTCGCCGTCGCGATCGGCAACCCCCTGGGCTTCGAGTCGACGGTGTCGACCGGCGTGATCAGCGCGCTCGGCCGCTCGCTGCGCGGCCGCGGCAACAAGCTGATCGACGGCGTGATCCAGCACACCGCGCCGCTCAACCCGGGCAACTCCGGTGGCCCGCTGCTCGACGGCACCGGGCGCGTCCTCGGCGTCAACACCGCGATCATCGCGCGCTCCCAGGGCATCGGCTTCGCGATCGCGGTCGAGACCGCGGCGTGGGTCCTCGGCGAGCTGCTGGCGCACGGGAAGGTGCGCCGCGGCTGGCTCGGCGTGGGCGCGACCCGCCGGCCGCTCGATCGCCGGCTCGCGTATCACCACGGCCTCGGCCGCGCCGCTGTCGAGATCCAGTCGGTCGAGCCGGGCAGCCCGGCGGCCGCCGCCGGGCTGCGCGACGGCGATCTGCTCGTGCGCTTTGGCACCGCGCGGATCGAGGGCATCGACGACCTGCACCGCGCGCTGCGCGGCTGGCCGCCGGCGACGCCCGCGCAGGTCGCGGTGATCCGCCGCGGCATGCGCGTGATGCTCGAGATCACGCCGGCGTGGCAGGCCTGACATACTGCGGCGGATGGCCCGCCCCTGGACGACGCTCGCGACCGTCGACACGCTCGAAGGTCCGCTCGAGCTGCGCCGCCGCGGTGACAGCGACTACCTGATCATGATCGACGGCCGCGTCCTCATGAACAGCTTCTCGCGGACCTCCGAGGAGCAGCTCTCGACGCTCTCGCTCGCGCCGCTCGGCACGATCGCCGCGCCGCGCGTGCTGGTCGGCGGGCTCGGCATGGGGTTCACCCTGCGGGCTGCGCTCGACGTGCTCCCCGCGGCGGCCGCGGTGACGGTCGCCGAGCTGAACCCGGTGATCGTCGAGTGGTGCCAGGGCGAGCTCGGTCCGGCCACCGATCACGCCGTCGCCGATCGCCGCGTCGCGGTGACGATCGGCGATGTCGCGAAGGTGATCGCGAAGGCCCGCGCCGGCGCGTACCACGCGATCATCCTCGATCTCTACGAGGGACCGAACCACGCCACGCAGAGCATCAACGATCCGTTCTACTCCACCGCCGCGCTCGCGCGCACGGCGGCCGCGCTCGCGCCGGGCGGCGTGCTCGGCGTGTGGTCGGAGGATGCCGACGCGCCGTTCGCGAAGCGGCTCGCCGCGGCGGGCTTCGCCGTGACCACGCACAAGATCGGCAGCGGTGGCCGCCGGCACGTCGTCTACGTCGGGCGGCGCGCGAGCGCCGCTACTTCACCGGCAGGTCGGCCTTGACCTGGATGAACAGCTCCTCGAGCTGCTTCTTCGACACCGGCGTCGGGCACTCGGTCATGAGGTCGGAGCCCTTCTGCGTCTTCGGGAACGCGATCACGTCGCGCATGAACTCGGCCTGCGTCATCAGCATCGCGAGGCGATCGAGGCCGAACGCGATGCCGCCGTGCGGCGGCGGGCCGAACTTGAACGCGTCGAGCAGGAAGCCGAACTTCGCGCGCTGATCGTCCTCGGAGATCCGCAGCGCCTTGAACGCGCGGGCCTGGAGCTCGCTGCGGTGGATACGGATCGAGCCACCGCCGACCTCGACGCCGTTCAGCACGAGGTCGTAGGCGCGCGCGAGCACCTTCTCGGGCGCCGTCTCGAGCAGCTCCTCGTCCTCGACGCGCGGCGACGTGAACGGGTGGTGCGCGGCCGCGATCTCCTTGGTGGCGTCGTCGACCTCGAACAGCGGCGGGTCGGTGAGCCACATGAACTGCCACTCGCCCTTGCGGATGAGGCCGAGCTTGTCGCCGAGGTGGAGGCGGATCGCGCCGAGGCAGGTGTTCGCGACCTTGTACTTCTCGGCGACGAAGATCAGCGTGTCCCCGGGCACCGCCTGTGCGATCCGGTTGACCTCGTTGCGCGCCTCGTCCGAGAACGTCTTCGCGAACGGCGCCTGCCACGCACCGCCCTCCTGGACGCGCGCGAACGCGACGCCCTTCACCCCGTAGCTCTTCGCGAAGTCGGTCAGGCCGTCGAGCATCGAGCGCGACAGCTTCTCGGCGTTCGCCGCCGGGATGCGCAGGCACTTCACGATGCCGCCGCCGTTGACCACGTTCTCGAAGATCTTGAAGCCGCTGGTCCGCGACGGCGTGGAGACGTCGCACAGGACGAGGTCGAGGCGGAGGTCGGGCTTGTCGACGCCGTACTTGTCCATCGCCTCGGCGAACGTCATCCGGCGGAGCGGGAGCTGGAGCTCGACGCCGAGCACCTCTCGCCACAGCGTCGCCATGAGGCCCTCCATCGTCGACTGGAGGATCTGCTCGGTCACGAACGACATCTCGATGTCGATCTGCGTGAACTCGGGCTGGCGCTCGTTGCGGAGGTCCTCGTCGCGGAAGCACCGCACGATCTGGAAGTAGCGCTCGTAGCCCGCGACCATCAGCAGCTGCTTGAAGATCTGCGGCGACTCCGCGAGCGCGTAGAAGCTGCCCGGGTTCAGGCGCGACGGCACGAGGAAGTTCCGGGCGCCGCCGGGCGTGTACTTCACCATGAACGGCGTCTCCATCTCGAGGAAGCCGTTCTCGCCGAGATAGCTGCGGGTGACGCGCGTGATCTGCGAGCGCATCATCAGGTTCTTCTGCAGCTTCGGCCGGCGCAGGTCGAGATAGCGGTACTTGAGGCGCAGCGAGTCGTTGGTGTCGACGTCGTCCTCGATCGCGAACGGCGGGGTGTCGCTCTTCGAGAACACCTCGAGCGACTTCACCCAGACCTCGACCTCGCCGGTCGCGATCTTCTGGTTCACGTTGCCGCCGCGCGAGCGGACCTCGCCGATCACGCCGATGCACCACTCGCTGCGGAGGACGTTCGCGGCCTCGTGCGCCTCCTTGGAGAACGACGGATCGAACACGAGCTGCGTGATGCCCTCGCGATCGCGGAGGTCGACGAAGATCGCCTGGCCGTGATCCCGGTAGGTCTTGACCCAGCCCGTCAGGACGACGGTCTTGCCGACGTCGGCGGCCCGGAGGGCGCCGGCGCTGTGAGTCCTCGTGTGGGTCGACAAAAACGCGCTCATGGGGCGGGCAATTTAGCGCACTGCATCCCGGTGCGGTGCGATCCCTGCCCACATCTGGTTTTCTGAGTAGTTGCGATCAGATGAGATCCCTTGCCCTGTGGAAAAGTGGATCCACCGCAAAGCTGCGCGATAGCATTTTTCCTGTCGATGCAGCGCAGCCTGGCGCCGCTCGACGCCCCCGAAGGCGGGTCACTTTGGGGCGGCCGGAGGTCTGTCCTCGGCTGCCACTTCCTTATGTGCTTGAATAACAGGAGTCCTCATTGAGTGAACTGTTGTCCGCGATGCGCCCCGTAGACGCCCGAGCGGTTGGCCGAGCTTGCGAGGCCGCCAGCGTCGGACCGTGTGGCGGTCCGTCGCTGGCGTCCGCGAGCGAGGGGGCGAGCCGCGCGATCGGTCTGGTCGAGGCGATGCGCCGCGCGCGCAAGGAGACCCTGCCCCCCGAGGTGATCGAGGCGCAGGACTCGCTCGAGCGACGGATCCGCGCCCACATGACCAAGGGCCGCGTGCAGGTCACGCTGACCGACAACCGCTACACGATGATCTCGGTCCGGCGCATCGCGAAGGAGAAGCGCTACGAGGTACGGCTCCACCACATGTTCGCCGACGCCGATCCGGTGATCACGCGCGCGCTCGCGCACTACATCGCCGACAACGACGCCGACGCCTCACGTGTGCTCGGCGACTTCATCGACGCGAACAGCGATCACGTGCGCGGCCGGTCGCGCCGCGCGCCCACGCAGGTGATCTTCACCGCGGGCGAGCACCACGATCTGCGGCACATCTACGACGAGCTGAACACCCGCTACTTCGCGGGCAAGATCGAGGCGTCGATCACCTGGGGGCCGCGCACCGGCCGGGCCCGCCGCCGCAACTCGATCAAGATGGGCAGCTACTCCGTCGAGGATCGCCTGATCCGGATTCACCGCTCCCTCGACCGGGCGTTCGTCCCGCGGTTCTTTGTCGCGTGGATCGTGTTCCACGAGATGCTCCACCAGGTTCACGACATCCGCGTGAAGAACGGCCGCCGCGAGTTCCACTCCAAGGAGTTTCTCGCCGACGAGGCCCAGTTCGAGGCCTACGACCAGGCGCGGGCCTGGGAGCGCCGGCACCTGGACGCGCTGCTGACGTACTGAGCGGACGAATGCAGTGACAGCGGACTGACGCTGCACGTCATCGAAAAACCGTGATCGGGCCGACGCTAGCTACCGTATGCTCGTCGAACGAGGGGAGGTCGAGATGGGAGTCGATCTGGCGAGCTGGTCCGAACGTCGGCGTTCGATGCGAGTCCCCGTCCGGGGCACGGCGGTCGTGCAAGCGGGCGCGGGCCCTGTGCGCGGCACCGTCGAGAACCTGTCGCACACGGGCGCGCTGCTCTTTGTTCCGGTGCGGCCGCTCGAGGACGGTCACGACCTCGAGCTCCAGCTGATCGATGGCGCGGGCATCGTCGGCGCGCGCACCGTACGCGTCGAGCCCAGGAATGGCGCGTTCCGCGTCGCCGTGGTGTTCGATCGTGTCGACCCCGCGATGCGCGCGTCGATCGCGAGCGCGATCGAGGCCGCGCTCGCCGCCGCCCGGCGCCGCCCGATCCTCGTCGTCGACGAGCCGGGGCCGCGCCGCGCCGAGCTGATCGATCGGCTGGTCGATCGCGGCATGACCCCGCTCGCGCCGCGCACGCCGCTCGAGACCATCGATCTGCTGACGCGCACGCACCTCCAGATCAGCGTGTGCATGCTCCCGCCGGGGCGCTCCGACCTCGCGAGCGTGCTGGCGGACAGCTTCCCGTGGGTGACGACATCGGAGATCTCCGACGACCTCGGCGACACGGTCGCCCGCGCGGTCGAGACGTGGCAGACGACCCCGGTGGCGCGGATCGGCGTCGCGATCGGGTGATCGGGGAGCGACCTGTAACCGAGCGCATCGCCGCGGCGTAGGCTGGGCACATGGGTGAGCTCGATCGAGAAGTCACGCCGCCGGAGGTGTACTTCAACCGCCGGAGCTTCCTCCGCGCCGGCATCGTCGCGGCCACCACCGCGGGCACCGCGCTCGCGTACCGGCGCCTGAACGGCGTCGAGCTCCAGTCGGTCGAACGACCGCCGATCCCGAACCTGACGAGGCCGGCGGCTCCCGGCTTCATCGCGCAGGGCGAGGCGCTGACCCCGAAGGACTCGATCGTCAACTACAACAACTTCTACGAGTTCACGACGAACAAGGACGGGGTCGCGGCCGCGGCCGCCGGGTTCGATACCACCGGCTGGAGGGTCGAGGTCGGCGGGCTGTGCGCCAAGCCCCGCGTGCTCGACCTCGACGATCTGCGCCGCGTCAGCCCGCCCGAGGAGCGGATCTATCGCATGCGCTGCGTCGAGGCGTGGTCGATGGTCATCCCGTGGGTCGGCTACTCGCTCGGGAAGCTGCTCGCGCTCGTCGAGCCGCTGGGCTCGGCGAAGTACGTCGCGTTCCAGACGCTGTTCGATCCGTCCCGCATGCCGAACCAGAAGACCGACGCGGTGCTCGACTGGCCGTACGTCGAGGGTCTGCGGCTCGACGAGGCGATGCACCCGCTCGCGATCCTCGCGACCGGCCTCTACGGCCAGGAGCTGCCGCCGCAGGATGGTGCGCCCGTGCGCCTGGTCGTGCCGTGGAAGTACGGCTTCAAGGGCATCAAGTCGATCGTCAAGATCACGCTGGTCGACAAGGAGCCGCCGACCACCTGGAACAAGTCGGCGCCCGACGAGTACGGGTTCTACGCGAACGTCAACCCGAACCACGATCACCCGCGCTGGAGCCAGGCGACCGAGCAGCGGATCGGCGAGTCCGGCCGCCGCAAGACGCTGATGTTCAACGGCTACGGCGATCAGGTCGCGAGCCTCTACGCGGGGATGGATCTCGATGTCCACTTCTAGCGGTCGCGTGCCGCCACGCGACGATCGTCGCGTCGGCGCGCAACAGCTCGTCGACAACCGGTTCGCGAAGCGGCTCGTCATCATCAACGCGCTCGTGCCCGCGGCGCTGCTCGTGATCGACGCGTTCACGGACCGGCTCGGCGTGAACGAGGTCAACTTCGCGATCCGCACGACCGGCCTCGT
Organism: Myxococcales bacterium; assembly: GCA_016794545.1. Lineage (GTDB taxonomy): Bacteria > Myxococcota_A > Polyangia > Haliangiales > Haliangiaceae > JABFXX01. Next base: position 15,948 of record JAEUJX010000667.1, read on the forward strand.
CGGGCTCGTGCTGCTCGTGCTGTCGCTCGCGATCACGCCGCTGCGCAAGCTGACCGGGTGGAACCAGCTGATCGCCGTGCGCCGCAACCTCGGCGTGATCGGGTTCCTCTACATCCTCGCCCACTTCGTGATCTTCTTCTGGTGGGACCGCGACGGCTCGATCGGCTCGACGCTCCGGGAGATCATCGAGCGGAAGTACCTGTGGTTCGGGTTCGGCGCGCTCGTGCTGATGGTGCCGCTCGCGCTGACCTCGTTCGACAGCATGGTCGCGCGGCTCGGCGGCAAGCGCTGGAAGCGGCTGCACCGGCTGGCGTACCCGGCCGTGATCGCCGGCGTCATCCACTACATCCTGCTGGTCAAGAGCGACCTCCGGCAGCCGGCCGCGTTCGCCATCGTGCTCGGCATCTTCCTCGCGTATCGCGCCGGCGCGTTCGCCGTGAAGAAGCTGCGGCCCCCGAAGAAGCAGCCGAAGAAGTTCTGGTCCGGGCAGCTCCGCCTCGCGAAGATCACCGACGAGACGCACGACGTGCGCACGTTCCGGTTCGTGAACCCCGGCGGCGGCGCGCTGCCGTTCGAGCACGTGGCGGGGCAGTACCTGAACCTGCGGCTGACGATCGACGGCAAGCGCGTGAACCGCAGCTACACGATCGCGTCGCCGCCGACCCGCCGCGACCACTGCGAGATCAGCGTCAAGAAGGCGCAGAACGGCTTCGGCTCGGTGCACGTGCACGAGACCTGGAAGGAGGGTGACCTCGTCCAGATCGGCGCGCCGTCGGGCAAGTTCACGTTCGCGGGGCACGAGGCGCAGCGCGTCGTGCTGATCGCCGGAGGCATCGGTATCACGCCGATGATGAGCATCGTGCGTGCGCTCACCGACCGCGGCTGGCCCGGCGAGATGTACCTCGTGTTCAGCGTGCGCCTGGTCGCGGACATCGTGTTCCGCGCGGAGCTCGCGGGGCTCGTCGCGAAGCACCCGAACCTGAAGGTCAAGATCACGATCAGCGGCGACCCCGACACGGCGTGGGACGGCGCGCGCGGCAACATCACCTCCGAGCTCCTGACCGACTTCATCCCGCGCCTCACCGAGGAGCGCGGGCCGATCCTGGTGTGTGGCCCCGACGCGATGATGACCGCGATGCGGAAGCTCCTCGTCGGCATGGGCATCCCCGACGCCGAGATCCATCAGGAGGCGTTCGTCTCGACCCCGCCGATCGACGACGCGGACGCCATGAAGCTCGGCGCGCCGCCGATGGCGATGCACGAGGCCGACGAGCCGCTGCCCGAGGGCCACACCGCCGCCGTCACGTTCCAGAGGGCCCAGGCCACGACCGACGTCGGGGACTTGACGCTGCTCGAGGCCGCCGAGGACGCCGGCGTCGAGATCCCCAACGAGTGCCGCTCCGGCATCTGCGGGCAGTGCAAGGTCAAGCTCCTCTCGGGCAAGGTGCGCATGGAGACCCAGGACGCGCTGACCGCCGCCGATCGGACCCGGGGCCTGGTGCTCGCCTGCCAGGCGCGCCCGACCCGCGACTGTGTGGTGGACGCGTGACACCCGTGCGTCGCGTGCGTCGCGGCGCCTGACGCACGCGCCATTGTCGCCGCACACTTGCCCGGGCGCGGCCGTTGCACCGGCTCCGCGCCCATGAAGAGGGTGGCCGTCATCGTCGCGCTTCTCGTCACGGCCGGCGGCACGGCCCGGGCCGGCTCGCCCGGGATGATCGCGCTGCCGCCGCTCGAGATCGACATCGGTCACCACATCGCGATCAACGGTGGCGACGCGGTGACCTCGTCGACCGAGATCCTGGTCGGCGTCCACTGGGCCTCGCTGTTCTGGAAGCCGACGAGCTGGGACGTCGGCATCGGCTACGTCGGCTCGCGCCGCGGGCTGCGCCCGGTGTACGCGCCGGCGCTGGCGCCGGGCGGGGAGCGGTCGTACGACGCCACGGCCTCGGAGCCGCAGCTCTCGATGGACGGCACGTACCTGACGCTCGCGCGCACGCTCTACACGCGGAGCTCGTTCCGGACCTGGGTCGAGCTGCGGGGCGAGCTGCTCCGCGTCGACAACGGGCTGCGCACGTTCAGCTCGCTCGGCGGCGCCGTGCGGTTCGCGGCGGAGCTGTACTGGGCGGGCGTCGGCGGCGTCTCCGATCGCAAGGCGGTCGCGGTGTTCGCCGGCACGTGGGCGCTCGGCGTGTTCGTCGAGGGCGGCCATCGCGAGCTCGCGACGCAGCTCGGACCGACCGGGGTCACCAGCGGCATCTCGGTCCGGATTCCGCTGTTGTTCGCGGCCGCGAGCTGATCGGCTACGTCGGCCGCGCGGTCCGGATTCCCTACGATCCCGGCGGGTCGAGCTGTTTCGCGGCGACGGGAACTCCGTCGATCAGATGATCGACGAGCGCCGGCGCGTCCTCGATCGTCAGCGCGCCGTACCAGACCGCGTCGGGATAGACGACGGCCGTCGGTCCGTCGAAGCACGGACCGAGGCAAGCACACGTCGTCACAAGGACATTCGTCTCGCCACGCAGCAGTAGCAGCCGCGTCACCTCGGCCGCGATCGCCGCGGAGCCAGACGCGCCGCACGCGGGTTTTCCCGAGGAGCGCTCGTTCGTGCACACGAACAGGTGCCGGCGAGACACGGACCGGACGATGTCGACGCCGATGCGACGTGTCAATGAGCGATGTCTTTTTTGGCGCGGCGTCGCTTGAGCGTGCGCGGCGAACGGCTACCATCCGTCAGCTCGTTCGTTGGGGGTTGGTTCGAACGAGCGCAGCGCACTCGATGACGCCTCAGCATCACATCATCAAGGAGACGTCCGAGTCGCTCTCGCGTCTCCTCCAGGACGAGTTCAAGCGCAACGGCTACAAGCGCGTGCACATCGTCGAGCAAGCTCCGAAGCCCGACGCGATCGAAGGCAAGCTGCCCGCGGTCTCGGCGTACCTCTACCAGATCTCGATCGATCCCGAGGGCCACGACTCGACGCCCGCGTCGGAGATCGTCGAGGTCCCGCAGGACGACGGATCGATCAAGGAGTTCTTTCGCCGGCGCCGGCTCTGGGTGCGGCTCGACTATCTCCTGAGTGCGTGGGCGCAGACGCCGGAGGACGAGCAGCTCCTGCTGGGGCTCATCATCCGCACGGTGATGGAGAACGCCGAGGTCCCCCGCGAGAAGCTCAAGGGCCAGTCGTTCGAGGACGACTTCAACCTCAACTGGCTGATGTCGGCGCGCCTGGACGAGGGCACGCTCTCGCGATTCTGGGGAAGTTTGAACCAGCCCGTGCGTCCTGCCGTGCAGGCATGGACCGCGATTCCGATCCTTCCGGAGAAGCTCGAGGAGTTCACGCGCGTCCAGTCGCGCCAGCTCGAGTACAAGTCCATCACGGACCCGCGCATCAGCGAGCAGGGTCCCAGTGGCAATCCGTTTCTCGGCGCGAAGCGCCTCGATCTAGGCGGAGGCGGCGGGAAGAGATGATTTCGTTGCGGCTCCGCGATGATGCGGACCGCACGACACCGACAGGCGGGCGAAGACCACCGCCATCGGCAACGACAAAGGAGAACAGCGAATGGCTACCAGCTACTTGAGCCCGGGCGTATACGTCGAAGAGGTTGATCGTGGATCCAAGCCCATCGAGGCCGTCGGTACGAACACCGTCGGTTTCCTCGGTGAGAGCGCGAAGGGCCCGCTGAACGAGGCCGTCCTCATCACGAACTGGTCGCAGTTCGTGAAGACGTACGGTGACTTCAAGGATTGCAGCGAGCACCTCGCTCACGCGATCTACGGGTTCTTCAACAACGGCGGCTCGCGCTGCTTCGTCGTCAACGTCGGCGCGCCCGAGGGCGCGAAGGTCGAGGCGAAGCCGGCCGGCGACAAGAAGGACGAGAAGGCGGCGGCGCCCGCTGTCGGTGGTGGCGGCCGTGACGGCCTCTACATCGGCAAGGATGGCGGCCCCGGTGCGCGCACCGGCCTGAAGTGCCTCGACGAGATCGACGAGATCGCGATCATCGCGGCCCCGGGTCAGGTCTCGCCGGCCGTTCAGGACGCGCTGCTCTCGCACGCCGAGACGCGCAAGGACCGCTTCGCGGTCCTCGACTCGCCGGAGACCATCTCGGGCGGCGTCGACAAGCTCCCGAAGCCGCGCGACTCGAAGTACGGCGCCTACTACTTCCCGTGGATCCAGGTCTACGATCCGGACAAGGGCAACATCTTCGTTCCCCCGTCGGGTCACATCTGCGGCGTGTACTCGCGCACCGACTCGGAGCGCGGCGTTCACAAGGCGCCGGCGAACGAGATCGTTCGTGGCGCGCTGGGCCTCAAGTACAACGTGTCCAAGGGCGAGCAGGATCTGCTCAACCCGAAGGGCATCAACGCCATTCGCTTCATGAACGGTGCGATCCGCATCTGGGGCGCGCGTACGCTCTCGAGCGATCCGTCGTGGCGCTACATCAACGTGCGCCGCCTGTTCATCATGGTCGAGTCGAGCATCGAGCGCGCCACCCAGTGGGTGGTGTTCGAGCCCAACGACCACCGCCTCTGGAAGCGCGTGCAGCGGACGATCTCGTCGTTCCTCACGCTCCTGTGGCGCACGGGCGCGCTCATGGGCACCAGCCCGGAGCAGGCCTTCTACGTCAAGTGTGACGAGGAGACCAACCCGCCCGAGGTCGTCGACGCCGGTCAGCTGGTCGTCGAGATCGGCCTCGCCCCGGTGAAGCCGGCCGAGTTCGTCATCTTCCGGATTGGCCAGATGGCCTCCGGCGGCGGCGTCGAGGAGTAGTGGCCACGCACCATCCGTCCGACGGATGGCGCGAGGCGTAAGCCTCACCACAACCAGGACCCCCGCGGGTCCTGGCGTCTCTTAGACGGCCGAAGTCGGGAAGAAAACGGTTTCGGCCGCGTAAGAGGCGAGCAACAAGCGGGCGCACGACGGCATACCGCCGCGGTGCGGACCTGACGGCTAGAAGGGAAATACTCGGAAAACGGCAGGGGGATCTTCGGTGACCACAAGAGAGGATCGGGCGGCACCAGTGCCGCGGTGAAGGGCGTCAGTGTTGTGGCCTCCGACGGGCTCCGTGACGGGCCGGCGAAACGACATCGAACGAGGAAGAAATCGAAATGGCTGAGAAGAGGACATATACCGGCGGACGGTTCATGATGGACATCTCCGGTTACAACGTAGGATTCCTGAAGAAGTTCAGCGGCCTCGCGATGGAAGCCGACATCACGACCAACGACCTCGGCGCGAGCAACATCCAGAAGAAGCACGTCTCCAACATCAAGTGGACGCCCGGCAAGGCCAGCGTCGGCATTGGTATGGGCAAGGGCATGTACGACTGGATCAAGCAGTCGTTCGACATGGGCTACGCGGCGAAGGACGGCGCCGTCACGGCCGCCGACTTCGACTACAAGGCCCAGTCGGTGATCGAGTTCAAGCACGCGATCATCACCGGCGTCACGATCCCGAAGCTGTCCGGCGACAGCAAGGACGGCGGCTACATCGACGTCGAGTTCGACGCCGAGATGGTGCGCCACACCAACGGCGGCGGCCAGGTCATCCAGGCCGGCAAGACCGGCTCGAAGCAGAAGGCGTGGCTGTGCTCGAACTTCGCGGTCGAGGTCGGCAAGCTCCCCTGCAAGCGCGTCGCTTCGGTGGACTCGTTCACCTGGAAGTGCGCGGTCGCGCAGGACCTGGTCGGCACGACGCGCGAGCCGACGAAGCACCCGGCGAAGCTGACGGTGCCCGACATCAAGCTGGCGATCTCCTACGCCGATCACCAGGCGTGGGCGGATCAGGCCAAGGCCTGGTTCATCGACGGCATGCACCTCGAGGAGAACGAGATGGACGGTGCCGTCATCTTCATGGGCCCGGACCAGAAGAAGGAGCTCGGCCGCGTCACGCTGAAGAACATGGGCTTCAAGAAGTTCAGCGACGACGACATGGAAGCGAACAGCGAGAAGATCAAGCGCTTCAACGTCGAGATGTACGTCGAGACGATGGTCTTCGAGATGAAGGAAGTCGACGCCTGATTCCCACCCCGGGCAGCTGAAATCAGCCTCCCGGCCGAATTAGGATGCGGGTTGCTCAGGGGTGAGCAACCCGCGTTCGTTTTTTCGGCTCGTTTTCGACTCAACCAGGATTGGCTAGATGGCCTTCAAGACTCAATTCCCGTTCCGCCTGCCGCGCGGCTACGTCGACGAGAGCGGCAACGTTCATCGCGACGGCGTGATGCGGCTCGCGACCGCGCGCGACGAGATCCTGCCGCTCCAGGACTATCGCGTGCAGTCCAACCGCGCCTACCTCGTGATCGTGCTGCTGTCGCGCGTGATCACGAAGATCGGCGAGGAGACGCACATCTCGGTCGACATGATCGAGAACTTGTTCTCGACCGACCTCGCGTATCTCCAGGAGTTCTACCGGAAGATCAACGAGGAGGGCGGAACGCCCAAGCATCACATCACGTGCCCGAAGTGTCAGCACGAGATGGATGTCGACATGGTCACGGGTGCGCTGCTCACCGAGGGAGGTAGTGGCCAGTCTGGCCCGGGGTAACCTGGGCGGCGGTCGCCACGTACCCGCGCGAGCAGCTCTACCAAGAGATCGCTTACATCGCGTACCACTTCCACTGGTCGATCGACGACATCCTCGACATGGAGCACGAAGAACGGCACGTCTGGCTTCGCGAGATCGCGCGAGTCAATCGCGAGATCAACGAGGCGCGTCGCCGCTAGTCACTCCGTCGCTGGTGTCCTCTTGGGAAGGTTTCTGTCATGCGCATGCGACCGTCCGCAGATATCCGAGCTCCTGGCATCTATCAAACGTTCGACAGCGTGGCGCCGCCACCGCTGTCGATCGCGAACACGCGCATCGCCGGCTTCGTCGGCATGACGCAGAAGGGCCCGATGAACGAGCCCACGCGCCTGAAGACGTGGGACGAGTTCGTCGAGCTCTACGGCTACACGACCGAGTCGTACACGAGTGACGCGGTCTACGGCTTCTTCAAGAACGGCGGCTCCGACTGCTGGATCGTCCGCGTCGCGCACATGCCGGAGGCGGGGCAGACCGCGGGCATCGAGCACGCCGCCTGCGCCGAGCACGTCCAGGTCGATGACTGGAACAAGCCGTCGCTCAAGATCCGCGCGCTCGACGAGGGCTCGTGGGGCAACGCGATCTGGGTCCGCTGCGTCCACGCGCCCGGTGCGCAGGCGCTCCTGACCCGCGACCTCGACATCGGCTCCGGCGAGGCGCACGTCTCGACGACCCGCGGCTTCGAGGTGGGCTCCCTCGTGCGGATCTACGACCGCGAGAACTCCGACTTCGTCGTGCTCACGGAGGTCGCCGACAAGCTCGTCAAGTGGAGCACGGAGACGCCGGTCAACCGCCGGCACCGCGCCGCCGCCCCGACGCACCTCGAGGTGATGACGTTCGAGATCCACGTCGCGATGAAGGAGCGGCGCGAGGTGTTCAAGGGGCTGCAGATGCACCCCTCGTCGAAGAACTACGCGCCGCGCGTGATCTCGCAGCGGTCGCGCCTGGTGCGGATCGAGGACCTGAAGACCCGGTCTCCCGTGCCCCACAACCTGCCCGAGCCGATGGCGATGACGCGGCTGACGGGCGGGCGCGACGGCATCGACACGATCACGCCGGAGGACTTCGTCGGCCTCGACCTGGGACCGGGGCAGCGCACCGGGATGCTCGCGCTCGCCGCGGAGGAGGAGGTCGGCCTCTTGCTCGTGCCGGACGCGATGCGGTTCTACGAGCGCGAGCCCGGGCCGGCCGGCGAGATGAAGGCGCAGCGGCTGCAGGACCAGCTGATCGCGATCTGCGAGAACCAGAAGGACCGGTTCGCGATCCTCGACATCCCGCAGAGCAAGGACATCGAGTGGGTGTGCCGCTGGCGCCGCCGCACGGACAGCTCGTACTGCGCCTACTACTGGCCGTGGCTGCGCACCATCGCTCCCACCGATGCCATCCGGATTGTCCCGCCGTCGGGACACCTGGCGGGCTGCTACGCCCGGAGGGATCTGGAGGGCGTGCACCATGCGCCCGCAAACCTCGAGATCGAAGCGGCACAGGACGTCGCGCTCCGGGTCACGGAGGACCACCTCGGCCTCCTGAACAGCGAGTCGGTCAACACGTTCCGGCTCCAGCGCGGGGTCCGGCCGTGGGGGACCCGCACGGCGTCGTCGGACCCCCAGTGGCGCTACATCCCGGTTCGCCGTCTTTTCATCATGTTACGCCGCTCGCTGCAGGCGGGGTTCGCGTGGTCGACGTTCGAGCCGAACGACGCGCGGACCTGGGGGATGCTGAAGGGTCGAACCGAAGCATTCCTGGAAGATCTGCTGCAGAAGGGGATGCTCGCCGGAGGGAATGCCGAGCAGGCCTTCTTCGTAAAATGCGATGCTGAGAACAACCCACCCGAGCAGGTCGATAGTGGCGTGCTCGTTTGCGATATCGGCGTCGCGCCCGTCGCGCCTGCCGAGTTCATCATGATCTCCCTGACCCAAACGATGACCGGCCCCGATACGCAATAGGAGACGACGACCATGGCCCGCAAAGACCCACTGCCGGTGTTCTGCTTCAAGGTCTCCTTGTCGATCAACAAGGGCGACGCGCCGGCGGATCTGTTCTTCAAGAGCGTCTCTGGTCTCAAGTACGAGACCGAGGTCGTCCCGGTGCGCGAAGGCGGAGTCAACGACACCACGTGGCAGCTGGTCGGCGCGACGAAGTGGAGCAACATCGTGTTGAAGCAGGGCTTCACGGCGAGCTCCAAGCTGATCGAGTGGCGCGAAAAGTGGATCACCGGCAGCGAGCGCACGCGGATCGACGGCGAGATCATCCTTCTCGACACCGCGCTCAACGACAAGGCCAAGTGGACCTTCAAGAAGGGCTGGCCGTGCAAGTGGGAGATCAGCGAGTTCGACGCGAGCAAGAGCGAGCTCGCGATCGAGACGCTCGAGATCGCGCACGAAGGCATCAAGTTCGGCTGAGTTGAAAGACGCGCATGGCCAACGAACCCACCGAACCTCGAGCACTGAGCGCCGCGCTGTCGGCGCCGTCGCCGTTCACCTCTCGGCTCGGTGCGACCGCGCTCCACGCGGCCAACCGGCACGTCGAGCGGTGGGCGCCCGAGGCGACCGAGGGGAGTGGTTCGTCGTTCCGCACGATGCGCTCGCTCGGCTTCGTGGATCGGCTGGTCGCGCCGTGGATCGAGACCGCACAGCGCTCCGCATCGCTCCGCCTGTTCACGCACTACACCGCGGTCGGAACGTCGGAGCGCGAGGGCGCGGCGGTGTCGTGGGTGTTCCCGCGTCCCTGGTACCAGGACGAGCTCGACTGGATGGCGGCCGCGCGCCGCGTGCAGACCGAGCACGCGCAGGCGGATGCGCCGCAACCGACGATGTTCACGACGCGCGGCACGTTCGTCGCGCCGGCTCAGGCGCCGGCTCCGCGTGCGCCGGCCGCGCTGCCGGCGGCGCTCTACGAGTACGTCGCGCCGTCGCTCTCGATCGCGGCGACGGGATCCGCTCCACAGCCGGCCGGGGTCGGCTACGGCGGCGGCCGCGACGCCTACTCGCCGCTCGTGCCGCTCGCCGCGGTGCAGGCCGCCGAGCTGATGTCCCGCGCCGTCGCGCCGCTCGCCATGACCCGCACGGGCGACGCCCAGGCTCCGACGATGGGTCGCGTCAGCCCGCAGCTCCGCACGGTGCTGACCGCGATGCTCGAGCGCGCCAGCCTGGCCGCGACCGACACGCGCGTCGCGCAGTACGCGCCCGAGCTCGTCACGCCGCCGGCGCCGCGCCCCGACCACCCGCTGGTCGGCGACGCGCCCGCGCTCGTGCCGACCGCCTCGATGGCGGGCGCCACGCAGCTCGCCGAGCAATACGCCGAGCAGCGCGCGCGGATCGCCGAGCTCCAGCGCGTCGCGCGCGTCAGCGCCGAGCGCGAGATCGCGGTGCGCCGCGAGGCGCAGGCCGCGGAGCAGCAGATCGCCGCTCGCACCGCCGCCGCCCAGGCCGCGCAGATCGAGGCGCAGCGCACCGAGGCCACGCAGGCGCAGACCGCGCAGGTCTCGCAGACCGAAGCGCAGCGCACCCAGGCGACCGCCGCCGAGGCCGAGCGTCTCCGCGTCGAGGAGCGCATCGCGCAGCGGATGGCCGAGCGCGCGCAGGAGGCCGAGACCCAGGCGCGCGCGCAGGTCGAGACCGCGGCGCGCGCCGAGCAGCCCCGCACCGGCGCGCCGACTCGTCTCCACGAGCAAGCGCGGGTCGAGGCGGCGCAGCACGCGCGCAACCTCGAGATGCCGGCCCGTCCGGTGGAGACCGTCGCGCCGGCACCGCAGGCCGCGGCGATCGCGCCTCCGCCCGAGGTCGTCGCCGCCATCGCCGCGCTGCCGCCCGAGCTCCAGCAGATGATCGCGGCGCGCCCCGAGGGCGGCCTCGCGGCGATCACGCAGGTCGCCGAGACGCTCCGCACCGCCGAGCTGCTCGCGCGCTCCGCCGCGGCGAACCAGACGTTCCAGGCGACGCGCGGCCCGCGCCTCGTCATGCCCGCCGGCATCGGCGGTCTCGTCACCGCCGTCGAGCGCGCGCAGGTGATCGAGCGCCCGATGATCGCCCCGCCGACGGCGCCGTCCCTGATGGTCGGTGTCGCGCCCGCGCCCGCGCCGGCGCTGGCCCTGCCGCTGATCGCTCCGCGCACGGAGCCGGCGCGCGTGCCGGCGCTGCCGTGGCTCGTCGGTCCTTCCGCTCCGGCGTCGCGGGCGTTCGCGCAGGCTCCGGCGAGTGGCATCGCTCCGACCACCGCGCTCGGCGCGACGGCGTCGGCCATGCCCGCCGCGCTCTCGCACGTGGCCTGGTCCGATCGCTGGCTCGCTCGGTTCGCGGGCGCCACGCCGCGCTCGCTCGACATCCTCCAGGCCGGCTCCGGCGCCACCCCCGAGCAGCGCCTCGAGGCGCTCGCCGCGGCGGCACCCGAGTCGATCTTCGTGCGACCGATCTTCGACGTCGAGACCGCGCCGCAGTCGCGGCTGCGCGTCCCCGCGTTCGAGTCCACGAGCGCCGGCGCGACCGCCGCCGCGCGCCCGGCGCCGTCGCTCGCGCCGACGCCGGTGCTGCGTCCCGCCCCGGCTCCGGTCGAGCGCTTCGATGACAGCGCCGAGACGCCAGACGACGTGTTCGCGCAGATCGCGGCCGCCGCCGCGGGCCGGCGCTCCCAGGCGATCGCGCCGGCTGCGACCACCGCCACCGCGGCCCCGGCAGCCCCGGCGGCCCCGGCCGTCGCTCGCCTGTCGCCGGCCGACGCGATCGCGCACGCTGCGCCTGCCGCGCCGGGCGCCGGACTGTCCGCGACGCTCGCGGCCTCGCCGTTCGCGCCGTCGCTTCGCCACGTGCTGCCGATGC